>PBCV01000013.1:0-9576 GCA_002717915.1 Fidelibacterota bacterium | reverse complement strand
TCTCCNTCCTTAAGGTCAGCTANAACAATACCGTTGATCGTTCCACAATCCGTGATNTATGTNACNACATCCTGCGCCACATCAACGAGGCGCCNTGTAAGATACCCNGCATCCGCAGTTTTTAATGCAGTATCCGCTAATCCTTTCCTGGCTCCATGAGTAGANATAAAATATTCAAAGACAGANAATCCTTCTTTAAAGTTNGATGTNATAGGNGANTCAATAATTTCACCTACACCNCCCTTCATGGATTTCTGNGGTTTNGCCATTAATCCGCGCATTCCTGCTAACTGTTTGATCTGATCCTGAGACCCNCGTGCNCCTGAGTCCGCCATCATNAATACNGGGTTAAAACCCTGACGGTCTTCCTNNAGGGCATCCATCATNGTNNTAGCCATATCCGTTGTNGCATGGGTCCAGANGTCAATNACTTTATTATAGCGCTCACCATCCGTNAGAATGTGNCGGTCAAATTTANTTTTGATANCATCCACTTCATTTTGCGCNTTTTTAAGAATATCATCTTTCATGGATGGAATTANGACNTCACTGATAGCNATGGANGNNCCACTAANCGTTGCCATTCCAAANCCCAGATCCTTTAAACGGTCNAGAAATAAAACNGTTTNGAAATTTCCNACAAGTAAATAAGCATTATTTACAATTTTGGTTAACNCATTTTTATNNATNANANCGTTCACATAGCNNACNTCTTCAGGNAGTATNGAATTGAAAATAATTCTACCAACTGTGGTTTTCTTTATCCATTNNCCTTNGTGNNGTACATCCACAATCGCNTGGAGNCCAACTGCTTTATTTTCATAAGCNANNAGACCTTCTTCAATGGANCCAAATANNTTCCCTTCNCCTTTATCNCCTNTTTTAGGTCGNGTCAGGTAATANCATCCCANCACCATATCCTGTGAAGGAACAGCAATAGGCTGCCCATTTGCCGGATGAAGAATATTGTGACTGGAGAGCATCAGCATTCTGGTTTCCATCTGTGCTTCTAACGATAATGGGACATGCACTGCCATTTGGTCGCCATCGAAGTCTGCATTAAAAGCAGAACATACCAGGGGATGTAGTTGAATAGCCTTGCCATCAACGAGAACCGGTTGAAAAGCTTGAATGCCTAGGCGATGAAGTGTTGGAGCCCGGTTTAGCATTACAGGATGATCATCTACAACATATTCCAGAACTTTGTACACAACAGGTTCCCGATTTTCCACCATAAGTTTTGCACTTCTGGGAGTTTGAGTGTACCCGCGAGCCATGAGCTCATGGATCATATGGGGTTTAAATAATTCAAGCGCCATATTCTTTGGCATACCGCATTCGTGCAATTGAAGCTGGGGCCCGACAACAATAACAGACCGACCCGAATAATCCACACGCTTACCCAGTAAATTTTGTCTAAATCGACCTGTCTTACCCCTAAGCATATCTGAAAGAGATTTCAATGGACGGCGTGACCCACTTCGAATGGCTGTCTTACGTCGATTATTATCAAAAAGCGCATCAACAGCTTCCTGGAGCATTCTCTTTTCATTTCTAAGAATAACATCAGGTGCTTTGATCTCCATTAATTGCTTTAATCGATTATTTCGGATAATAATTCGACGATACAAATCGTTCAGATCCGATGCGGCAAACCGGCCACCTTCCAACGGAACCAAAGGACGCAGTTCAGGAGGTATCACCGGCAGTATAGATACGATCATCCATTCTGGCTTATTCAATCGTTTCTTGGTAGGGTCAGGAACAAAAGACTGCACTACCTTTAGACGTTTTAGTGCATCACCACGTTTTTGTTTGGATTTAGATGTTTTGACTATATCAATCAGCTCAGATTTAAGTCCCATGATGTTTATCCTGGAAAGCATTTCTTTCATTGCTTCCCCGCCCATAGTAGCATAAAAATAATTTTCATTATCCCTGTCTTCTTCTGAGACGGCCATGTAACCAAATTGATGTTCAATATCGATGTATTCATCTTCTTCAATCAATTCAAACTTTTCGAGACCGCTGTCACCCGGTTCAATCACCATGAACATTTCATAATAGATAACCCGTTCTAGCTCCTTGGTACTTTTTCCTGCAAGATAACTCAGTTTACTTGGAATGGACCGCAGGTACCATATATGGACAACAGGAACAGCAAGTGTAATATGTCCCATACGCTGCCGGCGAACTTTTTTACGAGTGACTTCCACGCCGCACCGATCACAAATAATGCCACGATAACGAATACCTTTATATTTCCCACAATGACATTCATAGTCCTTAACCGGACCAAAGATTTTTTCACAAAAAAGGCCATCTTTTTCAGGCTTATAAGAGCGATAATTGATCGTTTCCGGTTTTAAGACTTCACCGTAGGACCGTTGAAGAATCTTTTCGGGAGAAGATAATCCAATAGTGATTGAATTAAATTCTTTTGAGGTGTCAATACTGTTTGATTGTATGTAAGTCAAAATTAATTCTCCTTTGGTTAATCCAGTTCCACATCAATGCAGAGACCTTGCAATTCCTTGATCATAACATTGAAAGATTCAGGCGCTGAGAAGTCAGGCATCTGTTCCCCGCGCACAATGGAGTTGTACACTTTTGAACGACCTTCAACATCATCGGATTTCACAGTTAAGAGTTCATGAAGCGTGTGTGCGGCGCCATAGGCCTGCAAAGCCCACACTTCCATCTCTCCAAGACGCTGCCCTCCAAATTGGGCTTTACCACCGAGCGGCTGCTGTGTAATCAGTGAATAGGGTCCTGTTGAACGCGCATGCATTTTATCATCAACCATATGGCTTAGTTTCATCATGTAGATGTTCCCAACCGTAACAGGGTTATCAAAATATTCACCTGTTATTCCATCGATCAGTCTTGTTTTTCCTGTTAATGGAAGGCCTGCGTCTTTCAACTCTTTTTCCACCTCCTCGGGAGTGGCTCCATCAAAGACCGGCGTTGCAAATTTCCGCCCTGTGATTTCACCGACCCAACCAAGCATGGTTTCATACAACTGTCCCAGATTCATACGGGAAGGCACACCCAGTGGGTTCAAAACAATATCTACCGGAGTACCATCTTCCATAAATGGCATATCTTCTTCCGGCACAATGGTTGCAACAATTCCTTTATTCCCGTGCCGTCCTGCCATTTTATCACCGACGGATATTTTTCTTTTTTGGGCTACGAAAACTTTCGCCAGTTTTAAAATACCCGGCTGCAGTTCATCCCCCACCCGGAGTTTGAAGATCTTACGCTCCAGTTGAGTTTCAATATTTTTCCATTCTTCTCTGAAAGAACGCCAGACTGCCTTGATTTTTTTCCATACTCTCCTATTTTCTATCCAGGCATCATCCTGCGCAAATCTCTCCATATCGAAACTGTTGAGCCGTTTAAGAGTCAGTTTTGTGGATTTTTTAATGAGCGTTTTTCCTGATGACAAATCCCGGATACCATTTGAAATTTGATCTTTTAAAAGATTCGTTAATTTTTCATCCCGAGATTCTTTTAACCGAACTTTTTTCTCAGCTGATTCTTTTTGAAATAATAGGATTTGCTCACGCTCTTCTTTCTTAGTCCGTTTGGCCTGTTTCTCAAAAAGCTGGGTCCTAATGACAACACCTTTGATCCCAGGCTCAGCCCGTTTAGATGCGTCCTTTACCTCTCCAGCTTTTTCCCCAAATATGGCACGGAGCAGTTTCTCTTCCGGTGTGGGGTCAGTTTCGCCCTTTGGAGTAACTTTTCCAATGAGGATATCCCCTTCTTCAACACGTGCACCCAGACGAATAATACCATTTTCATCTAAATCTTTGGTGGCTTCTTCACCTACATTGGGAATTTCAGGAGTAAGTTCTTCTTGACCGCGCTTGGTGTCACGAACTTCAAGTTCTATTTCATTGCAGTGTACTGAACTGTAGATATCATCTTTTACCAGCCGTTCACTGATGACGATTGCATCCTCAAAATTGTACCCTCTCCAGGGCATGAATGCAACTCGAATGTTGGAGCCCAATGCCAGTTCACCATGATCGGTGGAAGCGCCATCAGCAATCACATCACCTTTTTTTACCTCGACACCCTCTGAAACAAGAGGTCGCTGGTTATGAACTGTATTTTGATTTGTGCGGTGAAATTTCTTGAATTTAAGATCGACAATATTTTCACCTTCATAAAGCGCCAGTGAATCCATCACATCTTTTCTTTTTATCAGGCACTTTTCAGAATCCACATACACCACTCTTCCATCTACAGGAGACGTGACTGCTGACCGGGAATCAACTGCCACTTTCCTTTCGATTCCCGTACCAACAATCGGTGCCTGCGGCTTCATCAAAGGTACCGATTGGCGCTGCATATTTGAACCCATGAGTGCCCGGTTTGCATCATCATGTTCAAGAAAAGGTATCAAGGCAGCAGCAACACTTAAGATCTGGTTGGGTGAAACTTCAACATAATCAACTTCATTCGGGCTGACGATTGGGAAATCACCTTTGACTCTCGCCCGGATCTTTTCTTCAGCAATCACTCCTTTATTATCTAGTTTTGTAGATGCCTGGGCTACCAGAACTCTATCCTCATCATCAGCAGAAAGATATTCAGTATTATCGGTTACAACGGGACCTGAATCGCTCTTTTCTACCTTTCGATAGGGCGATTCAATAAATCCATGATCATTCACATCCGCAAACATGGCTAAAGACGAGATCAGGCCAATATTCGGTCCCTCAGGTGTTTCAATGGGACAGAGACGCCCGTAATGGGTATAGTGGACATCTCGAACTTCAAACCCAGCTCTTTCCCGGGTCAAGCCACCCGGTCCAAGAGCAGAGATCCGACGCTTATGAGTGATTTCCGCTAATGGGTTTGTTTGATCACCAAACTGCGAAAGCTGTGAGGTGCCAAAGAATGTATTGATAACTGTTGTCACCACTCGTGAGTTGATAAGGTCCTGGGGGGTAATACTTTCTGATTCCCGCAAATTCATTCTTTCATGAATGGTGCGGATCATCCGACTCAGCGCAACACTGAATTGATTGGTGAGTTGCTCACCAATTGTTTTGACACGCCGATTGCCTAAATGGTCTATGTCATCAATCCCCCGTTCACCCTTACGCATATCAATTAAAAAGTGAATCACCTGGATAATATCATCCATAGTAAGAACCGTATCTTCAACCGGAATGTCCAAATTGAATTGTTGATTGAGACGGTAACGACCCACTTGGCCCAGATCATATTTTTTCGGGCTGAAGAATATGCGTTCAATGAACTTTTGTGCAGTTTCTAAATTTGGAGGTTCACTTGATCGAATCAATTGATACACAACTTCCAGGGCCTCTTCCGTACTGCGGGTCGGGTCCTTTTCAATGGTGTTTAACAAAAGCATGGAATGGAAATCCTTATTCCGGTCTACAACTCGAATACCGCTGATACCCGCTTCTTTCAACGATTCAACATTTTCTGCAGTCAATTCCGTACCGCCTTCAAAGAAAATCTCACCCGTGCGGGTGTCAACCACATCTTCTGTAACTGTGGCACCGATGTAAGTACTGAGTTCTTCCTTCTTTGGATCCAGTGATTTTGTGGATCCAAAGGCATTGAAAATATCCGTGTTGGTGGAATATCCCAACGCCCTGAGAAGCATGGTAACAGGGAACTTCCTGCGTCGATCAATAATCACAAATAAGCAATCATTAATATCTGTTGTAAAGTCTACCCAGGATCCACGGGCTGGTATAATGCGCGCTTGAAAGAGCTTTGTTCCGTTTGGGTGAATCGACTCATCAAAGAAAACACCCGGCGAACGCTGCAGCTGGGATACGATAACACGTTCAGCACCATTAATAATGAACGTACCCTTATCCGTCATATAGGGAATATTCCCAAAATAAACATCCTGTTCAATGCTTTGCGCATATTCATTCTTATTATTTTCATCTGTGATATGCAATGCTAGACGTACGCGCAGCGGTGCTGAGTAAGTAACACCGCGATCCATACATTCATTTGGACTGTATTTTGGCTGGCCTAGGAAGTAGTTTTTGTATTCAAGTATGTAATTCCGATGTGAATCTTCGATTGGAAAAACGTTCTTGAAAACTCCCTCAAGGCCGATAGGTTTACGGGCTTCATTCGGAATCCATTCCTGCAGAAATTGCTGATAAGCCCAAGTTTGAATAGAAAGAAGATCTGGTACATCCACGAAGGCGGGAATCTTTGAAAAAGATTCTCTCTCAGCGGACTGATTCGTAGTGGCTCTCAATTAAGCCTCCCGGTATTTAGTTAGAAAAAGAATGAAAGAAATGATGAGTTGAATCAGGCAAGGTCAACTTCAGCGCCTGCTTCTTCAAGCTTCGCTTTTATTTCATTAGCTTCTGCTTCAGAAACGCCCTCTTTAAGCGTTTTCGGCGCAGAATCAACAAACTCCTTAGCTTCTTTCAATCCTAGGTCTGTAATGCTGCGGACAGCTTTAATTACATTAATCTTCGCTTGTCCAGCTGATTTAAGTACTACGTCAAATTCGGTTTTCGCTTCCTCACCTGCATCACCACCCGCAGCAGGTGCGGCAGCAACGGCAACAGGGGCTGCTGCGGTTACACCAAATTTTTCTTCTATTTCACTGATAAGTTCAGAGATTTCCACCATATTTGATTCTTCTAAATATGAGAGGACATCTTCTCGAGTCACTGCCATGTTAACTACTCCTTACTTGTTTGATTAAGATTTCTGTTCTTTTAAACTATTTAATACCCCAACAGCATTTTGCAGTGGAGCATTTAACGTGGAGACCAATTTCTGCAATGGGCTGTTTAGCATTGCCACCAATTTTGCAAGGAGTTCTTCTTTGCTTGGGAGATCGGCCAACCGTTTAAATTCTTCTCCGGGGAGAAATTCACCATCAAATAAGATTCCCTTTACATTAGGGAGATCATTTTCTTTTGTGAATTCTTTGATCACTTTTGCAGGTGCAACAGGTTCATCATAGGCGATGGCTATAGCAGTAGACCCCTTAAACATTCCTTCAAGACCAGTGATCTTATTTTCTTCTGCAGCCAGTTTGATCAGAGTATTCTTTGCCACTTTATATTCCACATCGGCTTTAAAAAATTCACTGCGCAGTTTTGTTATTTCCCCGACATTCAGTCCGTGATATTCGGTAAAGTATACTGCCTTTGCCTTTGAAAAGGTTTCCGACAATGCTTTAACCTGTTTTGTATTTTTCTTACTGGGCATAATACTTACCTTATTGCTCCATGGTCAATCAGAATCCCGGGCCCCATGGTAGAAGAAAGTGTCATTTTTTCAAAGTATTGTCCTTTAACAGATGCAGGCCGGGCTTTCATAATTGTATCATATATTTTTTCAATATTCTCAACTAAATGTTCTTTATCAAATGAAATTTTTCCGCAGGTTACATGGATAATACCAGTGCTTTCTACTCTGAGCTCAACCTGACCTGCTTTTAAATCTGTAACTGCTTTGCCCACATCCATGGTAACAGTACCACTTTTCGGATTGGGCATTAGTCCTTTAGGTCCGAGAATTTTTCCAAGTTTCCCAAGTTCACCCATCATATCCGGTGTAGCAACAATCTTATCTACGTCTGTCCAGCCATTTTTTATTTTTGTCAAATACTCTTTATTCCCTACATAATCCGCACCTGCTTCCTGAGCTTCTTTCTCTTTTGGTCCAGATGCCAATACCAGAACAGTTACAGATTTCCCGGTTCCATGGGGTAAAGGTGTGGTCACCCTGATGTTTTCTTCTGCATGCCTTGGGTCCACATCCAAATTGATCGCCAGATCGACACTTTCATCAAACTTTGAATATTTAAGATCTTGCATCAGCGCAACCGCATCGGCTAAAGAATATGTGGCTGTTCTATCGTATTTTTCTACAGCAGCAGTCATATTTTTTGTCTGTTTCATTCCTACTTTTACCCTTTCACTTCTATACCCATGGAAACACAGGTTCCTCGAATCATCATGACAGCCTGCTCAATGGTATTTGCGTTCAAGTCTTCCATCTTAATTTCTGCAATGGAGCGTAAATCATCTTCAGTAACTGAACCTACTTTTTCTCGGTTTGGTTCGCCGGACCCCTTGGGAACTTTAGCTGCTTTTAAAATCAATCTTGCTGCAGGGGGAGTTTTTGTAATAAATGTAAAACTGCGATCCGCATATACCGTAATCTCAACGGGGATTAAATCACCCATTTTATCCTGCGTATCTGCGTTGAACGCTTTACAAAATTCCATGATATTCACACCATGTTGACCCAGTGCGGGCCCCACAGGCGGCGCAGGGTTAGCCCGCCCTGCCTTTATTTGCAGTTTTATAAATCCTGTGACTTTTTTAGCCATGTTATCATTTAACCTTTTTTAACTTTCCAATTTTACTTGGAGATAATCCAACTCTACAGGGGTTTGACGCCCAAATATGCTTACCAGGACCTTCAATTTCTGTTTATCATGATTCACTTCCTGAACGAGCCCTGAAAAATCCAAGAAGGGACCATCTGTAACTTTGACAGGATCACCAACCTTGTAGGGAGCTGCCTCCGTTACCCTTAGAGGGCCATCACCACCATCAAAATCGCCAAGAAAACGCTGTGCCTCTTCCGGTTTGAGAGGTTGAGGCTCCCCTTTGGGTCCAACAAACGAAATCACACCATTGACGCTCTCAAGGAGATATCGTGTTTCCTTATTCATTTCCAGGCGAATAAGTAGATATCCGGGGAAAAAAACCCGCTCCTTGACTTTTTTCTTTCCATCTCGCATTTCAATAATATTCTCTGAAGGAACCAATACATCGCTAATCTGCTCGTTCATTTCTGAATTTGAGACATCATAAAGAATGGCTTCTTTGATCTTTTTTTCCTTACCGGAGATGACGCGTAGTGTATACCAATCCATTATTAAAGAATGAAATTCAGAACTTTTGACAAAAGTAAATCCACGAAAAACAGGAACAGAATCAAAATCAGAGATAGGGATAAAACGATATACGTAGACCCTTTTAATGCCTCCCAGTTTGGCCAGGAGACCTTATTCATCTCAAAGTTTACATCAGCTAAAAATTGCTGAAGTTTTTTAAACATTCTATATTCCTAAAATCTTATTTTCTCTAATGAGAATTAATATTCTTGAGACCAACTCAATTTCTGCAGGAGAGACAGGACTTGAACCTGCAACCTACGGCTTTGGAGGCCGTTGCTCTACCAATTGAGCTACTCTCCTATCAAATGCACGAGCAATCTAAATTTCACTCCTGCAACCTATTTTGTTTCCTTGAAAACAACATGTTTTCTCACAACAGGGTCGTATTTTTTATATTCAATACGACCAGGATGATTTTTCTTACTTTTTGTAACCGTATACCGATATCCTGTTCCCGCTGTACTTTCTATCTGCACGATCGCTCTCTTACTGTTCCCAGCCATTGTAATTGATCCTATTCAGATATATCAGTAACCACACCAGCACCTACAGTGTGACCGCCTTCACGGATTGCAAAACGAAGTTCCTTATCCATGGCGATCGGTGTGATCAATTCAACATTAAATTCA
>PBCV01000012.1 GCA_002717915.1 Fidelibacterota bacterium | reverse complement strand
ACGGCTACCGATATGGTTGTTACTCAAAAAGGTGTACCCTACCCTATTATGGTACCATTATTCCCGATCATTACAACAGATAACCGTTTAGACTATGGCTCAAAGAGTAAATTAGATGATTAAATCTCACATAATATATTACTTATTATTATCTATCTTGCTGATGGGAGCAGAACGGGGAGCTGAGCTTCGCACGCTTGATTCATTATTATATGGAAAATTTGAAGCGCGATATAAACCAGCCCAGGGCGAGGGCTTGGTATCCAGCTTTTTTGTTTATAATGATGACTATCCTAATACACCTTGGGTGGAGATTGATATTGAACTTCTGGGACGTTTCCCAAGGGTAGTGGATATGAATACGATCACCAATACCAGCCACCTGCGAACCCATTTTAATCCTTTTAATACCCATTTGGATTTTTTCGAGTATGGTTTTGAGTGGACACCTGACTATGTGGCCTGGTTTATCAATGGTGAAGAAGTATACAGGCAAACGGCTGACCATGTAGAAGATTTAAACCATTCGGCAAAAATTATGATGAATATTTGGAACCCTGTTTATGATGATTGGGTTGGATTTTGGGATGAGCGTGTGCTGCCACGGTTTGCATACTATGACTGGGTGCGTTACGCTTCCTACACCCCAGGCAGCGGTGACACAGGGACCAATAATGATTTTACACACCAGTGGCAGGACGATTTTTCTGAATTTGACACGACTCGGTGGGAAAAAAGTGATAACCATACCTGGAACGGTAACCAATCTATCTTTATTACGGAAAATGCGGTTTTTGATGATGGGTACCTGATCCTTTGCTTAACCGATGATGAGCATATTGGATATCAGGATCAAACAAAACCTTATGGATTATGGGCCCGTGCCAAGGGAGATACAATCACAGTGCGGTTCAGTGAAGAACTGGATCCCGAATCGTCTCAGATGGTGAACAATTATTTTATAACCGGTGTTTCGGTACTTTCTGCAACTCTCATGCCAAACCAGCGCACCGTTAAACTGAATGTATCAGGGCTCATGCCGGATAGTACATACAATCTTACGTTGCTTGGAATTAAAGATGATGCCCAGCCCCCAAATACACAATTGGGTGAATGGCTGCAGATTGATATGCCCCAGCCCTTATCTTTTCCCTTAATGTTCAATAATGCAGGTGGTGGTTTTGACGATTATTCTTCCGATCAATTATGGTCATCATCCGTAGAGTACGGATATATGAATGGGAATTATCAGTTTACAGATGAAGAAATCAATAATACCACCCAGGAAGACATCTACCGTTCATCCCTTAACCGGGTTGTCTCTTATAAAGTACGAGCCCCCAATGGTATATATTCCACAACCATAAAGTTATCTGAAAATTATTATAATGATGGGGGAGAGCGGTCTTTTGATATTTTTGCTGAAGATTCAATGTGGGTGTCTGCTTTGGATGTCTATACTCTTGCAGGACAGTATAATGCTTTTGACACTACTTTGACGGGCATAAGGGTAGATGACGGTATCCTAGATTTCTATTTTTCTGCAGTGGACTATGGAGAAGGTTACGAATATGCCGGTCCTTTTTTAAACGCAATGGTCATTGAACAGGATTCAATATTTTCACTTGAAACAGGCCCAGATATTATTTTACGGGAAGGTCAAATAGATATATTCGAGAATTACCCAAATCCTTTTAATCCATCCACTACTTTCCGTTATTCTATATCTAATCAGGGTAAATCGGAACTTACCTTGTATACTGTTACGGGGCAGCAGGTCTCTCAAATTATTAAAGGCTACAGCACGGTTGGTAATCATCAGGTAGTATGGTCTAGTGGAGATCTATCCAGCGGACTATATATTGCCAAGCTGGTCCATAATACTGATATAAAAACAAAGAAAATTCTATTGGTTAAATGAGAACTATACATATTTCAAAAGATGGAAAAATACTATGCAGAGATTTTATTTAAATAATATTCTAATTTTCATTATTTCAGGTTCAATACTAGTCGCAAAACCATACCGTGGCGGTGAACTTAGGACAATAGATACATATCGATATGGTAGATATGAAGTTAGGATGAAATCTGCAGCAGGGAGCGGTGTAGTAAGCTCTTTTTTTACGTATCGGGATTTTTGGTCTGATGGGCTCACTGGTTCACAGCATTGGAATGAAATAGATTTAGAGTGGCTGGGTAATCATGACGATAAAGTACAAACAAACTTGATTATCCAAAACGGATGGGACTTACCTGAGTTAGTTGATATTGGTATTAACCCTCATGAAGATTTTCATACCTATGCCTTTGAATGGACTCCGGATTATGTCGCTTTTTTTGTTGATGAACAGGTGATTCGGTGGGTTGACAATTTTTACGCAGATTCCCTCTACCATTACCAGAAGATTATGATGAATATCTGGCAGCCAACTTGGGTAGACTGGGTGGGAGAGTTTGATTCGGATATTCTGCCAGTCTATGCCTTTTATGACTGGGTAAAGTATTATGCCTACGTAGCCGGTTCAGGCAATACGGGTACGGATAATAATTTCATCCTGCTGTGGGAAGATGATTTTGATAGTTGGAATACTGAACGCTGGCAAAAAGCAACCCATACCTTTGATAATAATAATGTAGACTTCATTGAAGAGAATGTTGTTTTTCAGTACGGCCACATGATTCTGTGCATGACTACTCCCAGTAACACGGGCTATAATGGTGACCCCTTGGATATTGAATTAAATTATGTTCCTGGGTCTATCTCTGTAGGACATGCATATCCGAATCCTTTTAACCACAATGTGGTGGTGCCGATCTCGCTGGACCAGCCAGGGGAAGTACAATTTTCAATCTATGATATTCGGGGACAATTGATCGCTTCAGGCTTAAATAAATTTTTGGATAGAGGTAAAAAGAAAATTCGCTGGAATGGTACTAACCAGTACGGCAAAACGGTTTCTGCCGGCACTTACTTTTTAAGAGTGCGAAACAAAGATCTATCAAAAACTAAAAAAATTGTTTACCTGAAATAATAATGATGTTCAGAATACACCTGATTTTAATGATACTGACCGTGACGTTGGGTTGCACTGAGAACGAAGAGAAAAAAGATGGTATAATTGATGAAGGTGGGATTATTGTTTCACAATGGGAACAGGTTTGGGCAGATGAGTTTGACGGTGAAGCAATAGATGAGTCCCAGTGGAATAAACTACGATGGCGGCCGGGCTGGGTCAACAATGAACAACAGGCCTATACAAACCGTGACACTAATTTATATCTTGATGATGGATACCTTGTTATTCAGGGCTTGACCGAGCCGGGATATTATGGGACCGATTATACTGGAACGGCTTACAATGCAGACTATACATCGGGAAGAGTAAACACTGATGATAAGGTTTCCTGGACCTACGGACGGTTTGATATTCGGGCAAAGCTGCCCAAAGGGAATGGATCCTGGCCTGCTATCTGGATGCTGGGTGAAAATATTTCTTCGGTTGGTTGGCCAAAATGCGGGGAAATAGACATCATGGAACATGTGGGATTTGATGATGGTGTAATCCATGGATCAATCCATACAGAAGATCATAACCATATGAATAATACCCAGAAATCTGGAACTACTTTTATTGAAACTGCTACAGATTCGTTCCATGTCTACTCATTAGAGTGGACCCCATCTTATTTACATTATCTGGTTGATAATGAATCTTATTTTTTCGTATACAATGACAGTAATGGGGATGTGGGAAAATGGCCCTTTGATGAGCCGCATTATATCATTTTGAATCTGGCGATTGGTGGTGACTGGGGCGGTGCCCAGGGAATTGACCCCAGTGCATTCCCCATGAAAATGTTGGTGGATTATGTCCGGGTGTATAAGATGTCCGAAAATTTCAATAATGTTCAGGTTAAATTCCAAGTGGACATGAAAAATGAAACTGTAAGCGGAACAGGTGTGTGGCTATCCGGCGGTAATATAAGCTCAGGTCAGCCCGGCGGTTTACAGATGCAGCCCGTATCTGACACAAGTATCTGGGAAGCCACGTTGGCCCTGCCACCCAATTCCAGCTATACCTATAAGTTCAGGAATGGTCATTACCCCGATACCTGGTCCGGAGGGTGGGAAGTCCTTACCAGTGAGTGTGGTGTGGGACAGTACAATGATAGATGGTTATCCATTGTGGTTTCAGATACAACCTTGGCCCCTATTTGTTTTGGGGAGTGTTCAGCGTGCGACTGATTTTACAAACTTTGTTTTTCTGCAGTGTGCTGTTTTCCCAGGGCTTTCTCCATGTTGAGAATGGTCAGATCGTGGAAGGTAACGGAGAACCTATATTGCTGAGAGGATTTGGATTGGGAGGCTGGCTTGTCCCAGAAGGGTATATGTTGCATAATCAGGGTTGGATAGATGGTTTTGAATCACCAACACAGATCGAAGAACATGTAGAGTCACTTATTGGTACTGAACTAGCAGCAGAATTCTGGGCTCTTTATATAGATAATTATGTAGCCCAAGTAGACATAGATCAGATTGCGGAATGGGGCTTTAACCACATAAGAATACCTTTTCATTATAAACAGTTTTACANTGANTCAGAATCAGATACACCAATTGGTTATGAGATCATTGACGANTTNATAACCTGGTGCGAACCATATAATATGTATATCATTTTGGATATGCACTGTGCNCCAGGCGGTCAAAATGGAGGNCCNATTAGTGACAGTGATGGNACAGCGCGTTTATGGTTAGAAGAAGAGAACAAGGAACTTACTATACAGATNTGGCAGGAGATCGCAAATTATTATTCGGAAGAGACATTGATAGGAGGATATGATCTGATTAATGAGCCTGTNCTGCCAGGAGGTGTTGGCNTAGAAGAGTTTAGACAATTATATATAGATATNACNGATGCAATTAGGGAAGTNGACAACAATCATATTNTATATATCGAAGGNAACTGGTATGGTACAGATTTTTCAGGTCTNACNCCTCCTTGGGACGATAATATGTCTTACTCTTTCCACAAATACTGGGGNGAGACATCACTTGGGACTATTCAGTCTTACATCAGNATGAGCAATCAATATGATATCCCTCTTTGGATGGGAGAGTCTGGTGAGAATTCTAATCACTGGTATTATGAGGTCTTCACTCTCTTGGAAGAAAATAATATTGGTTGGAATTTTTGGACACANAAGAAAGTAGAAAANATCTCAAGTCCNTTTTCCGCTGTTGTCACGCCTCAATACCAGACACTTATCAATTATTGGAGNGGCAATGGGTCTCAACCNTCTNCTACTTACGCAGANGCTGCNCTTATTGGATTTGCTAATAGTTTAAAGCTNGAGAATTGTGATTTTTTNCCTGGGGTGATTGCTTCNCTNACTGATCCGGAATATGGTGAAATATCCAAACCTTATTCTANTCACAGTATTCCTGGGATNATTCCTGCAGTGGAATATGATATTGGAGCATGGGGTCTATCATATACGGATAGTGATTATTATAATAATGGTGATGGTAACTATAATGATGGTTGGTCATTCAGAAATGATGGGGTGGATATAGAAGCAAATGGAGACTCTGATGGATTGCCTTATAATGTAGGATGGACAGATGCTGGTGAATGGTTGAGATTTACTATACAGGATGTGACTCCAGGCACTTATGATGTAAAGATAAGAGTCGCTGCTCCATCATCCGGAGGAATATTCTTTGCACAATTGAATGGTACAAATCTGGGTGTTATTGATGTTCCCGGTACAGGAGGATGGTATGAATGGCAGAATATGGTTATCCCGGACGTTGAAGTTTCAAGTGGAGAACAATTCTTAAAGATACAGATCGTGCAAGAAGGTTTTAATATAGAACGGATCACATTTGAATCTGTCAACAGTTCCATTGATGATTCTATAATTTTGGACCAGTTTATGCTTGGGACGCCTTATCCGAATCCATTTAATCCTAATGTAAACATTAATTTATCTGTAACCAAACCTGGGGAGTACAGAGTAGTGATCTATAGTATAAAAGGTGAAAATGTAAGGGAATGGAATAATAGGTTACTGGAGGAGGGTGATCATATACTTCATTGGAATGGACTGGACCAGGATGGCCGTCCGGTCACCAGCGGGGGTTACTTCTTTAAGGTTATAAACGAGAACAGGAGCCGAAGCAGGAAAATGATATTGCTCAGGTAATGATTTCAACCTGCTNTGTATTTTCCCTGTTAAGGACCAAATAAAAATGAGCTGTCAGCAGAGACGTGTAAGGGATGGTAACAAGGGTGCCCACAAGAATCGATCCCCCGATAGCTTGAATAACTACGATTAAAATAACCAAAGTTAGAATAATCCAGAACTGGCCAGTTACCATGTCAGCGGATTGTTTAAAGGATTCAAATACACTAGCATCTCTATCAACAATAACCTGGTAAAGAAAATACCAGCGAATCATTAAATAAATTCCCGGAATGATCAGGCAAATGAATCCAATAACTATTCCCAGGAAAGAGAGAATGGATGCACCCAGGAGCGTCCCAAACCTGTTAAATCCAGTTTTAAAAAAATCTCCGATCCCTACTTTTTCGCCCCTGGCCATTCGGATCATAGATTCTACGTATCCGCCTATCACTGCCGGTATGGCTAAAAGCCCAATGACAGTGATACCCAAAAAAACGCAACTAACTCCAACTAAAATTGTATTTACAATGCAAGCAACGATCTGGTCCACCATAGTTNTGAATGCATCTTGAAATATTTTCTCAATGTTGAGATCTTCTGGCGGTATTATATTATCTGACACTGTGTTTTATTTGCCCAATTTTATTATAATATTATACATTTTAATGTAAATATTGATTAAGAATATTATGGAAACTAATTTTATGAAAATATAGTCTGACAATATAACCTATTTAATAAAATTCATAAAAAGAAAACGAGAAATATGAAAGCCAAAATAAGAATCCTTNTNTTACCAATTATATTGGTAATGAGCAGTTGCCAGTTTGGGCCTGATGATCCTGATACAATCTCAGATGCGGAGTTGATCCAGTTAATCATAGAAGCCAATAAGATTGATATCGATTTGGATGAATTGCCAAGCCAATCAAGAACTGTCGTAGAAAATGAAATTGAATACGATGGGATAGGTGCCAGTAAAGCATCTGGTCTGGGCTATGAAGTTGAACTCGCTGGAAGGGGACATAGATCCGGTCACCGTAATGAAGTCTATTTTAACCTGGAAGGCAGAAAACTTGACCCCAATGATTGGGGAAGAAAAGGCCGACACTGGGATAGAGATGATGGCAATAAAGAAGACTGGAAATGTTTTGAACTGGTTTTCCCTGTGGCCTTTGATATGCCTGATGGTTCAACCATTACTGTTACAAGCGATGATGAGGATGGCTGGGGAGAAATCAAGGCTTGGTATGAAGCCAATCCTGGTGCAGAAGAAAGACCTGCCCTGCAGTACCCNGTTGTTATCTTTTTTGAAGAAGAAAGCATAACCATTAATAGTGACGAAGAAATGCGTGAAGCCTACGGTGAGTGCTACGCGGACAGAGATGGCTGGGGTAGAAAGAGAGAATGTTTTGAACTGGTCTATCCAATCACATTTATAATGCCTGATGGTTCATCCATCACGGTTGAGACCGATGATGAAGGCAACTGGGATGAACTGAAAGACTGGTATGATGAAAATGAAGGGTATGAAGAGGTCAGACCAGAACTGGAATACCCGGTTGATATTGTGTATGAAACAGATGAAGGTGATGTAACAGTTACCATTAATAATGAAGAAGAGATGGATGCTGTCAGGGAAGAATGCGAAGATGATGAAAATGGGAGACCCTGATTATTCCATTGTTTAATTCAAATAAAGTTTCGACATTTCTGGGACTTTATTTTTTCAACTTGGAGATATAAGATATGAAACATATCAGCAAAATAATTATACTGGCACTTCCTTTAATTCTCACAGCCCAAAGTTCAATCGTTGGGAAAAGCCGTGTAGAAGATCGGGCCAGGTGGGAAGGATTGCGAGAACGAATGGAAGCAGCCGTTGAGCGTGGCGAAATAACCCGGGAGCAGGCTGATAAACGCTACGCCGGTTTAAGGGCCAGGCTGGCAGGGACCAGGACTGAAAGACGTGACCCTATTATGGAAAATCACTATGAAAAGCTAGGGATCAGTGACCTTGGCCTTATCAAAAATGGATTACTGGATCANGGGATTCCCGCAAGCCAGCTTGATGCTGTTCTAGGTGGAATGCTCAGACTGGTTCATGCAGCAAAAACGGATGGGGAAAATTTTAAAATGAACCCCAGGATTGAAATCTATTTTAAGGACCGGNTTGGCCTTACGGATGCACAGACAGAGTACGTTATGGGCTATTCCAGGAGGATTGCAGCCAGGGATCAATAAAAATATTAATAAATAATAACATCAAGCCCCACACTCGTGGGGTTTTTTGTTTATGGGATGAGGAGTAGAAATCGAGAGTTTCTCGTTAACAACCGGAGGATAAAAATGCTATTGCTAAAATAATTATAAATGAGAGCGGCTCTCTAAAGACACTCTCTGTATTTATTTTAAAAGCATCAATTTTTGGGTTTTTTGAAAGCCTCCTGCAGTAAACACGCAATAATATGTTCCGCTCGAAAGTTTTGAAGCAGTTAGGGTAACCTGATGTCTACCAGAAGATTTAATTCCTTCATTTATATTNAGNACTTTCCTTCCTTTTATATCGTAAACCTGTAGTGAAACCGGAACTGACTCTGGTAGTTGGTAGGTAAACGTTGTAACGGGATTAAATGGATTTGGAAAATTGTTTGTTAGAGTAAATCTAATTGGATTCAATTGATGATCTAAATCCAATGAGGTTACAGATGTACGAATATATGAAAATCCACCACCGTTATTGCTCCCGGAANAAGATATGAAAGTTACGTCGAAGTAAAGGTTATCGTCCGGCAAATAAAGAGAAACGGTATCTCCAATGATTAATTGTGGTGACCCGCCGTGCATGGATACNAAACTNGTATAGCTAGNGGAATCTGCGTTTNCCGTNNTTGTGCCAGCCCAAAGTGTACCTACTGGAGATCCATTGGAACCTGAATAACCATCCTCCTGAGCAATGTTAAACAGACTTTGGTTATGCTTGCGGGTAATCCATACATTATCTGTGATGCGGTCCTGGTACTCTTCCATAGTCCAGTCGGCAGAATCTGGCTTCGTAAATACCACACAATCTGCTTTTAAAATATTTGAATTAATCAGAATNNAGATACATAGGGTTAGATAAAAATATTTTGATATAGTATTCATCTTTCCTGTCTTTTTTGTTTTAATAAGAAAATTAGTAATAAGTATTATAATGAAATACCCAGTGAAATTCTATTTACAGGATGAAAGTCTCCAGCGTCATTGAATGAATAGTTTACCTTTGTTAATATTCCGGAAAGCTTTAATGAAAAGCCCAGGCCTAAAGAAAGGCCCTCAGTGTCGTGATTAAATTTATAGCCACCACGTAAGAATATCATTTTACGGTATCCATATTCACATCCAATATTTACCCTTTCTGAGTAGTCGATAGGGTGAACCGCATCTAATTCAAAAAGCAAATTATGGTCTTCCCCAAATCGAGTAAATAAGTCCATCAAATCCAATGCAGCTCCCATTGTAAATGTAAGAGGAAGAGGAAATGAATCATCTTCATACTTGAAATTCTTTGAAAAATTTCTCACTCCCATTCCAAAACGGAAACTTTTTAACCCCGGGTAATAAATAGTACCAAAGTCGTAAGCAAGCCCGTCTGTTTCATTTAATTTTTCTGAACCATCAGGTATNAGTGTTTTNCCAAGNTTTTGACTTACATATTTTACTTGCCCTCCCACCGAAAACTGGTCAGTAAGACCCTTTGCGAAAGAAACTCCCAATGCAGATGCTGTAACATTTACATTTCCGGTTTCAATGAATCCAGCTGTATTATCTTCAACCCGAGTACCTATTATTTNGCCATAATCCGATGATAGCATGCTGAACCCAATTGTACCAAAACCACCTAATTTTTTTGTAATTCCCAGCGAATAATAATGAATATCGGCGAGCCAGTTTGTTTGAGTACTAAAAAAATCAAGTTTATGAGAACCCTCAGTCATTCCTGCGGGATTATAGAACATTGAACTTGCGCCCGAACCAACAAGCGTATAGGCACCTCCCATTCCTGCTGCCCGTGCATCCGCATCTATTTTTAAAAATTGATAACCCGATTGAGCAACTTTAATTAACTCAGCATTTAATTTTGTATGAGTTATACCTATTGCTAAAGACGTAAAAATGATAACCTTAATTACCTTAGCCATAGATTTCTCAAAATTAAAAAGAGTAATCAATCTTAATTTCATCTGATAATAACAAATTTAGTTACAGCCATATCCCCAGATTCATTATCGGTAATTTTGGCAATATAAAGNCCACTAACGAGTAATTGCCCGCTATCTGATACAGTCTGGAGATCAAGAATGTTTCCTCCCCATATTTCATCTCCTGAACCTGAATCATGGTTGATCGTTTTTACAAGGTCCCCACTCTCTGTATAAATATTAATTGTGCAGTATGCTGGAACATCCATAAACACAATTTTATTAGGTTCTCCTGGGAAATTATTGGCGTTCACATTTAATGGATTAGGCACGACACGGACTGTTTCAAGTGTACCCGGAGTACGTGACCTGTAAGCTGCTGCCCGNGTTCGATTCAAATTCCAACCGCTTTCAAGACTGCGGACTTCTCCGTTTGGNCTAGGCGCGTTTGATATACCATCATCAAAAGCTGTCACATAATANAAATAAGCGACACTTCTCTGTGTGGAAGTATCATTATAGCTATGAGTGACAGGGACACCGGAATTACCACCACATTCGAAAATTNTTGTGAAGGATGAATCAGCACTNCCGATACTGCGATAAACCCGATAGCCCNAAAAATCTGCTGCCTCTTCCGATTCTTCCCCCCAATTAATTTGAATATGGTCAGGTAAACTGCGAACATCAACAGACGGTGCTCGTGGAGGAACAGGGAGTTCATAATTATTTTGAACTGCGTATTGTGCTGCCCATGCATTATTAAATAATGAATCTTTCCCCGTAGCTATCCAACAATCTTTGGCATAATCATTATCATCATCATATAAATCAGGGTGAACTAAATATTGAGGGGGTAAGTTGTTTTCGCCATCCCATGAAGCAGTTCCTTGATTCCATGCCTTACCTAATTCCCGTCCTTTCTCTGGTGAAATACTTCCCATAACAAATGCATAAACAAACCGAATGCTGTCGCCAAATGCAAGATCATATGGACCGGAAGAAGTGTGGGCTATTGCTCGCCAATTCCACCATGGAAATTCTATTGGATATTTATAGCCTTGCTCATCCATTCTATGAGAGTGGTAAGTNTCNTCATAAACATTTTCTGTCTGATATTCGAAATTGAATAGAGGTCCACCAAATCCATACTGTAAAACTTCATATAGATTTTCTAATTCACTGGAACTATGGCTCGAAGCTTCAAATTTTAGCCAGAAAATCTCTACAGTATTTACACCCGTCATTCGAGGTTGTGTGACATCATCAGATTTATCACTTGCAGATTTGTCAACGTGTAGAAAAGCTTCGCCAACATAGAATGGAGTATTGATAAAATCTTTAGATTTATCGGGATCGCCAAAATCATCATAATCAGAATTTGATCCACGAGCAGGATAACCGTACATCATTCGTAACGAATCCCCAACCCTTTCTCCATAGGTGCTATACCAAGGGACACCTCTTCCTGGAGAATAAAAATTATTCATCCGCATAAAGTAAACATCTTCCAAATTCTGCCCTGGAAGTTCTATTTCATCATCATCATCAGTATTCCCATTATTGATAAAGGTCCAATCATAAATGATGAAATCGTCATAATCTGCACTGCTCCAAGCCAATACTTTTTGTTTAAGCGTAACACCCATTATAGTGTTAACCGTAGACTTCATCATTAGGTCAGCAGTCCCGGGAATTTTATCAGGANTCACTTCGTCACCGGACAATGGGAACGGATCATTAAGAATATCACCATCTACTTGGATTGTGGGTGGATCATACCGTCGGTATTGTCTTAATGTGATGCCTTCATCGTCGGCTATTGGCATTGTAATATTTTCATTGGCACCTGCCGTNGCAGTCCCGACAACTTTTACAGGCCAATTGGTCCCTGTCTCATCAACCCAATCAGTGGTGCCCAAGTGCCAACCCGCATTGTAAAGATGAAATGATTGATAGTTGTCATAGTAGTAATAGACTGCTCTGGAGCCTGAGAGCTGATCCTGATCGGTATTATCAACGACCTTCATTTCCACATTGCCTATTCGCACCCATTTGTAAGTACCGGCATAAAGAATTTGAGATATACTTATTATTATGGTGATATATAAATAATAAAGTTTATAATTGTACTTCATATTCCCGGATCTATATTAAAAATTATACCTGAACCCAATAGTAAATCGCCTTGGGTTAAGATAAGTTAAGAATCCTCTGTTAGGCATATTAATGTGTGGTTTGCTTTTACTGTATACATCNCCTAACTGATCATCTCCCNCTGCATACCCTGCAGCAGTGTATNCATCATCACCATACATGGGAAGGTGTAGNGACTCTAGATAATTTCNCCAATCATCACCGCCGTCAAATCCTTGCATAGAGATATATTGAAGTCCGAAAACATTTGTTACATCCATAAAAAACATTAGATCANAATTTTNACTGGAAATATTTTTTGCTACACGCAGGTCTGCAGTGAATTCACTTGTCCACTGTAGATTATCCTGTAGCTCATAAGTATCTAGAGGATCCCATGTAATGTAGTCCCCAGCTTTCCAGCCAAGCAGTAGGTTGGCTTGCAATTGTTCAAGTGGCCGCATCTTAAAAATTTTTGGTCCCCAAGCTTGGGGTATATGGAAGACTAAATTACTCCTTGCAAAAGGTCTTGCTAATGGTTTTTCCTGTTTTGGATTTTGATAACCGTAGCGCAATTGGTCACGAGGATTTTCATAGTAGTGATCCCGCCCAAAATATCCCCATGTCTGTACAATATAATTATAGTTTATCCAGCCGGTNAACCAACGACCATATCTTTTCTGTACTCTTACCTCAAATCCACGTATATCTTCATAATTGCTATTTTCTGTAGTTGTNTAGTTAACACTACCGTCTATACTGGTGTAGTCAACATATGCAATCTGTTCAAAAATATCCTTATAATAACCTGAAGCATGTAGAAGAACCATATTTGAAAGATCATATTCTACACCCAACTCATAGGCTATTGTTTTCGGTATCTCGGCAGAAGGATTTCCCAAATAGTCAATCCCTTGGTATGCAGTTCCATAGCCTATTTGATACATATCAATGGATGAAGGCATGGAATAAAAATGACCATAGTTGAAGTATAACTTTGCTGCGCTGGTAATAGGATGTGAAATCCCAATACGTGGGCTAATTTTAAGATGACCCTTTGCTAATTCTTTAGGAGCTGATTTGGTAAAGTCATCTTTAAAAGTAGGAGATAAGTATTTTGAGTAAAGATCAACTGAATACCATTCCTTATTAGGGTGATTACTATCAACTCTTAAGCCTAGGTTAGCAAAAAGCCCTTTAATCTCAATCTTGTCTTGAATGTAAGCACTTAATCTTGCGGGATAAGCCCGATAATGATTTACGTAGTTATTCTTAGGCGCATAGGAAAACTGACTTTGATAATTTGTATTTAAATCATCATAGTTTAGTTCAAAACCAGTTTTGACTTGGTGCTTTTTGTTAATTTGACTGGTCAGATCAAACTTAATATTTAAGGTTGTCACTTCGGACTTATCCCGAGTTACACCACCTAAAGATGCAAATATCATCCCATCACCTGATGGGGTGTAATCGCTTGCGACTAAAAATCCAAAGGGTGATTGATCAACATTTACGTTTCCAAAGGATTGTACTGTTGTTGTATCACGAATAAAATCTGGGCCATAGCATGCATTTTTTAGATGAACATTTGAAATTCGAATATTATAGAATGTGCTGGGACTAATTACATGATCAAATGTTAGCCCCACCATTGAGCGATATATATTAAATGGGTTCAGTGCATTAGGCCAATAAAAAGCAGAACCGCCACCATCTGCATAAGCATCAGACATTGTGAGATAACTCCAGAGAATATCAGAACCGCTATCCAAATACCAATTATTCCCGGACCCTTCTGGACTCGCAGATAAAGAATTAATCTCTCCATACAAGCCTTCAATTTTTAATTTTATTTTAGGTTTGGGCCTCATTGTTAGCTTTAACTGGGTATTTGATTCACTGTAATAGTCTCTTGCAGTTGGTAATGCAAACATTTCATTCTTATTATGGTGGGAGAAGTAAAATGTCATATTTCCGATTGCTTTCCCAACTAATGGCACCGGCCCGCCAAATCCAATATCAAGATTGAAATCAGGTTTATGGGCATATTGCCCTTTCTTTTGACCGAGCTCAGCACTCCCTTCGGTTCGGTGATACCATAAGAAAAGGTCACGAGCCTGCGAAGGTGACATATCATTTGAAGGGTCATTGTCTGATAATAAATTCGCAGATACTGCATTCCACCCAATGAATTCTGGATAGCTTTCTTGCGTTTCAGAATCCCACGCTCCTTGCTGTGTTCCACCCCACATAACTCCTGGCTCTAAAAATGGCCTGAGGTAATAATTCATAGGATCAAAAAGTGAATATCCATCATGTTTAAATTGAGGAGGGTCATAATATATGTCAATTGATCCGCTATAGTTTGAGGGGGAACCCTCTTTTGTAATTATATTAATAAGCCCTGATCGAATATTTCCATATTCGGCATTGAACCCACCTTTGATAATACTTATTTGATCTATCGAGCTCATATTTACCATCATCACTGGTTGGTTTGAACGATTATCAATAAAAGACATTCCATCAACCATTAAAGCAGTTTGGTCCAATGTACCACCACGAATCAAATCATTTTCAATTCCTGCTTCTAGATTCAGGTAATCATTTAGATCCCGAATTTTTGGCACTTTTTTAATATCATCAGCTAAAATACTGACTTCGCTAGCTGACCGGTCCATTAGAATAATTTCTCTATCTGCGGTTACAATAACTTCATCTCCTTCAATAATTTTGGTAGATAATTCAAAATTAAGAAAGACTGTATGATCAGAATGTATTGTGATATCTTTACGAGTAATAGTTTGATACCCAATCATTGAAGCCGTTATGGAATAAGCTCCAGGCCTCAAATTCAATATATAATATTCGCCTTCTTCATCCGCCATTGCACCTTGGGATGTCCCAACTACAATCACATTTGCCCCAGGTAATGCTTCTCCTGTCTCTTTATCTATGATTTCCCCGGATATTTTTCCAGACACACCAGCCCAAATGAAAGATTGAAAACAAATACCAATAATTAAATATCCAGCCCAGGATTTAATGAACGAATTCAGTATTTTATTAAATTTGGTTGAAATGATATGCACTGCCATTTCCTTGTTTTCTATAAAGAAATTAATATTAAATAAGAACTTGGTTATTTATGATAACCGGATAGAAAAAATAACGCCCCTTCAGTTATAAAAAGGGGCGTTATTTTTTCAGGACATTATATTACTATTGCGGTACGGCACCAGTGGCATAATCTGGGCCCAAATAAATGACATAGATTTGATTGCCTTGATTTCCTGCCGCAACGTAAAGCTTGTTATCATGCCACACTGCTTTATTCGGGTTTTCAGTAGGCAGTGTATAAACACTCTCCACAGTTCCGATTGGTGTAACACGCACTAACTGTGAGGTAGTAACCGTAGTGTCCGCATTCCAGCCATCCATGAGATATGTATTTCCCATACCATCGATCGCCAGCCCTGAAGGATTGTAATCGTCACTTGATAAAATCTGGGTGCTTGACGCTGGTGATATTGTATCGCCTTCAGCTGGTACTGGCGCTTTCCAAAGACCATTTGTACCACCTGCAGAGGCTACAGTATCATTTTTTGTATACCAATAAAGATCACCATCATAGTAACGCATAGGTGATCCCCATTTTCCATACGATTTTATTAATGTGGCAGTATCTGCATTAGCTGATCGATGGTAAATAGTTCCATTAGCTGTTCCAATATACATATTCCCATCACTATCAAAATCGAAATCAAATGGGTTATCAACATCAGTATCTGCTGGCATATAAGGTTCATAATCACCGCCAGAAGGAGGGATTCGAACAATCCCATAGTCACCCCAAACGACTGCAGCATAAAGGTATCCATCAGCACCAAAATGCATTTCACCTTCGCCCCAATGAGTTTGACCGAAATAGCTTTCGGTCCCATCAGGAGTGATCTTATATACTTCTGCTGGATCTTGCCCGCGTGCATACAAGTTCCCATCTGCATCGAAAGCAAGGCCACCCTTTGTTTTGGGAAGGCCTGCAACCGTGATTATATCAAAAATGGGTAACAAGGTGATAGATACAGAATCGCTAACTTTCTCATCTGGATCTTCAACATTGCGTACTTTCAAATTAGCGCTTATTGAAACACCAACTCCACTAACATTAGGTCGGGTGAATTTCAATGATGTTGCAGTTCCTTCAGTAGGTGTTACCGATGCGAGTGATACACCGTTGCTGTCTATCTCAACCAAATTCAATGCTGCATTAGCGTTGAAGTTTTCACCCGTGATGGTTACTTCTTCACCTGGATATCCTTCAACAGGACTAATCGAAGTAATAATTGGGGTTGGGACTTCAGTATCTGCAGCTTCTGTATCTTCTTCACATGAGAAAAATATAAAAGTGGATATGGAAATGAGAGTTAAAACTTTAAAATATTTTTCATTCATAACTTTTTCTCCAATAGTTAGTATTATTTTTGTATTCTTTCGCAATTGTATGCAATAGGGGTCTAAATTAGGTTACACATTGTATATTGTCAATTTTAATAAATTAACTATTAAGTAATTAAGAATAATGAAAATCTTCCTGAAGAATGTTGAGATGAAAACGGAAATAGAATAGAGTGTGATTAGCCTGAACTCCCCAAAATTTGAATTACAAAAAGGTTCAACATCATACCCCACACTCGTGGGGTTTTTTTGTTTATGGGAGGATGGGTAGATCAGATTCAACGTTTCATATAATATAACGTATGGCATATTTATTTTGACATATCTTAACGAATTAGTTACCTTGTGCAGTAGTTTTAAATAGCATAATACTTAGAGTTATTGCATATAATTTTATCATAATAATAAAAATGAGGAGAAAAAATGGTTATACAGGTGATTAATTTTAATCTCGAAGGTATCACTCACGATGACTTCATGGGTGTAGCAAATGAGGTCGCACCGAATTTTGCCCCCCTTCCTGGACTGAGATCTAAAGTGTGGCTGTCTGATGAAGAGAATAATACCTACGGCGGTGTGTATTCCTGGGAAAGCCAAGAGGCCTGCGAAGCCTACCGGAGTGGTGAACTCTACGCTGGTGCTTTAGCCAACAACCCAAATTTTGTCAACTTATCCGATAAAGGATTTGGAGTTCTGGAAGGACCAAGCAAGATCACTCACATGAAATAGCCAGAAGTATTAGTCAAATAAAAAAGCCCCACCATTCGTGGGGTTTTTTGCTTGTGAATATTTGAATTATTAAATATTTAAATGGCAAGAATTCAATTATAATTTATAAAGATATTAAATGAAAAATTTTGAATACAGATATTCTGGAATGTCAATTATTGAACATCGTTTCATGGTGCCACTTGATTATAATGATGATAAAGGGGAAAAGATTAGTATTTTTTTAAGAGAAGTCTATGACAGAAATTATGCAACCAAAAAGCTTCCCTATTTAATCTTTTTTCAAGGTGGCCCAGGTTATGAATCACCTAGACCTATTACTCATTCTGGATGGCTAAAATACGCAACTAAATATTATAGAGTCTTACTACTAGACCAAAGGGGTACAGGACTTAGTTCCTTAATTTCA
>PBCV01000011.1 GCA_002717915.1 Fidelibacterota bacterium | reverse complement strand
ACTGTTACACCTGCACAGCCTTTAATGATTACTTTCTTTTTACTATATTTATCAAAATCTAATTCATCCACCATCTGTCGAAATGATTTTTCCCGGATGATGCCACCATCTAAAAAGTCATCAAGTAAAATTGTTTCCATTTAAAAATATTTCCGAATATTCGTTAAAGAGTTATAAAATTTATCAACATCTGATTCATCATTATANATATAAAAACTAAGCCGTGCAGTGGCAGTNTCGCCCANGGTTGACANTAAGGGCTGNGCACAGTGGTGGCCCACTCNTANGGCAATATTGTCTTCATTTAAAAATTGTGCCAGGTCGTGGGGATGAATNCNATCCACATTAAAACTAATNACTCCAGCCCGTTCATCNGCAGAGCCATGTATGCGNATTCCTTCAATCTGGTTTATCTTATTTAAGGCATAGGCAGTCAGNNTNTTTTCATGTTCTGCAATAGTGCTCATTCCAATAGTTTTTAAATAATCNACTGCNGCNCCNAGNCCCACTGCCTGGGCAAAATTCGGTGTNCCNGCTTCAAACTTATAAGGAATNTCATTCCAGGTAGATGATTCCATGGNAACNGTCTCGATCATTTCCCCACCCCCCATAAAAGGATCCATCTNGTNNANCAATTCTNTTTTACCCCANAGGNNACCNATACCNGTAGGGCCCAGCATTTTGTGACCNGAAAATGCATAAAAATCACANCCAAGATCCTGAACATTCANTTGGAGATGGGGTACGCCNTGGGCACCGTCTACAATNAATAGAGCACCCATTTCATGTGCCATTTCAGCCAGCTTTTTTACTGGGTTAATGGTCCCTAAAACATTGGATATATGGGTGATGGATACAATTTTTGTATTGGGTTTAAAGTAGTGNTCTGGTTCNGACAGGTCCAGCTCACCGGTTTCGGTGACGGGTATATAGTTTAAGGTTGTACCNGTTCGTTCAGCNNTAAGCTGCCAGGGAACAATGTTGGAATGNTGCTCCATTTCTGAAATCAGGATTTCATCTCCAGNGTTCAGTNTGTTTCCNANNGANCTTGCNANNAGNTTAATCGATTCTGTTGTACCGCTGGTAAAAATGATCTCTTTCGCTGAATTTGNATTAATAAAATCNGCAACTTTAGTTCTAGAATTTTCAAACCGTTCAGTAGACTCGCTTCCTAAAGAATACAAAGCCCGGTGAACATTGGCGTTGGCTTCTGTGTAGAGCCTATCTACAGCATNAAGAACACTCTGGGGTTTATGGGTNGTAGCAGCATTGTCCAGGTACACCAGATCTGAGTTGTTAAAAATCGGAAAATCTTTTTTTATGGTTTCNGATGNNAGANCCATTTANAGCATACCAAGTTCCAACTGAGCCGCTTCACTCATCATTTCCNTGGTCCACATGGGTTCCCAGACCAGTTCTACTGAAACATGGTCGATGCCNTCAATGCCATTTACTTTTCGNTCCACTTCATCAGAAATAACCNNNCCCATNCCACATCCNGGAGCTGTCAGNGTCATTTTGATATCCNCTTTGTTNCCAGTCNCGCTCTCNTCAATCTTGAGATCATAGATCAATCCCAGATCAACAATGTTGANCGGTATTTCAGGGTCATAACANGTTTTAAGCTGGTCCCATATCTGNTGTTCNATGTNNCCTNCTGGTGATTCTGAGNCTTGTTCTTCAGNGATTTCAAGACCCAGNGCATCTGNATTTTCTGCCGTGATCTGCACCATGTTGCCATTAATCAATACGGTATAATTACCGCCCAGGGCCTGGGTAATCCGGACNANGTTTCCTGCCAGGAGTTTCACCTCNTCACCGGAAGGNACCATGTAGGCATCTACATCCCGTAATAAANGGATTGATTCTATGGGAATCTGNGTCATTTTACGAGCNNCTGAATTTTTTCAACAGCANTGGAAAANCCATTNGTNCGNTGGCTGGTCACTGCNCCGNCCAATCCAACNGATATCAAAACATCNNTGCTGTTTATCGATAAAATNTCAGTCACNGGTTGATTGCTGAATATTTTTTCCAACAGGGTNAATAATCCTTTTACAATCAGGGCATCAGAATCGGNTCGGAAGGTATAGGTNTCATCNTCATTTGGGNTNGCAACAACCCAGGCCTGTGAGGTACAGCCATANATTTTATTTTTATCTATTTTTTCNGCATCAGAAAGNTGACCTGATTCTTTTGCCATATCCATGAGTTGAATNAATTTGTCTTTAGGATCATCAAAAACAGAGAAGAGATCATTTAGATCCTNAAGTATTTCCTGAACNCTCATGATGCTGTATTTTCNGAAAGCCAGGTNTCNAAACGATCAGTGAGAANGTATCGAATCCCATCATGNTTTACCGATTCCAATAGTTCAGTNGCAAAGCCGCGGATCAGCANTGTTTTTGCCGCCANGANATCTAATCCCCTNGACCGGATGTAAAANAGGGCATCCTNATCCAANGCACCTGTGGTAGANCCNTGNGCACATTTTACGTCGTCTGCATAAATCTCCAGTTGCGGATTNGAATTCATGANNGCGCTTTTGGANANGAGCAAATTCTTATTTGATTGGCTGGANTCNGTTTTTTGTGCATCNTNCCNNACGATGGTNCNNCCNTTNAANACNCCGGATGAATTATCCTGGAGCACCGNTTTAAAATTTTGTGTACTGGTGCAATNGGGNACCTGATGATCCGTNATNANGTGATTGNNTAGATGCTGNNTNCCNTTNGAAAGGGCCAGNCCNTTCAGTGAGCANTNNGCNCCTTCGCCCNGNAAGTNAGCATGAATATTGAGCCGTCCCAGTTCAGCNCCATGGGCAAACTGAAAGAATGTATACCGACTATTGCAATTTTGTTCTATATGNAGNTTACCCATGTTCGCTGTTTTTTCAGAATTAGACTGNATCCGGATATGATCNAGNTGAGCATNATCTTCCAGGGATANAAANACAGAGCCGTTTTGAAAAAACGATTCAGAATTANCNGCATGATGCTCAACAAACGTNGCAGAACTGGATTCTCCCAGATCCACATGAACCCGTGGCGATGTCATAATAGGTTCTTTCCCTGAAGAAATGAATAACATCCGTATAGGTGTTTCAAGGTCTGTACCTGGNTCAACCACAATGGACANACCACTATCCATGAATGCTGTATTCAAAAGNTCAAAGGGNGAGTTTTCGGGGTTATTATTTTCCCAGTTTTTTCTTTCCANGTAATCCANGCCGGATAAAANTTGAACACCNGATGGAATTGANGATAATTTTTCCTGGTAATGACCATTATAGATAACAANTGTATTNACACCTTCCATTTTAAAACTGGGNAATTCNNTTTCANNGTTCGGNNCATCCTGNGTNTCANANATCCGATATTNGCCCTTGGCAATACGGGTAAGNTTGGTAAATNGCCANTCTTCCCATTTCTGGGTTGGGATCCCGGTNTTTAAAAANTTAGAGAATGCTTCCTNNCGCNGGGNNTGAATNTTNTCTGNGAANTNGTCCCGATTNATCAGTTTTTCAAATTCNGATTGGAAGTGGGAAAGACTCATGATTCNAGCCAGTTGTATCCTTTTTCTTCNAATTCNAGNGCCAGTTCTTTTCCACCGGATCTCACGATCTGTCCATCGATCAATACATGAACAACATCCGGTTTAATATATTTTAACAGCCGCTGGTAATGGGTGATTACTAAGAGACTCCGGTCACCATTTCGAAACTGATTTACTCCTTCTGCGATTATTTTAAGCGCGTCGATGTCCAATCCGGAATCGGTCTCATCTAAAATGGCCAGGTCTGGCAGAAGGGTAAGCATTTGCAGTATTTCATTCCTCTTTTTTTCACCCCCGGAAAATCCTTCATTCACTCCCCGCTGCAGATAGGTAGTATCCATGTCCAGTTCTGCCAACTTCTCTTTGATCAGTTTTAGAAACCCGGCAGCATCCAGTTCTTTTTCTCCCTCATGCTTACGCTTTGCATTCAATGCAGCTTTAAGAAAATAGGTATTATTAACACCTGGAATCACAACGGGATATTGGAAGGACATGAATATTCCGGCCAAAGCCCGATCTTCCGGCGACCAGTCTAAAATGGATTCACCCTTATAATGCACGTCTCCCTGGGTGACGGTAAACCCTTCCCGGCCAGTGATCACATTGGAAAGGGTGCTTTTTCCTGAACCATTGCGCCCCATGACTGCATGCATTTCGCCTGATTTAATGGTCAGGTTAATGCCTTTTAAAATGGGTTTATTTTCAACCCCGGCATGAAGATTTTGAATGTCCAGCATTGTAAAATAGTTTATCCTTAACCGACACTTCCTTCCAGGCTTACTTCCATAAGCTTGGTGGCTTCCACGGCAAATTCCATGGGGAGTTCCTTAAACACGTCTTTGCAAAANCCATTCACAATCATGGACACCGCATCTTCTGAAGAAATGCCTCGCTGGTTGCAATAGAACATCTGATCTTCTCCAATGCTGGATGTGGTCGCTTCATGTTCCATTTGCGCTGATGGGTTTCGAACATTTATGTATGGAAATGTGTGGGCCCCACAGGTGTCACCGATCAGGATTGAATCGCACTGGGAAAAATTCCGGGCATGGTCAGCGCCCTTCATTATTTTTACTTCACCACGGTAGGTCTGTTGTCCGTGTCCTGCAGAAATCCCCTTGGAAATGATAGTGCTTTTTGTGTTTTTCCCCAGGTGGATCATTTTTGTGCCTGTATCGGCCTGCTGATAATTATTTGTTACCGCTACAGAATAAAATTCACCTACAGAATTATCGCCTTTTAAAATACAGGATGGATATTTCCAGGTGACTGCCGACCCGGTTTCAACTTGGGTCCAGGAAATCCTTGAATTATCTTCCAAACAAGTGCCGCGCTTGGTCACAAAATTGTAGATACCGCCTGCGCCGGTTTCTGGATGGCCCGGGTACCAGTTCTGGACCGTGGAATATTTGATAGTGGCATCCCTGTGGGCCACCAGTTCCACTACGGCCGCATGGAGCTGGTTCTCATCCCGCATGGGTGCAGTGCACCCTTCCAGATAACTCACGTGGCTGCCTTCGTCAGCTATAATTAGCGTGCGTTCGAACTGACCTGTCTTGGCTTCATTGATCCGAAAATAGGTGGAAAGTTCCATGGGACAGCGGACACCTTTGGGGATATAAACAAAAGATCCATCGGTAAATACGGCTGAATTCAGGGTGGCATAATAATTATCCGTGTAGGGGACAACGGTTCCCAGGTATCTTTGGATCAATTCAGGGTGATTTTTTACCGCTTCTGAAAAACTGCAGAAAATTACACCCGCTTTTTTTAGTTCTTCCTTAAATGTAGTGGCAACGGAAACACTGTCAAATACGGCATCCACAGCCACACCGGAAAGCATTTTCTGTTCTTCTAATGGGATGCCAAGTTTATCATACGTGGCCAAAAGTTCAGGATCCACTTCATCCAGACTGGCGAGTTCTTTTTTCTTGGGCGCAGAAAAATAACTGATGTCTTGATAATCAATTTCAGGATAAACTACCTTTGCCCATTTGGGTTCTTCCATTTTGAGCCAGTGGCGGTATGCTTTCAGACGCCAATCCAGCAACCATTGGGGTTCATCCTTTTTTTTAGAGATTGTACGGATTACTTCTTCGTTGAGACCGGGAGGAAGGGTTTCAGACTCAATATCTGTAACGAAACCGTATTCATACTCTTTCTTAAGATTAGAGTCAATGATCTGCTGTTCACTGTTCATTTTAGGTATGGTTGNATTGAATTATAGTTGATTTATTAAGCGGAGAAACTGGTTCCGCAGCCGCAGGTCCGTTCGGCATTGGGATTTTTTATCTTGAAGCCGCCATTGAGCAGATCATCGGAATAATCCACTTCGATATCTTTCAAATAGAGCCAGCTTTTCAGATCGCAAACAATGGTAAGTCCATTGGATTCAAACTCTTTATCAAACTCGCCTTTGGAATTTTCAAAATCCATATTGTAGGTCATCCCGGAACATCCGCCACCTTCNACAGACATCCGAAGAATATGATCTCCCTTGCCCTCGGAGTCCATGACGGCTTTTAGCCGTTTTACCGCTTTTTTGTTCACAGTGATAGTAGCGTTTTGAAATTCCTGCTGCTGATTTTCTATGGATCCCTGGTCCGGGGTTGTTGCACTCATTATTCCCACTCCGTTTTAATTTTNGGTTCATTTTTTGGAACTGGTGTTGGATTAAAGCCCAGTTTACTNCGTGCTTCATCCGTCATCATTTCAGGATTCCACGGCGGNTCAAATGTGACNTCNACACTGACNTTTTCCACACCCTNGAGGCCAGACACTTTTTCTTTGATGTCGTTGGCCATNTGCTGCCCCATACCNCAACCTGGTGTGGTAAGAGACATNGTAATATTAACATCTGTATTGTCTTTTCNATCNTCCTGAAGANCTATTTCATAGATCAGTCCAAGATTCCAGAGATCCACGGGAAGCTCAGGATCATAGCACTGTTGTAAAACGCTTATAATTTGTTCTTTTAAGTCCATCAGTAAGTGATGTCTGCTAAGGTCATTTTATTAAACATGGATCGGATCGAATCATTGATCCGGTTGATCGGTGTGCGGATCGTACAGCCATGCAAATGGTCACAGCCAGAATCAAAATAACAATCCATAATTCCCATGGGCCCTTCCATGATCTCAAAAAATTTGGTCATGTTGATCGTATTAGGATCCGTGGCCAGTTTATATCCGCCTGTCGCGCCTTTTACGGNAATAATAATGTCTTCCCGGGCAAGGCGCTGAAGAATCTTTGCCAATAATTCCTGTGGAATACCATAAGNTTCTGCNATCTCTTTTGCTGATGACAATTGCCCTTCTTTATTAGCTTGTAGATGGCGCAAAGCAATCAGGGCGTATTCAACTTTTCGGGTGATTTTTAACATCGTGTAATAAACCTTTAATGAAATTATAGGATAAAACAAATAACTAACAAGAAATAANTACGACTNANTTAGTCGTATATAAATTACAACAGGGTAATTAAATGTGAACTTTTCTCTGTGATGTGTCCAATGATNCTTGATGGAGGACCGTATGATTGAACAAACTTTTGNGCATCTTCATCCGGAAGGGAAATGAGTAAACCGCCGGAGGTCTGNGCATCTGCCGCCAAAAGGTGTTCCAGTTCAGTCAGGTCAGTTCCAAAGGAGACAAAATCCTTCACGTAGTCCAGGTTCCGCCGTGTGCCGCCAGCCATAATACCTGATTCNGCTAAATCAAAAACAGAAGGTAAAAAGTTGAGCTTAGAAAAATTTATTTCTGAAGAAATACCGCTGTTCTGGCACATTTCCTTTAAATGGCCCAACAGACCAAACCCCGTTACATCAGTTACGGCATGCACATCCAATTCCTTTAGGTGATCGGCAGCATTTTTATTTAAAGCAGCCATTGATTGAACAACGGAATCTATAGATTCTTGAGTCGCAGTTCCTTTTTTGATGGCAGTTGCGATAACACCTGTGCCCAGGGGCTTAGTTAAGACCAATACNTCGCCTGCCTCGGCACCAGAATTTTTCCACATTTTAGACTCATCCACTTCACCGGTAACCACCAGGCCATATTTTGGTTCCTTGTCATCCACTGAATGTCCACCCACAACCGGGATCCCTGCTTCTGCGGCTTTGTCTGCTCCGCCTTGNAGNATTTCAGTTAAGATTGCTTTAGGCAGATCATTGATGGGAAANCCCACAATGTTCAGGGCAAATAAGGGTTCGCCTCCCATGGCATAAATATCTGACAAAGAATTTGCAGCAGCAATTTGCCCAAATTCATAAGGTTCATCTACAATCGGCGTGAAAAAATCCACAGTTTGAATCAGTAATTTTCCATCTTTCAGGCGCACTGCCGCCGCATCGTCTGCCCCATCAAAGCCTAAAACGACGGATTCGTGTGTTGANATGTTTAGATCACCCAGAACCTGGGCCAGGTCACCCGGACCGATCTTACACGCTCAACCGGAGCCGTGACTCAGGGTCGTAAGCCTTATTTTATCTCTATCATTCATTGTATAATTTTAATNTTGGGTCTAATTAAGATTCATCCTCAGCCAGGGCAATCAAACCGTCCTCTTTACTCAGAATGAATTCATCATTCTTATCCGGGATCAGGGCAATGCCAAACATTTTATCCTTGTTTTTCTGTTCAGCATGGAGCTGAACACCCAGGATCACCTCACCCCGAAGCTGGGCGGCCTGCATACATTCACCGTAGGGCACCGTAATAGATTCANTGTCATTAAAGTCGAAATAATAGGAGGCCGGTTTGATGTATAATTCACTGCCTTCGGCTTGGAAAAGATCATCATACACATCCAGGGCCAGGGGTTCCTCTGACACTTGGGCCATGATCTGGGAAACGAACTGGTTGGAAACCATAAAGTCTTCAACTCCGCTGTTCAGAATGATATCAATGTTTTCGCTGTCCATGANTTCCGTAATGAGTTTTGGCCATTTTTTTGAATCCGAANTATTTACGTATTGANCTTTGGANGATTTTANAATCAGGATCTGACGGATTCGAATCAAGAGCGATATGACATAGGCATCCATCTCTTCTATGGTGGTGCCACCGGGGGAAAGAATAAGAATACTATCAAAATTCTGGGGATCAATCTCATCTAAACGATTCAGGTCATTTAGATCGATCTGATGGATAGAAATACGGATACCAGGATATTTTTCCCTTAATGCAGTTTTTAATGTATCCATTTGAGGTATTTTTTTAGAAACATATGTACATAATTCTGAGCCTTCAGGAATGTAACTGCACAGTTTTTCCATAATAATCTTGGTCTTTGTTGTCCAATTCAACAGTGCAACCCGTTGGGTACGCAGACTTGTTTCGATCTGCGGGATGTTTGTTGTCTTCGGCTTAAAAACAGGTTCATTAAAATAAAATATAGTGGAGTCATCCTCGGCAAAAATGATGAGCTCATCTTCATCCTGGATTGGAGTTTCTTTTGGAGGATTCAATACTATTTCTCCTTTTGAAGTATGGATTCCCATCGGGGTGCTGCTCTTGAATCGGTTCAGGCTTTCACCAAATGTCAAAGGGCCGCCCCAGCCATCTTCCGGCTGATAAAAATAAAATTCATTACCATCAAAGCCTACCATATCACCATAAACTACAGACAACCCATTGCGGCTCAATGCCAATTGAGCGATCATTCTTGAAAGTACACTAACTTCGTTTAAGGCCTTGACGGTTCCGCTGGAAATATTTTCTGCCAGGTCCCGGTCCCGATCCGAATGAATTTCACATACGATAGGCGGGTGCTCTTTGCCGTGACAGATGGCAATGATAGACATGATGGATTTTAAAACCAGGGCATCCGCAAGATTTTTTTCTTCCTCTGGCTGCCAGCTGGCAGCACTGTTCACAATAATAACGGATTTTGCCTGTTCTGACATTACTTTTTTCAGATTATTAATATTGGTTACNACCCCGGAACGGGTAATGATACGGGTGGTCATAAAATCTGAAATATTATCGCGGATTACATTGTCCATGTCTTCCTTGTCATCCTCAGCCAAGATCACAATAGCAGCGTCTGGCTCCGATTCATTCGCTTCAATCAATTCCCGGATTATTTCCAGGATACGATCGCCAAAGCCCAGAATCAGGGTATGGTCTTTTTCAAGCACNAGGCTCCGACCNCGGCGCAGTTCATCAAGCTTGGCTTTGAAAATACTGGTAATAAATGCCACCATACTGGAAAAAAGGATCAAACCAACCANGACACCAATAATGGATGACACTTTTGCAGCCCAGTTACTATCGCCATCCGTTTCGGCAGCAGACCCNTCCATTACCGCCACATAGACCCGCCAAGGTATCTCTGTCCAACTGGTATTTTCATCTGGTACTATTGCATTTGTAANTACCCGCAAGGTAACCATGGCAAGGAAGCCCACCAGAAAGAGTGAAAGCAAAGCTAGAAAAATGGATGTACTACCCCTGGACATAAAATTATCGATGCCATAGCGGAGCCGCATGCCAAATGGATATGTAGACTNCTTACTCATAGGAAATGATTGGTTTATTCATTGGTTCGGGATGGGAATCTTAAAAAAGTTTTAGCCAATAAGGGGAATTAATTTCTTTCTACACTCTAAAACACCTTGGTAAATTGGGTGACGGATTTTATGGATAATACGAATTAATAATTTTTATTTACTGATCTACATATNTTCCAACCTCACTNCAGGAANTCAATCCTTCATTAAATANTCTNCATNTATGGGAAAAACATTTAAAACAATAGATGAGGCTGTCATACGATTTGCCGGTGATTCCGGAGACGGGATGCAACTGACCGGCGGNCGTTTTACNGAAACAACTGCAATTGTAGGGAATGATCTTAGCACCCTCCCGGATTTCCCTGCAGAGATCAGNGCTCCAGCGGGATCNCTGGCGGGCGTCAGCGCCTTTCAGATCAAATTTTCTTCCCGAGACATCCATACGCCGGGGGATAAACCGGATGTACTGATTGCCATGAACCCGGCNGCTTTGAAGGTTCACCAGAAAGAATTGATCCCCGGTGGTACAATGATCATCAATANGGATGCATTTAGCAAGAAGAATCTGAATTTTGCAGGCTATGAATCCAATCCTTTGGAAGACGGATCCCTAGATGATTATTTTACAGTTATNCCAATTGAAATGAACAAAATGGTCACNGCAGCCTGTGAAGGNTTGGATATGTCACCGAAACTGGTGGGCAGAACCAAGAACTTCTTTGCATTGGGTGTCCTGTTTTACATGTATGATCGNCCCCTGGATNCTACGGAAGCNTGGTTGAANAAAAAATTTGCAGGGAAGGATGCCATTATTGAGGCCAATACACGGGCGTTGAATACGGGCTATAATTATGGGGATACAACTGAATTGTTTATGACCCGNTATAAAGTGGAGAAAGCCGCTCTGCCCCCTGGAACCTATCGAAACATCAACGGGAACCTGGCTACATCCCTGGGACTCTTGGCAGCCGCGGAGAAATCCGGGCTCAGNCTGTTCTATGGCGGTTATCCCATNACGCCNGCCAGCGATATTCTCCATACACTTGCGGCNTGGAAACATTTTGGTGTCCAGACCTTTCAGGCTGAGGATGAAATTGCTGGTGTATCTTCTGCCATCGGTGCTGCATTTACAGGGAATCTGGCCGTTACGGCCACATCNGGTCCCGGGATAGCATTGAAAGGTGAAGCACTGGGCCTGGCTGTGATTACGGAACTCCCATTGGTGGTGGTTAATGTTCAACGGGGCGGTCCCAGTACGGGNNTGCCAACCAAAACAGAACAGTCTGATCTGAACCAGGCACTCTATGGNCGCAACGGGGAGTCACCGATTCCGGTNATTGCAGCTGCTACGCCTGGTGACTGCTTTTTTGCAGCCTACGAGGCCTGCCGCATTGCCTTAAAATACATGACACCGGTCATGTATCTTTCAGATGGTTATTTAGCGAATGGGTCAGAACCCTGGATGATTCCTGATGTAGAAGAACTGGANCCCATTGAAGTCAATTTTGCTGACCAGCCCAATGCAGACGGGGATTATTTACCGTATCTAAGAAATGAAGCAACTTTATCCCGGCCCTGGGCCATACCGGGAACAGCGGGCCTGGAACACCGNATCGGGGGTATTGAAAAAGCAGAGAATACGGGACATGTGAGCTACGACCCGGAAAATCACCACAGGATGGTGGAACTCAGGCAGGAAAAAGTAAACCGAATCCAGAACGACATTCCTGANACAGATGTATTTGGTGAAAGCCATGGTGACCTGCTTGTATTAAGCTGGGGCGGGACATACGGTTCCTGCAGATCTGCGGCTGAGACTCTGCAGGACGAGGGCTTAAAGGTGTCTCATGTTCACCTGCGCTGGATCAGCCCATTACCAAAAGACCTGGGTGAGATCCTGATCCACTTCAAGAATGTGCTGATTCCAGAGATCAATCTCGGCCAGCTATTGCGGTTGATCCGGGCAGAATACCTTGTGGATGCACAGGGGCTTAATCTTGTACGAGGCCGGCCCATCGGAGTTTCAACTATTATTGAAACCGTTAAAAAAACCTTGGGATAAATTATGAGTGAATTGCAAACACCCCAGTTAACTAAAAAAGATTTTGAATCAGACCAGGCGGTTCGCTGGTGTCCTGGCTGCGGCGATTATGCCATCCTGGCTCAGGCCCAGAAAAATATGCCTACATTCGGGCGCAAACGGGAAGAATTTGTCTTTGTATCCGGGATCGGATGTTCCAGCCGGTTCCCTTATTACATGAATACCTACGGCTTCCATTCGATCCACGGCCGTGCTCCTGCAATCGCAACCGGAGTCAAGATCGCTAACCCCGATCTTTCTGTCTGGGTGATCACGGGAGACGGAGATGGTCTTTCCATCGGCGGGAACCATTTTATGCATTCCCTGCGCCGAAATATGGATTTTAATATTTTAATGTTTAATAACCGTATTTACGGGCTTACCAAAGGGCAGTATTCCCCAACCTCGGAATATGGCAAGGTAACCAAGGCCACTCCCTTTGGCTCCATTGATTATCCCCTGAACCCTCCTTCACTGGCATTGGGCGCCCAGGCTACGTTTGTGGCCCGAACCATCGATCGCTGGCAGAAGCACATGGCAGAAATGATGGAACGCTCCTACANCCACGATGGTGGATCGTTCACNGAGATATATCAAAATTGCAACATTTTCAATGATGGCGAATTTGAATCGTATACAGGTGCTGAGAAATTGGATAACGTGATCGAATTAAAAAATGGCGAGCCCATGCTCTTCTCAAAAGAAACCAAAGGGATCAAGTTGGATGGATCCATAGCAAGGGTGGTGGACATGGAAAAACACAGTGTGGATGATCTCCTTGTTCACGATGAAACAAACCTGAATCTGGCTCACATTATTGCCAACTGGACCTCAAATCCGAATCTGCCTGAGCCCATCGGTGTTATCTATTCCATCGATAAACCTTCCTACAACCAGGAAATGGTAAAACAGATTACTGCGGCAAAAGAAGCAAAAGGACCCGGCAGTGTCCAGGACTTGATTAATGCCGGTGATACCTGGATTGTGAACTGACCATGGGCAATCGCACTGAACGGGACAGTATCGGCCCGGTTGAGGTGCCTTCGGATCGGTATTACGGCGCCCAGACCCAGCGATCGTTTGAAAATTTTAAAATTGGAGAGGAGCAGTTTCCCCGGGAATTCATCCGTGCCTACGGCATCCTGAAAAAAGCCGCNGCAACGGTGAATCATGGGTTTGGAAACCTGGATGAATCTATCCTGAACGCCATCCANAGNGCNNCGGATGAAGTGATCGAAGGTAAGCTGGATGACCATTTTCCTCTGGTGGTCTGGCAGACCGGGAGCGGTACCCAGACCCATATGAATTTTAATGAGGTCATTGCGAACCGGGCCATTGAGCTCATGGGCGGCGAATTAGGCAGCAAAGATCCGGTCCATCCCAATGATCATGTGAATATGAGCCAGTCCACCAATGATACATTTCCAACGGCCATTAACATGGCTGCGGTGGAGAGTGTCCACCACCAACTGGTACCGTCCCTGAAAGAATTGCGGGAGGCCTTGCAGCAGAAGGCTGCTGAATTTGAACCCATTATTAAACTGGGCCGCACCCATCTCCAGGATGCTACGCCCTTGAGCCTGGGGCAGGAGTTTTCCGGGTATGTGTCCGCATTAGACCACGGTCTGAGCCGTTTAGAAAAATCTCTGGATCACTGTTATGAACTGGCCATGGGCGGAACGGCTGTGGGGACCGGCATTAATTCTGTGGCAGGGTTTGGTGAGGCGGTTGCAAAAGAGATATCTGAACTGACCAGCCTGCCGTTTCGAACCGCGGAGAATAAATTTGAGGCCCTGGGAGGCCAGGACAGTATTATTGAATTATCCGGTTCCTTGAAAGTGATCGCTGCTTCACTATTTAAGATCGCCAATGATATTCGCTGGCTGGCCAGCGGCCCCAGGTCCGGGATCGGTGAAATCACCCTTCCGGCCAATGAACCGGGATCATCCATCATGCCGGGGAAGGTTAATCCCACCCAGTGCGAAGCCATGACCATGCTCTGTACCCAGGTCATGGGCAATGATACTACGATCACGGTTGCCGGTGCTTCCGGGAATTTTGAATTGAATGTCTACCGTCCAGTTATAGCTTATAACATTTTACAATCCATCCGTCTTCTGTCTGACGGCTGCCGTTCGTTTACTAAGAATGCGGTTAAAGGTATTGAACCCAACCAAAAGCGGATCGATCATAATCTCTATAATTCCCTGATGCTTGTCACCGCCTTAAATCCCCATATTGGCTATGATAAGGCTTCGGAAGTGGCGAAAAAAGCATACCAGGATCAATCCACGCTCCGTGAGGCCATCATGGAGCTGGGGTATATGTCCGGTGAAGAGTTTGATCGTCTTGTACAGCCGGATAAAATGATCCAGCCCAGGAAAAAAGACTGATTCGGCAGGATTCAATTTCCCTGTTTCAAACCCCGTATAAAATCCCTGTTCGGTAAAAATTGGGTCAAGTGTAAATTTTCCCATGGATCAGCCTGCCTCGACCATCAACTTTAGCCAGATCATTCGCAGATGNCTGCTGGTTGTTTTTATAGGATTGATCGCCGTACTGTCTGCTGTATTCTTTCTTTCCAGGAATCTGCCTTCCCTGGAACAGCTGGAAAATTATGACCCGGACCTGGTAACCCGTATTTATTCTGCGGATGGAATAGTCCTGAATGAATTGTTTGTCCAGAAACGTGTCTTTATTGAACTGGACAGAATACCGGAACACATGCAGCATGCTATTGTAGCCTCAGAAGACAGGCGTTTTTACAACCATTGGGGCCTGTCGCTTCGCAGCGTAGCCCGGGCCATCATGATCAATACCCTGTCTATGAGTTATCGTCAGGGATTTTCCACCCTGACCCAGCAGTTAGCACGGAATTTGTATAAATCCGTGGGCTTTGAAGACAGTCTTCTCCGCAAGGTCAAGGAAGTCATTACCGCAATCCAGATCGAGAGAACCTATACCAAGGAAGAGATCCTTGAAATGTATCTCAATACAGTGCATTTTGGCCATGGAACCTATGGTGTGGAGGCTGCCACCAAACGATTTTTCGGCAAAGAATCCANGGACCTGACCATTGATGAATCCGCTTTGCTTGCAGGCCTGNTGCCTGCCCCGGCAAGCTACTCCCCGATCCACCATCCGGACCGGGCCATCCGGCGCCGCAATACGGTCCTGCGCCTGATGCGGGACCAGCATTACATTGGCAGGGGCAAGTATGAAGAGCACCGGGTCAGAACGCTGGAATCGGTTCAGGAGGCACCCAAAAGCGGCAGCGCACCTTACTTTACAGAATATGTAAGACGGATCATGGAAAAAGAGGACACGGCCCTGGATGTGAATATCTACAGGGATGGCCTGAAAATTTACACCACCCTGGATTCCAGGCTCCAGGCCATTGCGGAAGAGGCGATGATGCTGACGGTGAGGGATGACCAGGACCGGCTGAACAAACGGTTCTACAAGGACAGGGAAGAATTTGAGAACCTGGCCTACTTAACCATTTATCCGGAAGACAGCCTGAAAATGATGCTGGCCGGTGAAGGCCAGCTCTACAAGGATCTCAGGGATAAACTGCTGGTGCAATGTGCCTTTGTGGCCCTGGATCCAAACACAGGCGGTATCCTGGCCATGNTGGGGGGGCGCCCCGACTACCACGACCAGTTCAACCGGGCNGTCCAGGCGAAACGGCAGCCCGGGTCTGTATTTAAGCCCTTTGTTTATACCACAGCNCTNGATAACGGCTATCCGGTGACAGAACAGCTCCTGAACCAGCCAGTGGTACTGAACATCCAGAATATGGATGGGACCTGGGTCAAATGGAAACCCCAGAATTACGATGGCAGTACGGGCGGGCTGACCACCTTCCGGGAAGGCCTGCGCAAATCCTTTAATCTCATTTCCGTGCGCATGGTTCAGCAGGATATTGCACCTGCGGAACAGGTTAAACAAATGGCAAAACGCATGGGCATTAATTCGGATATCAGGGCCGTGGATGCCATCGCCCTGGGAACATCAGAGGTGTATCCCATAGAAATAGTCTCTGCCTATGCAGCCCTGGCCAACCAGGGTGTATATTCAAAACCCTTTGGGATTACCCGGGTCGAAGACCGCTACGGCAACGTGATCAAGGATTACTATCCCGATCGAAAAGAAGTGTTAAGCGAGGAAACTGCTTATTTGATGACCAGTCTGATGCAGACCGTCATGGATCGGGGTACGGGAGGCAGTGCCCGCTGGAAGTATAAGTTTAATCGGCCTGCTGCCGGCAAGACCGGCACCACCCAGGGCTGGAGCGACGCCTGGTTTGTGGGGTTTACGCCCCAGATCGCTGCCGGCTGCTGGTTTGGCGTGGATGATTTCCAGGTTCCCTTAGGCCCCGGTCAAGACGGTACGCGGGCAGCCCTACCGGCCTGGGCCCGGTTTATGAAAGCCGCCCATGACACTCTGGACCTGCCCACCCAGAAATTTGAAAAACCGGGTGGTGTACATTATAAAGAAATCTGTTCTGTCACAAAAAAAGTACCTCTTCCTGCCTGCCCAATTGAAAAAGAAATTTTCAAGACTGGAACGGAACCCACCCAGAAGTGTAAGGTTCACCGGACGGGTTAAAGGTCTCCCAGGATCAGAACGGAACCCGGAGATGATTCTCCTGTGCTGAAAGTTTCTTCAAGCATGCTAGACGCCGAATCCAATCGTCCAGGATCAGAATTGAATACGCGATAAACCGGGTCACCCTTGCGGGTTTCTTTCCCGACCTTTTTTAAAAATTCGATCCCGGCTGAATTATCTAACGAGTCACCTGGATTCTTGCGCCCGCAGCCCAGATCCACCAAGGCCCAGCCAATGGCTTCCGTATCCATCCAATCAATGATCCCATCTTCAGAGGCATGAACGACCGTTTCATGATCCGGTTTTGCATTAGAACCTAACTCATCTAATCGCCCGCCCTGGGCGTCCACCATGGTTTCAAATGCAACCAGTGCTTTCCCCGAATCAATAAGAGATTGCTGCAATTGAATGGCTTCATCCTTATGGTTAGCCAACTTAGTCTGGACCAACAGTTTTGCACCCAGTTCAAAGGTTACCTC
>PBCV01000010.1 GCA_002717915.1 Fidelibacterota bacterium | reverse complement strand
TTCAACATCAGAAATTATCTTATCCAAATCATTAACATGAAATGCAAGGTGCCCAAATTGGTCACCAATAACATAATCACGCCCATCTTTATTAAATGTAAGTTCGATATGATAATTTTTATTTTCATCAGTTAAAAAAACCAAAGTTGCCTCGTCTCCTAGGTCTTTACGACGAATTTCTTGTAATCCTAAAAACCCACAGTAAAATTCAATGGATTCATCAAGATTCCTGACCCGAATCATTGTATGTGCAAGTCGCATAAGGTGATTTTTTTCAATTAATTGTTAATATAATTCTTTCATAAATCTACGCATCATCCCACAAACAAAAAACCCCACGAGTATGGGGCTTAATGCTTTGATGTTATTATTAATTTCCAAGCGTTAACTCGAAGTATAAGTCTTCATTTTTTATAATTATTTTTCTTTATTAGTCATTGCCAATCCATAATGGGGTAAAACATTCCGAAAAATATTTTACTTTTTTAACATAATACCATCTTCCCACTGACCTTCCTGCTTTTCGCCATTTGCATATAAGAAGGTTCCACTGCCAGATCTCTTTCCATCTGCCCACTCACCTGTATATTTGTCACCATTAGAATAATTGAAAGTTCCTTTTCCAGATCTTTTGCCATCTTTGTAATTACCAACATATTTATTACCATTTTTATAGGTAAATATCCCCTCTCCATTCATTTTATCATTTTCCCATCCACCCTCATAACTATCTCCGTTAACATATATAAATGTACCTTTGCCATTTTTAAAATCATTTTTCCATTCACCATCATATTTACTACCATTTGAATAATAAGTAATAGAACCATGACCATGCCTTAAACCGCCCAACCAATTTCCAAAGTATCTACTTCCATTAATATAATAGTATGTCCCAAGCCCTTCAAAATATCCATCCTTCCACGTACCTTCATATTTTTCATTATCACCATAAATATAAGTACCAGTTCCTGTTTGTTTATTATTGAGAAACTCACCATCATAGCGAGCCCCATTCTTATATGTGAGTTTGCCTATTCCTGATTTAAGTCCTTCTTTCCAATGACCAACATATGTATCACCATTATTATAGTTCATAGTGCCTAAACCATCTCTTTTATTATTTTTAAAATTCCCCTTATAAACGTCACCATTTAGATAGTTAAATACACCTTCACCAATTTTCTTTTTATCTTCTATAAAACCTTTATAGAAGTCCCCATTTTTATAATTAAAATTTCCTTGCCCTTTCCATGTATCATTTTCCCATTCCCCAGAAAATTTATCACCATTTGGAAATAAGAATGTCCCAATGCCATGTTTTTTATCATTGTCCCAAAAACCAATATATTTGTGCATATCCTTAAATATGAAGGTGCCAAGCCCGTTTTTTAAGCCATTGACCCATTCTCCTATATATCGGGTCCCATCAGAATAGAAACATTCACCCATACCATCTTTTTTATTATTTTTCCAACTACCTTCATAAACATCACCATTGGAATATAGATAGGTTCCTTGCCCGCTTTTTAATCCTGCCCTCCATTCCCCATCGTACTGACTCCCATTTGACTTGTCAATAAAAACTCCAAAATTTTCTTTATGATCATTTAACCAATTACCAGAATATGTATCATTGTTTTTATAAGTATAAATACCATAACCACTTTTCAATCTATTGAGGTACATACCCTGATAAGAATCCCCATTCGAATACTGATATCTTCCATATCCTGACATTGAATCATTTATAAATTCACCTTCATAGACGTCGCCATTTGAAAAAGTAAAAGTTCCGTCTCCATGATTTAATCCATCTGCCCATTCTCCTTCATAAATATTCCCATTTGAGTAATTCATTCGACCTATTCCATCCATCTTATCATACTTCCAATTACCTGTATATACATCTCCATTTAAGAAAGTAAAAGTTCCCTCCCCATTATATCTACCATTAATGAATTCCCCTTCGTAAATGTCCCCGCTATTATATTGATATTTACCTGCACCCGTTAACATACCATCAAGCCACTCGCCTGAAAATACGTCACCATTTGCTATGGTTAAGGTACCAAAGCCATTACGATAATCATCTTGCCAAGAACCATCATATTTATCACCATTTGAATAAGAGAACACTCCTGGACCATCCATATTCCCATCTTTCCAGGAACCATCATATTTATCACCCTGTAAATAAGTGAAGCTACCCTTTCCATCCCATTTATTATGTCTATATTCACCCTTGTAAACATTACCATTGGAGTATTTAAATGTGCCGTTGCCATCCATCATATCATTCTTATACTCGCCTACATAGATATCGCCATTAGTGTAAGTAAAGGTTCCATTTCCGTCTTTTTTATTATTTTTAAAACTCCCTACATATACATCACCATTTTTATAATTTAATGAACCATGTCCATTCATCTTACCCGCTTTCCACTCGCCTTCATATTTTACATTATCTTTTATCTGTAAACTTCCGTGACCATGGTATTTATCGTTTTTAAATACACCACTATAATTTATTTTTTCTTTTACTGAAAAAAAGATTCCCTTGCCATTTTTTCTATCATTTTCCCACTCTCCTTCATAAACATCACCATTCGGATATGTATAGATACCAAACCCTTCACGCTTGCCATCAGCAATCGCACCGGTATAATAATCACCAATAAGTACAAAATCTGCTTCTCTGACAATATTTTGTGAGTATCCTGCCGTGATTACGTATAAAACTAAAAAGGTATAATTCTTCATTTTTCTATTTTGATAAATATTGTTCTAAATTTAAATATAAAGTGGTATGGTAAAGCCAGTTATTTATGTTTCACCTGCCTATATAAATAACGATCACAATTCCTTTAAAGGAATGCAATGATTACCATCGACCCATCATCCCACAAATAAAAAACTCCACGAATGCGGGGCTTGATTGTATGTAAATGTCGATTTGAATTAATAAGTACTGACACGATTCTGACACGGAATCCCTGTAAGTTCAACAATATGTGGGCAACCCTACAATGATACTTAGTTAAAAATTATTTTTCTTTGAGATGTATATGTCATTAGCCACAATAATGGCATAACCAGAATAAACGCAAAACGCACTTCTATAGGAAAGAACATTGTAACTATATAAATAAATAAAATATTTAATAAGTAATATATAAAAAGATAATTGCCTATAAATAAAATTAAAGTTTTTAATGATTTGTTTTTCTTAAAAACAAATGCTGCGGTAGTGAAGTAATTAAATAATATACTTATACATGTGGCAAGAAAAAGACTGAATGTGAAGTGAAACAGAAGATAAGTTAAAAATATAAATCCAATTGACACTCCGAATAAGTTATTCACTAATCCTACAATAAGAAACCTAATAGCGGTATCATCAATAATAGAAAATTTAATTTTTGAAAGTACATTCATTTGTCATGTAGGTAGTATATGTGTAGAAATTTTTCTCATTTTTGTTGTTTTTTTAACAAATAACAGGCATCTGTCTACCAATAAATGAGTGTCTTTTCAGAACAAGAAATAACTTGAGATGTTATCTCTGCTGCTTGAATGCATTCAAGCGTTCTCCCAACTGAGCTACAGCCCCGGAATGCTAATTAATATTATTTAGGACCGTCTGCCTGACCAGATTCAACCAGTTTGCGGGAAGCAAGATTTAGGGGTGCTTTGACAAGTTTATCAACAGAGATCATGGCAAACATGGAGCCGGTGGTTGGATGAATAGCCACCAGATCCAGGTAATCAAAATCATCAGCAAAATCAACCAGTTTCAATTCAGCATTGTTTTGGTGGGTAAATGCAAACTGTCCTTTATAGTTAATCTTGTACCATTCATCTTCATTATTCACATGCTCAAATAAATCTTCTCCATTGGCAATCCCAACAATGGAACCATTGGGACGGCTTCGTATGTGCGCTTTACTCACAGTGATCTTAACGTCATATTGTGGCTTTAACTGCTTGATGCCNTTGATNTTTACNGATTTAAAATTTGCCTTAAACGTTCTAGCCTCTTCCCTGGGGACTGAGATCTGGTACTGGGTCTGATGTAGAATAACAGGAAAAGTTTCCTGTTCTGGATTGTAGCGACCGATATCCTCGGGAGTAAATTCAACTGGAGATGCAGATTCAGCCATTATGTTCTCTATGATCGTCTTTGATCTGAACTCTTTTTCCTTTGCGACCTGGATCCTCTGGGCTTTTTTAATGTCCATTTTCTGGGAAGTCATCATGACGATCTCTTTCATCAGTTTAACCTGCTCCGAAACTCGTACTTTGTATTCATCTGCCGTTTCAAATTCATCGTGGTTTAGAAAAAGGATTGGTTTCGTTTCTGCTGCCAGCTCATAAATGGTCTTGACCCGTATAGAATTGCTGTAAGGATTATCCTTGAGCGGATCTGTTTTTTTACTGGTCGTTTTCTCTTTGGTTGTGGCCTTTGCAGNTGCAACGGTTTGTTCCTTTACCGAGTTTCCGGTGGTTGTTTTTGGAACTGCAGCGGTTTGTTGCTTTGGTGTTTTTCTGGCAGATTTTGTTTCTGCCAAGACTGTTTTCTTGGTCAGCTTTTCATCTACCTTTACTGTTGCCCCTGTCTGTTCTTTCTTTTTAACTGCATGGGCGGGAACCTGGGGTTTTGCTGTACCACCACAGCCTGCAGCAGACAGCAATAGTATGATAAATAGTAATGTAGGTATAATTTTATTCATAATCATGATTTTAAATCCTGCTATCCTTTAAAGATCCTTAACACAACGAAAACCAAAATTCGTATCTCGGTAATCCGGTTTTAGTTTATACCGACGGTTGACAGTACANAAAACATCATTACTGAACCATGATCCACCGCGGACAACTTTTTCCGTGCCGTATTCAGGTCCTTTTGGATCGCTTTTATCCGCGATCTGAAAATAATCATCGTGATACCAGTCAGCACACCATTCCCAGACATTTCCACTCATATCATAGAGACCCAATGCATTAGGCTGTTTCTTACCTACAGGCTGTTTGCTTTCAGTATTGGCCAGGAACCAGGCTACGTCTTCAATATCATTTGAACCAGAATACAATTGGGATGTCCGGGCATAGGCACCGCCCTGAGCTGCATATTCCCATTCTGCCTCTGTTGGTAATCGTTTGCCAACTTTTCGCGCATACGCAGTTGCATCAAACCANGATACATTTTCAACCGGGCATTCCATACAGCCCGTATAATCGGAAGCATATTTACCCATTACATGCCTGTATTCTCTCTGGGTCACTTCCGTTTTATCCATCAGGAAACTGCCCAGTTGNACNGCATGCTCAGATTGCNCTGTTTTTTTNTCTGTATTGCTGGTGCGTGTGAATTCACCGCTATCCACATAGATCATGCCTTCAGGAAGAGTCACCAGGCGAAACTTAATGATTTTCCCAATAATAAAATCCTTGTCAATAAGCAGCCAGTTGATTTCGTTACNCTTTCCTGGAAGGACATTGGCACCAAGGTCACCTTCCGCGTCGTGAATAGCAGAATAGGTTCTACCGTTGTCCAGGGAATAGGTTAAGGCTACCCCATCACCGCGAAATAATTCACCTGCCATATCATACTGAACCATGATGGATAAACCATCCTGTTTGGCACGTACATTTTTATAGGTCTGAGCTGTGGCAGTTGTACATAGAGACAATACCACCAGTGCTAGTACTTTTTTCATCTTCATAATATTTGAATTTGTAAGAGTTTGCTATAAAGTGCAATCAAAATCAGGCATAAAATTAAATTTAACTGAACCCCTGTTCCAATGAAATCAATTTATTTTATTAAATCTATAAATATAATAATAGTAATATTTAAAGCTTTTCTTTAAAAAACTCGATCATCTTCTTATAGAGATGTTCATGGGCGCCTCCGCCATAAATTCCATGATTGCGCCCTGGATACTTGAACCATTCAACATCCTTGCCTGCTTTCAGCGCGGCCTGGACGAAATGGGTCGTGTGCTGGGCATGAACATTATCATCCTCCGTGCCATGCATCAGAAGAATGCTTCCCTCCATTCGATTCATCCAGGAGATTGTGCTGGTTGAATCATATCCTGGACCGTTTTCCTGGGGTAGCCCCATGGAGCGTTCNGTATATGCTGTATCATAGAGTCGAAAATCCGTACAGGGGGCCACAGAAACACCCGCTTTAAAGTATTTCCCGTTCCGGGTCAGCATCAGGCAGGTAAAATACCCGCCGCCGCTCCAGCCCCAGGCCCCGATNCGGTCCGGGTCCGCATAGCCTTCATTCACCAGGTAATTGATGCCCGCAACCTGGTCTTTNGCCAGGTATCTTGACATATCNCCATAGCTCAGGTTTTTGAAGGCTTCACCCCGGCCGCTCATGCCCCGGGTATCCATGGAGAATAGTATATAACCCTGCTGGGCCAGGAATTGATTCCANGTCCCTCCNCAGCGGTTCCAGACGATCTGNGTTCCCGGCATCCCATAGCCGTATATGATCACAGGATATTTTTTATCAGGGGTATAATCNGGAGGCAGCGTAATAATNCCGTCCAATTGTTCCGTACCGTCTCCAGTTGNAAAATGAACNATTTTAGGCGTGGACCATTCATAGTCAATAAACTGTTGACGGTCTGTTTCAGCCATCACCCNTATCAGGNTACCGGTTTTCATATCTTTCAAAAGTAGGGTCNGGGGTCTGTCTAAACTTGAATATGTATCAATAAAATATGTTTTTGATCCAGTNANCTGGATCCTGTGATNCCCTGCTTCTGGCGTTAAAAGGGTGAGTTCCGTCCCGTCAAAACGGACGGAATAGAATCGTCTTTCAAAAACAGATTCTTTGTTCGCCATGAAATAAAGCAATTCATTCTCTTCATCNATATGGACTATACTGGATGCTTCCCATTGTCCTTCCGTGACAGGCCAGGTCCGTGAACCTGAATGTTTAGACATCCAGATATGTTTGTAGCCCGAATTTTCTGAAATCCATACGATCTTTCCATCATTCAAAAACCGGATCTGTCCATGGTTTTCAAGCCAGCCTTCAGGATCCGATTCCGATAAAACTTTAAGAGACCTTCCGGTTGCCCGGTCTGCGATCATTAGATCCCAGTTCTTCTGTTTACGGTCCATTTTTAAATAAGCNACCTTATCTTTATTCACCCATTCCATCCAGGGTAAATAATCATTATCGGTATACCCCTGGTCCACCCATTTCCTGCCTGCACCTTTAATACGAATGATCCCAATTTTTAATGTTGGGTTTGTTTCCCCTGCCTTTGGGTAGCGTATGGTCTGAACGGTGGGATACTGGCCCAATTCATTGATCATGGTGAATTCGGGAACCCTGGACTCATCCTCTTCCCAAAAAGCAATGGATTCACCATTTGGAGACCAGCGGTACCCATCATACCCGGTTAATTCNTCCTCGTAAAGCCATCCAAAATGACCATTGGATATGGTTTCAGAACCGGTGGTTGTNAGNTGCCGTTCACGACCCCGGGTAAAATCGAACATGTATAGATTATTATCTTTTCTNACATAGGCAATACGTTCACCNTCCGGGGAAAATTTTACATTNCTTAANTGNGTATTGTTTTCACTCACCTTCATCAATNGNTCAGCATCAAGATCATANACGTAATANGTACTNAAATGGGAATANCGCCANATTTTCTTTGAATCTGTCCNGAGTANAAGTTTAGTTCCCGATTTTGCAAAAGTAAGTTTACTGATGTGCAGATCATCACCCTGCCAGTTCAATGCTGTGCTGTCTAGAAAGACCGTTGTATCCATTTCCAATAAAGATACTTTATACCATATTTTCCAATCATCACCTTTTCCCTGGATGAGATGGGCATCTTCATTCGGAACTGGGATCGTCCACCCTAACGATGCTGTTTTAAAGGGCGAATTCAGGACAGCTTCTTCATAGGTAAGCCACACACCGTAAAGGGGTTTAACCATCAAAAGAAAAAGGCTCAATAGAAACCGGATCACTCTAATTCCTTTTTTACTTTTTCAAGAAAGTGTACCATCATTTCAAAACTCAGCCTTCCTGTATTCACATTCCGTGGACTGGGATGAAACGCACCAAACAACGTAAGTCCATTGGGTAATTCATAGCGGACACCATGGCCAAATTTATAATCCTTCATCTTAAAAGGATGTGTCTTTCGTACAAATTTTAAACAGGAATCAAAACCAATCTTGCCTAAGCCCAATACGACCTTCAGGCGGTTCAATAGGTTAAACTCTTCAGCTAAAAAGGGCTCACAATTGTCTTTTTCTTCAGCAGTGGGTTTATCTCCCGGCGGAACGCACTTTACTGCAGGGGTGATATAGCCATCCAGCCTGAGACCATCGTTTCGGTGATCAGAATTTGGCTGGTTTGCCAGCCCGACGTGATGGAGACATTTGAATAGAAAATCCGCCGATTTATCACCGGTAAATACCCGCCCTGTCCTGTTCCCGCCATGGGCAGCCGGGGCCAGACCTAAGATCATCATCCTGGCGTTGGAGTTTCCATAGCCTGGAACGGCCTTGCCCCAGTAATCCCAATCCATGAATGATTTCCTTTTTTCCAAGGCGACCTTTTCTCTAAACGCCACCAGCCGCTCACATTTTCTACACCCAATAATCTCATGCTCAAGGTCAGTAAAGCTCATGATTCAGGAGATAACAGCACTTTTCCAAAATTTTTCCTGTCTGCAATATACCTGTGGGCAGCAGCAGCCTTTTCAAGTGTGAACACAGTATCAATTACAGGAGAAATTGTACCATCTTCCAGCCATTGGAAAAGAATATTTCCATAGTCCCGTATCAAATCTTTCCGATGGCGTATCATACCTAAATGAAACCCAAAGGCTCCTTTGTTTTTCATCATCAGGTTGGTTGGCTTAAAGTTGGGCATCCCAAAGTATTCCGGCAGGATTTTCAGGTAATTTCTTCGCAGTCCCTTTGCCGCAGAGGAGAAGCCATAAACAGCAACGCGTCCAAATTCTGATAAACAGGCATAACTGCTGGCCAGCGCTTTTCCACCCAGGGAATCCAGGACCAGGTCTACTCCCCTGTTCTCAGTGATCTCAAGAACTCTCTTTCTAAAATCTTCGGTCCGGTAATCAATTAAATCTTCAATACCAAAATCCCTCAACTGTTTATGTTTCATGCCTGATGCGGTGCCAATGATCCTGGCACCAATTCTTTTGGCGATCTGCAGGGCAGCGATTCCCACACCACCGCCGATTCCGTGGATCAATATGGTTTCATTTTCTCGCAGGTTTCCCTGGTGAATCATCATNAAATAGGCCGTTAAATAATTCACCGGTATGGCTGCTGCAACATCCANCCATTTGGGGTCAATAATAAACAGTTGCCCTGCCGGGACATTCACATANTTGGAATATCCTCCCGANNTACATATTCCNNCCACCACTTNTCCGATCATGGTGCTNGGGGCATTGTCTCCCNCNGCAGNAACANTTCCNGCAATNTCCATTCCAGGNACATAGGGAGGNTTTAANCGGGTTGGATANAGGCCCATNCTGCTCATGGTATCTGCAAAATTGATGCCNGCATATTTTATGTTNANCTGGACCTCANCNGGTGCNGGNTCAGGNATAGANGCGGGTCNGAACTTCAATACATCNGGGGAACCATATCGGGTAATAAAAATGGATTGACATTCAGTCATAATCAGGNGCATAAGTTATATCCNTCTTGTTCATTGTTTCATCAATTACCCTANCATAAATTCGCCCGCNATTTTTTTAAGGTANTNTTTCCACATTTATTAATTTTGACCTTATGAAGGGTATTGTATGGCATTAATGACATCCATGCGTGAAAAAATGCATGTTGTATTATGGGGATTGCTGGCTATGTTCCTGCTGAGCATGACCATTGGCGGTCTGGTGGGCGGAGCAAATATACTGGATCAATTGGTTGGAAACGTGAATCCCCAAACCACTATTGCCCGTATTAATGGGGAAAATATTGCACCTGAAAGATTCAANAATCTGGTAAACCAGCAGATTGAAAATGCCCGTNCNAGNGGGCAGAATATTAATGATTTTCAGATTCAGCGTGCNCGAAATACGGCNTGGGATAANCTTGTCCAGGATGTCTTAGTTGCCCAGGAAGTAAAACGGCTTAAAATCACAGCTTCTGATGAAGAAGTCATCTATCACCTGGAAAATAATCCACCCCCTTTTCTGCAGCAGAATCCAAGCTTCCGGACAGAGGATGCCTTCGATTGGGATAAATATCGTGAAGCTCTCGCAAATCCCCANGGGAATGAATGGAACCCCATTGAATCGTTTATGAAAACCACCTTTATCCCTAATTACAAATTGCAGAAAATGCTNGATGAAAGCATTATCATCATGGATCGGGATGTGANGAACGAATTCATTAAACGCAACACNGAGTTTANCGTGACAGGNNCACATATCACTACTACTCGAGTTGCCGCGGAAGAATCAGAGCCAACCCAACNGGAAATTCAGGATGAATATNAACGGACCAANAACANTTTCAGTCATGACGAATTGCGCTCTATTACCTACGTTTCATGGAAAAAAGTCCCTTCCAATGANGATTCGACTGCTNCAGANAANATGGCTAAAGANCTGGCTGAAAGAGCAGAATCAGGGGAAGATTTCTCAGCNCTGGCCAATGAATTNACCATGGACCCAGGNAATCAGGGTACAAAAGGTGGNGATCTTGGCTGGTTCAAAAAAGGNCGCATGGTAAAACCATTTGAAGANGCTGCATTCAGTGCTGNAAAAAATGAGATTGTTGGCCCTNTCGCTTCCACATTTGGATATCATGTNATTTATGTAAGGGACAACCGNACGGATGAAGCNGGAGNCCAGGAAATNCTGNCGTCCCATATTCTAATAAAGATAGAAATAAGTCCCACCACCCTGGCAAATATGAAACGGAATGCAACCCTGTTCAGTTATGACGCNCAGGATAATGGNTTTGATCAGGCTGTCTCTGACCATNGNCTTGAAACNGAAANNCATGAAAAATTGGNTAATTCTGGATTCTCAATCANAGGGCTGGGCGGNCTTAGATCTGCAGTACGGTATGCCTTCAANAGCGAATTGAACTCTGTTTCAGANATTTTAGAAAATGATCANTATTTTGCTGTTTGCACNCTTGATTCCATTGTATCTCCCGGATTTAAGCCNTTGGAAGAAGTGGAANCNCAGATAACAAGTTCCTTAACAACAGNTAAGGTAAAAACAGGCACCTTGGAAGAGGCCAACAAATTGCTGATTAAACTTTCCAGCAGAAATATGACACTTGAAGAACTGATTGAAGAAGAANATGATCTGGATGGGTTTAAGAATGAATCTAAAACACTGTTTCAGGGATTTACATCCATAGGCAGNAGCAATCACGTTAANGGNGCACTCNTGCANGCANAACCGGGTGAAATTNTAGGCCCTTTGGAAACGAACCGNGGGCACGCTATNNTTCAACTGATTGANGTGGCNNANTTTGACTCAACAGNATTTGAANCACAAAAAGAATTACTTCNANAAAACATTTTCAATCGGAAGCAAGGTCAGTATTTCCAGGCCTGGCTGGATGGTTTGAAAGACAAGGCNGATATTATAGATAANCGAAAATATTATTATTAATANTTAGTNCNGGNAAAGGNACANTTGTGCCTTTNNNGTTNACAAAATTTNCTTATTTAAAAAGACCTAAATTGAGNNCCNTATANTGAACACCTAAGAAGGTTTTAATATCAACCACCATGTCTTTACCGGAATCNGTAAAACTTGTTGAAGTTGGACCCCGTGACGGGCTTCAAAACATNCCCGTCCCAATAGCAACCNATGACAAAGTCCGTTATATAGACCTTTTAACCCAATGNGGTTTTCCAGANATTGAAGTTACCAGTTTTGTCTCGCCCANACGGATTCCNCAGTTGGCAGATGCACAGGATGTCTCACAGTTCAATCAATCTTGATTCNAANATAATGTATACGGCNCTGGTTCCCAATCTCCGTGGCCTTCANNATGCCATTCATTCNAATTATAGTTCCATTGCCGTTTTCACCGCAGCCAGNAATACNTTCTCTNAAAANAATACCCANTGTACTATGGATGAATCTATNCAAAGATTCCACNAAATGAAGCATGTNTGGGAAGANCATGGNCTTCGAATCCGAGGTTATATTTCAACGGTTTGGCATTGTCCTTATGAAGGNAGTATACCGATTAANGCTGTGTCNGAAGTTATCGCNAAATTACTNGATTTGGGNATCCAGGAAATTTCNCTGGGGGANACNATCGGTAAAGCTACAACTGAGGAAGTTCGGTATACGCTGGAATCAATATTAAAGAAATGGGANCCNTCTTATTTTGCCCTTCATATGCACGACACTTTTGGNATGGCNNCAGCCAATATCAAGGCNGGNATGGAGTTTGATATTNCAANATTCGACAGTTCANCNGGNGGNATGGGCGGTTGCCCCTACGCNGANGGTGCGACCGGAAATATTGCATCAGAAAAGGTTGTGGCATTATGCGAATCGCTGGNTATTGANACAGGTATTAATAAATCTAAACTGGATGAAGCATCTAACTTGATTCAGTCNATTGTAGCCAAGGAGTCACTGACNNATGCCGAGAATTGAGACAAAANTCGATTCATCTTCAGAAAAATTCCAAACCAACTATTCNTATCATAAAGCTTTATCNGATGAATTAATCAGNGTAATAGATAAAGTGCGTGAAATGGGTCCNCCCNATCGGATTGAAAAACATAAAAANCGGGGAAAANTGACNGCAAGGNAACGGATAGATANANTAAAGGATNCTGGATCCNACTTTCTTGAATTNTCTGAATTNGCTGCACATGAAGTGTACGAGGATNATGTNCCGGCNGCAGGAATCATNACNGGTATTGNNACNGTGCATGACCATNCCTGTATAGTGGTGGCAAATGATGCTACGGTTAAAGGGGGTACCTATTACCCACTTACAGTAAAAAAACACTTGAGAGCCCANGAAATTGCTNTGGAAAACCGGCTACCCTGTATTTACCTNGTNGANAGCGGCGGAGCCTTTCTACCTAAGCAGGATGAAGTATTTCCTGANCGNGATCATTTCGGAAGAATATTTTATAACCAGGCACGNNTGAGTGCTGANGGCATCCCCCAATTTGCNGCCGTAATGGGATCCTGTACAGCTGGCGGTGCTTATGTCCCAGCTATGAGCGATGAGGCGATNATTGTTAATAAAACGGGCACAATCTTCTTAGGAGGNCCNCCNCTTGTAAAAGCTGCTATNGGTGAAACAGCCACCCCNGAAGAATTGGGCGGTGCNAAACTNCATACNCGATTCAGTGGTGTCGCNGATCATTTTGCTGAAAATGANCATGATGCCATTGAAAAAATTCGTGGAATAATAGACCATNTGNCNGATCCATCCTTAATGAATACAGGCTTTGATGAGCCTGTGTATAACCCAGATGAACTGTTNGGTATCCTGACAAAAAGCCACCGCACACCCTTTNATGTCCACGAAGTGATTNCACGANTTGTAGACGGCTCCAACTTTGAAGAATTCAAANCGGATTACGGAAAAACACTTGTNACAGGTTTTNCAAAAATCGGCGGNGAATCCGTTGGCATCNTAGCAAATAATGGTGTTCTTTTCAGTGAAACCGCATTGAAAGGNGCCCATTTTGTTGAATTATGCTGTCAGCGAAAAATNNCTCTTCTATTCCTNCAGAATATTACCGGNTTTATGGTNGGCAAGAAAGCNGAAGCAGGCGGTATCGCNAAAGACGGAGCTAAAATGGTACAGGCTGTNGCTNCAGCAAATGTACCAAAATTGACAGTCATAATCGGAGGNAGTTTTGGTGCNGGNAATTANGCTATGAGCGGTCGTGCCTACCAACCCCGTTTCCTCTGGATGTGGCCCAATGCACGNATCTCNGTCATGGGNGGAGATCAGGCGGCGGATGTAATGGCTACAGTGAAATCGGATCAGTTGAANGCAGNNGGCAAAGNNATNACNNCTGAAGAACTGGGTGANTTGAGAAAACCAATTTTANAAAAATATGNAAAAGAAGGTCATCCATTTTATGCCAGTGCACGCCTTTGGGACGACGGTNTCATCAGNCCTGNTNATACAAGANNAGTTCTNNTCCAAGCANTNCANGCANTAAAAAANAATCCNNCCCCTGATCCAAAATTTCCTGTATTNAGAATGTAATTNAATTGCCCCATGCCACAGGGAAAGGAATTAAGATTAACCATNCTCATGGTGCTNGCCATGGTTACCTGGGGGTTNTCNTGGACCAATGCNAAAATCCTGGGAGANTATGGNAATGCACAGCTAATAATGGTCTGGAGATTTTTTTTCGCAACACTCTCCTTTGCTCCCATCGTCTGGTGGTCTGGGAATTCCTATAAAATATCTCGAGGCAGTATTCGTTTTATAGTAGCCAATGCTTTATGCATGGTTTCATACAACTATTTTTATTTTAGAGGTACACAGATTGGATTCGCAGGAGCGGGCGGTGTGCTGGTTACAACCTTGAACCCTATCCTGACGGCACTATTCTCTGGCTTACTATTCGGCGGGGTGCTCTTTAAAAAGGATTGGTTAGGGCTTGTCCTGGGATTGGCAGGGGGCGGATGTATCATTCGGATCTGGGAACTGGATCTTGATCTGTTATTGCAATCTGGGAATCTTTATTTTCTCATGGCTTCACTCTCGTGGGTCTCTGTTACCATAATTACATCTAAATCAAAAAACTTAGTTCCGTTTATCACTTATAGCTTCTGGAGTTTTACTTTAGCCTTTGTTTTCAGCCTACCCTTAGCAATCAATGAACCCCTGTTAAGATTAATTACCTTTGGTTGGATTTTCTGGTTGAATCTGATTCTATTAGCAGTAGTAGCCATGGCCTTTGGAACCTCAATTTATTTTCAGGCATCCGTTAAACTAGGGCCTAAGCGAGCCAGCGCTTATATTTTTATGGTCCCGGTAACTGCCATGGGGTTTGCAATGTATTTCTTAAATGAGCCCCTGCTATTATCGACTTTAATGGGTGGAACCTTGGGAATAGTAGCTGTCTATTTGATTAATAAATGATCAATATGGATTAAAATAAATATCGAACCGGAGTTATTTTATAAAGTGTTGTTTAATTGTTGTTAAAATAAAATCTGGAATCCGGGCTGGACGACCCGTTTTTTTTATAAAAGCGTGTACAGTATACCCTGTCACTAATACCTGATCAGAGCTTTGGGGGCGAACAGAGTAATGAATCTTTAATTTTGCTTTTGGAATGTCTGAAATAAATGTTTCAACAATTAACGACTGTTCAAAAACTGCACCCTTTCTATAATCACAATGACTCGTAATCACGGGTAATAGAATCCCTTCATTTTCAATTGTGGTAACATCCAACCCGATTGAGTCTAATAATTCTGTNCGGGCTTCTTCAAAGAATTCAAAATACCGGGAATAATAGACAATCCCCATTTGATCTACGTCTTTATAGAACACCTTAACCCTATGGTCGNATTGGATCATGTAGTTTCTTCAAAATATCCAAGTGTATCGTATTTCTGGATCCTGTTTTCCAGGAATTCATCCGGTTTTACCTTGGATAATTTATCTAGTTCATCGANCAATGCAGACTTAAGAGCGTTTGCAGATGCTTCAAAATCCCGGTGGGCTCCGCCGTTGGGTTCTGCAACTATTCTNTCGCANATACCCATCTCTTCTAGATCAGTGGGAATGGGTTTTAAAGCTTCAGCAGCATCTTCCGCACGTTTTGCATCCCGAAAAAGAATAGATGCGCATCCTTCTGGACTGATGACCGAATACCAGGTATTTTCCATCATCAGCATCCTGTCGCAGACTCCAATTCCCAAAGCACCGCCACTGGCTCCCTCACCGATTACTGCACCTAAAATTGGGGTCTTTAAAGCTGACATCTCCAGCAGGTTTCTTGCGATGGCTTCTCCCTGACCCCGTTCTTCAGCGCCGATACCTGGATAGGCGCCGATGGTATCCATGAACGTGACAACGGGCAAACCAAATTTTTCGGCCAGTTTCATAACCCGAATCGCCTTACGGTACCCTTCTGGACGCATCATGCCAAAGTTGCGGTGCAGGTTCTCCTTGGTGTTTCGGCCCTTCTGCTGACCGATCCAGGCAATCTTACGATGGTCTAAATGGCCTAATCCGGTCACAACGGCTGGATCATCCATGTAATGCCTGTCACCATGCAATTCAATAAAATCCGGTGCAAAATGGTGTATATAATCCAGCGAATAGGGACGATCAGGGTGACGGGCCAGCTGTATACGCTGCCAGCGCGATAAACCAGAATAAATTTCTTGAATCAAAGCTGCCCTTTCTTCTTTTAATTGTGCCAGGGTCCGCAAATCATCCTTACTGAGATCTTTTCCAGCTTCCAGACCAAGGATATGCTCGTCTATTTCCTTGATCGGTTTTTCAAAATCGAGATAATAATTGGACATGGTAATTATGGATAGTCTTTATCCAGTTCTAAAAAGGCAGCAACTCCCAGGGATAAAGCCAGGCAGAATACAATATTTGCAAAAAGAATGGGCAAATTTAGACACAAATAACCGACCATGCTCATGATGAGTGAAACGCCGTGCATGATCAACACGGAATGATGGATGGGAATTCCCCTGTCCGCCAGCCGATGATAGGTATGATCCCGTGAAGCTTTGTGTATTCTCTTGTTTCGTCTTAAGCGGGAGATCACAACAAGCATCAAGTCAAATAAGGGTACGTAAAATATTAATATTGGCACAAACCATGTGGATGACTGAATTCCAGTATTTGGATTATAAATAATGGCTATAGCTGCCATTAAAAATCCAAGGGTCTGGGCGCCCGAATCTCCTAGAAAAAGGCTGGCGGGATGGGAGTTAAAAAAATAGAGCCCGATGCAAATACCAAGCAGTATGGCACAAAAAAATATAAGTGTTGTCTGGCCCGTTGTTAAAGATATCACCAGAAAAAATGCTGCGGACAGACCGCTGAGACCTACAGCCAATCCATCGGAACTGTCAATAAAATTAAATGCATTGGTCAAAGTCACCAGCCATAAAACAGTAAACCCCAGGTTAAGCCACATATCAAGGGTTGATTCTGTTCTGTAAAAAAATTCAGGTGAATCAAAAATATTAACCTGTACCCCAAGGTAGATTAGTATAACTGACCCGACCAGCTGCCCGATCAATTTTTTGGTTGGTGATAGATGAATAAAATCATCCAAAAGTCCAAAGACACCGATGGTCAGCCCGGCAACTAAAATTGCCCATACATCCGGTGTCTTCCACAACCCAGTGATCAACATCATAACAATCATCGTATCTATAAGCACAACACCACCAGTCAACGGGACAGAACTGGTGTGATTTTTATGGTCTGCACTGCCCGGGATATCCATAAGCCCCACATCGGGAGCTATCCTTAGACTAAACCAGGATAAAATAACTGAAAGGATTATGCTCACCAGCAAAATCAACATCACATAATCTAATTGTTGAAACTGTTCCATTTATTGTTTAATCAGGTATTTTCCTTCAGCAAAGATTAATTTTCCCACCATTGCTATGGAATAGAAAATATTGAAGATCATTGAATAATCATCAGCAAAATGTTTAAAATAATATTTGTAATAGGAACGATGCCATTCAAATATAGCTTTCATGGGTACTGAATTGGCTCCCCCCATTCCGCCCATGTGCTTTACGATCGAATGGGGATTGTAATATACTTTCCAGCCTCTTTCTTTNGCTCTCAGACAATAATCCGAATCTTCCTGGTAGGCAAAGAATTGTTCATCAAAATACCCGATATCCTTTAAAGTTTTCCTTCGAATTACCATACAGGAACCGGAGACACCGCTTACTTCATTGATCTCATTTTCGTCCAGGTGATTTAAATGATATCCCGTAAATCTTTGATCATTAGGATATCGTTTTGCAAGACCGAGAAAATATGAAAACACGGCTGCAGGTCGGGCTACCCCCCGTCTGCAGGAACGCTGGAAGGATCCGTCACTGGCAATAACTTTAGGTCCCACAATCCCAATGTTCTCGTTCATTTTTAAAAATTCTATTAATGTGGAAATAGAGTTTGGACCCGGTTCAGAATCAGGATTAAGCACTGCTAAATAGTCTCCCCTGCTTACTCGTATTGCAGAATTTATCGCTCGCGTATAACCTTCATTTCGATAGTTGATCAATAAATGGAACCCTGGATACTCTTGCTGAATAAATTCCTGGGACCCATCCTGGGAGTGATTATCTACAATGATCACCTCATAAGAGCAAGAGCCTAAGGATTCCGGGAGCAAATTCAGGCAGGAGGCTAAATGCTGTTTAGCATTCAGATTGACAATACAGACAGAAACGTCCATAAAAGGATTAGATCCAGCCGAACAATTTCCAGATACGAAGACGCCATACCATCCAGATCGCTTCGTACATGATGGACTTTGACATTTTGGATTCCCCTATGGTCCTGTCCACAAAAATAATAGTCTCTTCCTTGATGCTAGCTTCAAGGCGCCAGGCACGAAAGTTCATCTCGATCTGAAAGGAATATCCCTGCGATCTAACCTTTTCCAGGCGTATGGTATCAAGTAAAGAACCGCGCCAGGCCTTGAACCCGCCAGTCGCATCGTTGATCGGCATGCCTGTAATAATTCTTGAATACAAATTCGCACCATAACTCAAGATCAGCCGTCGTATTGGCCAATTCACAACACTCACCCCCTCCACATACCTGCTACCTATCACTAAATCATGTTTCTCCAGCTCAGCAACAAGCCTTGGCACGTCCTTCGGGTCATGGGAAAGATCTGCATCCATTTGAACGATTGCTTCAAAGTGTCGATCCAAAGCCCATTGAAACCCAAAAAGGTACGCTGTACCCAATCCCGCTTTCCCGGGACGTTCTTCCAGGTGCAAATTTGGATACAGTTGCTGGAGTTCTTTGACCTTTTCTGCCGTTTTATCAGGAGAGTTGTCATCCACGACCAGCAAATGATAATCTGGATTTGGCCCCAAAACCTGTTCGACCAGGCTTTGGATATTCTTCCGTTCATTATAGGTGGGTGATATAACTAATGTTTTCATTCCGGTTGTTTTCCCAGGATCGCATTTAAACAGTCATCAATGGTAGGTGGAACCACATTAAGACGCTCGACCAGCTTATCTGTAACCAGTCCGGATTTCAAAGGTCTTTGAGCCACCTGNCNTAGTTCTTCTGTTGAGATCGGTTTAATCAAGGATGACTTTAATTCATATTTTTCTGCGATCATCTTGGCAAAATCAAACCGGTTTAAATGATCTGAATCCCCCCAATGGANAACCCCTGAAACGCNATTTTGGATACANAGTTCAATAATATCCGCCATAGAGCCGGTCCAAGTTGGGTTGTTNAACTGGTCATCCACTACACGGATTTCCTGATTATCCCGCAAGGAATTGACCACCCAGTTAAGAAAACTTGCTTTTGTAAAGGGTGATTCATCATAAAGAACATTACCCCGGATCACCAGGTGATCAGGATCATGGTTCAAAAGAATACGCTCTGATGCAAGTTTTGTTTCCCCGTAAACCGAGATTGGACAGACACGGTCATCTTCTGAATAGGGCCCATTCTTCCCATCAAAAACATAATCTGTGGACATATGAATGATTTTACCATTGAAAGTGTCGCAGAGATGCTGAACCCCGGCTATATTGATTTCCCTGGCAAGTTCAGGGTTCAACTCGCACCCATCCACATGGGTCATTGCAGCTAAATTAATGATAAGATCTGGAAATGTAGATTCAATAACTTCCTTTAAATAGACCTGGTTCTGGATATTCAGTCTAATTCCAGTCTGGCCGGGTGGAATAAGAATGTCGGTTCGCATAATATCATATTTCTCAGACAGGGTCTTGGATAGAGCAAAACCTAACTGACCAAATGCGCCGGTGATCAATACTCTCATGAATGATCTATAGTAAATGATTTCACAATCAAATCCAATTGCCTCATAAAAATAGATTTATCATTACCAGGATGATGGATAAGATAATTCAAATGAAAGGTTTTATCACTCTGTTCATCGTAAAACACGTAGGATCTGAAGGGCCCGCCCTTGGATTCTTTAATATTAGTGGTCTCCCATATACCCTGTGCTCTCCAGGCAAAATAATCGTTGTAGGGCATTTTGGTTAACTCAAACTTGTAATCATTAAACTGAATATACCCATAATTCTTCGCCGGCCATGTCCAAATATATTCACCTACGGACAGGTCATCGTTCACCAGGTTTCCATCGGCCCACCCAATCCCAATCCACTGAAAGGGCATTTCTTTCCCAAGCCACACAAAATTTGAATCGGATCGTATTTTAATCATCTCCCATCCCCAGGGTATTTTTAAGGTCCATCCCAATGCTTGATTTAATGAATCTTCCAGGGTTTTATTGCGGTCATCGCCAAAAATATACCTGCTTTGACGATCAACAAATTGATCATGGAACTGTTTTCTGATCAAATTTTTCCTGGAATCTATTGTAGACATTAATTGCTCAACTGAAACNGCATTGATGACCATAAATANCTGTTTCTTTGCATGCACATCCTTNGCCAAAATCACAGGATCCNCCGTTTCAGTGAAATGGAACTGATCNGGCGAGAGCATCTTTTTCACCAATTGGAATCCTGGATTTTTCGAATCCCGATTTATNGCTGCCACAACAACCTGGGACTGAGATTTTAATTTAGTGTAGGTCTCAGGATCAGAGAATTTTAAATGATAATAAGGTTCCGGTTCNGGCGTGAAAAGAGTATCAGTAAATATTGTTGACAAATAGGTACGTATACTCTCTTTATCTACATCCGAACAAATAACACGTATCTCATTGTCAGCGCCCAGGGCTTCCCGTTTCATCTCACAGCCCATATTCGAGCAAGAGAGCAACAGTACAATGATTGTAATCATCTTTCTAGAATGAACCATTCTTAAAATTACTTTGTTTTTTGTTAGTGTCGCTACAAACGGGATATCCATTTTATATGGAGCTTCCCTTTAGATATGGAATGGTTTGAAAGAGCATATTCCACCCTGATTATAGAATGTTCATTGACCTGTGACAAACCGATACCATATCCTATCCAGTTGNTAGCCAATATATTCAAACGGTCTGAACCCATATCTATAAACAATTTTGTTTGTACTGAACCCTTNGCNTGATAACCCANTTCTAAAGAANCAACCTGGAACTGGGGTGCNGAAAATTCCTGTTCCCGATACCCTCTCAAACTCGCTGTCCCCCCAAACCATTCGTACCTGCTTTTGGGTACTGGTNTACTAAACATATGAATTCCTTTTCCAATCCATTTGATTGAACCATNAAAATTGNCAGTCACAGGAAAATACGTTTGCANTGCACATTCATTGTGTACAAACCCCGAGCCATCCTGCAATCCCCCATCAATTATTGTATGTGCATATACACCTTGGGACGGCATTAACCTATCATTCCGTGTATCCCGTTTGGATGAAAGTGAAAATGCCTGATACCGCACATGTTCATAGCCAGTGGCACCCCCTTTATCTGTTGGGCGGGTCATGCCTTTAATATATCCCAGTTTAAGGCCGTGCAATCCCGNTATAAAAGTGTGCAATAGAGACCTGGTTTCAATAAATGTATACAGACCACCAATCACNTCATGATGATACTTCCATTCCATACCTATATTCCAACTAAATGGATGGGGCAGGGATATGCCCAATTGGATAACCTGGGATAAAGAGTCTGTCCGTTTCCAGTACAGGTCAAAATTATCTGCAGACCGGGCTAAATTCTCCAAATGCAGATTAATCTCACCATTGAGTTCCCAATTTTTATTTGGCCTGTTTAACCCAAAAACACCTGAAAAATGACTTTCAAANGCTGGTNNAAAAGAAATCAGGGCTCCTAAAGTNTTATCATGCATCAATCCAAATTGAAATTCGGGCTCATGGTTTAAAAAATAATATCGTGAAACGAGTTCCTTACCAACTTGACTGAACTCTTCACCAGCAGGTACANTCCTGTANGGTTGAACAATCTGTTGCAATACACTGGGACGAATATCATTGGCACCTGAAAGGATCAGTGAATCAACAACTTTAAATGTATTGATGATCTGGTAGGTAACCATNGAAGTANCGGCTGAAAAAGATTCCAATTGATATTCTACAGTAAGATCCGATTCTTTTTTTAAAATGGAGTGCAGCGTATCCCCTACAATTTCTGGATCAATAGATGGGACATGAATCANATGATCCTGAGTAAAAACAAGCCCAGCCATAACAAACAGCCATCTAAAAATGCGCACGGACTTCTCCCTGGAATGTGATAAAATTGCTGTACCTGTCATCGTTAATCGTATTTAGTGTAAAGACCATAGACACAGAGCGATTTACAAAATATTGCAGCCGAGTATTTGTTCTGAAACTAGTGCCTACGGGATAGCCGTTTAATGCTTCCGGCGGTATATAGCCCAGATCATTTTTTTCNTGAGCACGGANCAAATGAATNCCTGTNTGAAATCGACCTGTTTTATTAAAAAATAATTGNNCNTGTAATATCATTCCGTAAGCACTGCCGGAAAATGGTTTNCCCTNCTGTTTCCCTGCATCTNAGCCGCCCACAACACTGAAATCCAGATCCATGGAATTATTAAGTCTGAATTGCAGTTGAAGCTCATTCCACCATCCTTTCACATCTCGATCCCTTAGGCTGGATACAGTNGATTCGATTGACCGTGAACTAAGTTTTCCCTTATTTCGAATTGAAAATGTTTTTGAAAGTGTTTGATCCAGATCCAACCCAACCTCATTATTTTGATTTAAATCATTTCCCCTGGGATCCAACCCGTTCAAAGACCGATGGTTTTCAATCCAGGTCAAAATGCGGCGATTGCTGGAAAAAATCATCTCCATCCTTGAATAAATATTCGATCGGGANACAGAAGTGTCCTGTATATCNGGCCGTAGGATATAACCCAAAGTTGGTTCCTGCCCACGAAACTCCTGTCGTGAGTTTGCACGAANTAATATATCGGGAAATCCAATGATACGTCCTAAGTCAANGGAGAATTTCTGGGACCCTTCTACAGCTGTATTTGGCTCTCTATTGCCCGTCAATACATTGTAGGCAATAAAGTCACCATTCACATCGGAAATATAGGTATTGAATACAGGGTCGTAACGATACTGTCCAAGTCCTGCTCCAACTGAATCATANACTATGGCACGCTCTTCCGAGAAAGATTCTTCTTTCCTGGCCTGGATCTCCCACTGGAACGGTTTATACGCCTGGTTATACCCCATGCCTAGATCTATCAATGAATAATCGTACGACGNATTACTACTGCTTGATTTTATCCGTTTTTTATATACAATATTCTGTTTCCATCCTCTTTCAGACAATGAACGATAATTAAAATAGCCAATAAAATCATCGGATTCATTTACCCAGGGGCCGGTTCCTGTGTACAATTCGTCTGTTCGAAAATCGACACCCGTATCAAACTGCCTTTTCCCAAGGTTCACATTAAGCCCCCCTCCTANTTTCTGGAATCGATTTGAATGTGATTCTTNTTCGCTTAAGACTGAAATAAATGGNGAATACCCTNCAGTATTGATTTGCAGTCGACCGTTCGATCTATAAAAAGACTTTTGATGTTGTTTTACAGTTGTATAATTAAAAAAGGAATTCTTGAACCGTTTATGGAAAATCTCCTGGTTGAATCTCAACCGGGAACGGTCGCTGTTGCCGTGGATTAAGCGAGCCACTTCAAACTGGGAGGTGCCGATTCGGTTAAACACAATTTCTGATTGAATCAGCGACTCCTGGATTCCTTTTGAAATTGTTGAATCCAGGTTCCAGAACCGGACCTGCCTGACATCATTTTCCCTCCCCATAGATGCATATTCGNTACTTCGGTTCCAATCCCTTATTTCTAGACTCATCCTCATTGGACCAAATTCGATGGAATCCATTTGAATTCCTATCGTGTAAGACCCACCATTCTTTGGATCTCCCTGATTCATTGTATTCAGGTCCAGTTTCGAGCCNGAGAATTGNCCTGAAATNNTGATCNGNTCANTGACCCTGTACTCACCATTTAAAAANCCAAATTGATGCGTTTTTGGAGCATAGACCATTCTATAGGGNCTGAAATAATCCAGTGCAGGATTTCGTTCACNTTCATCAATAAATTTATAATAGATTCGTCCCCCATCTGAAATGTGTCTTTGATAAGCTCCATTTTNGTNAAACTCAAATGTGACGGAATAACGCATTGAATCCGTTGGAATTATTTCAGNACTATACACGTATATGGAACCTTGTCGAATATAATCCCCGTTTTCATCTTGGATGGCGGTACTGACCCGGATGGAACCGCTTTGAAGGATCAATAGTGAATCTTGAATNTCCNCACTCCAATCCTGTTGTNGATATTGGTCCGATTCCTTAAAAAAACCAAAGGAATAGGAACCTGGACCACCCAATTCATTCCTGAGACTGCCGCCGGTAAACCCTTTTTGGTATTCAAAATCTGAGTACTGGTATTCAAACAATAGATCCGTATCAAAATGAATAAGAACCCTGGGTGTAAACACGATTTCGGCAAGGGAATAATCTATCGTGTAGTCATGATTTTTTCCACGGACTAGTTCTTTTCCGTCTGCCCAGACTTTTTCTGTGCCCGATAACACAACAATATCTCTATTCCCATCTTTACCTGTCAAGTGATAAGGTCCCTGGTCTCCGTCACGCCCTTTGATTTCTAAAGACCTGAAGTTTCCTTTGGAACCCGCATATACGGAAGTTCCAGACCACTGGTTAATATTAAAGTTATTTTTTAACCCAACAAGTTTTCTATTGATATTGTAGGATTTATCATCATGTTTAAAAATGATATCTCCGGCATCGACCCTATAGTTTGGGTGAGTCACTGTAAGGTATACCTGATCCAGTTCATCCAACTCACGGGTAGTACCTTCTGGTTGAATTGGAAGATCCTGATCGGTTAATACGCCACTGATATTCATGTTATTTGATAATTTACCATTGAGCTGGATCTGGAGCCCGCCGGTAAAATCAGAACCGCCCAGCGGTGACACGGTTATTTGCCTGTACATACTTCCAGAAGAAAAAACATTCGACTTTTTCTGGAGCGATGAAACTGCACCTGGTAAATCCGCATCCTTCTTTTCAAAGGATGCCAGATTTAGATTTGGTAATGATTTCCACTTCGGACCTATGGATACCGGTAGTCCGCCTGATAGAAAATCATAGCTCACAATCAATCGGTGAACCTTTACCGTATCAGGCAACGTTAGTTTCCCTTCAATGGATTGAATTTTATCGGGTAAGATTAATGTTCCATCTCCCCGTACTACCAGGGACGACTTGATAATAAAACGATTCTTTAACTGAAATGTATTGGTTGTGTCAGCATGGTATATTGTATCAACTGCAGAAGTGACCTGTCCAAGGGCTTTGCAGTACAAAATGAATACTAGGCTGGTACACAGCCCTCTCTTATTTGACATCCAGAATAAGAATATGATCCTTTGACAGCACTGCAATGGACCGGTTCATAGAAGCAATATCCATAACTGGAACGCTCGAACCTGGAATTGATAGATGGGCCTGGGAATTAACAGATATTCCATGACCTTCCCTGTTAAATATAAGCCAGTCTCTGCGAACAGAGACTAAAAACTCAGCTTGCTCAATGGTAGATGGAAACGACACCTGTCTCTGNCCATTTTGGCTGAAATGGTGGAAGATTCCATCGCATCCTAGAACTGCCAATTCTCCATCCTGATTGATCTCCATGGCCTTCATGCAGAATGTGGAAGAAAATTCTTTAGAGAAACTGATAAAAGGGACTTTATCAAGATGAGATTTTTCAAAAATATAAATCCCATTATAGGTACGGGAATACATGAACAATCTTCCCCAGGGATCCAAGGCNGCCATTTCAGGGAATATTCGTTGATCGAGTGCTACTGTTTGAACCGGATTCAATCGATAATCCAGATGGGCGATTTCATTCTCCAGCCGGTCAACCACCCGGATGCCTTCCGGGGAAATACCCATCCAAACCAGTTCCCCATATCTCGACCTTTGCCGACCCAGACCACCAGCTAAATTCAGATCCCCAAAAGGACCAAGTTCCAGCAATTCACGTTTATTTTCGTCTAATAAAAGGAATCGATTTGCGATAGACCAGTTGACCTGGGTGGGTTCAATATCGAGTAGTGATATCTTTTCAGGAAAAGGACGATACTCAGCTATTGACAGGTTCACTTGTCCCGTACAGAACCCCGTACAATAGAGTATAAAAATGAAACTTCTACGGAGTATCAGACACACTCTCAGGCAGGGGGTTAAGCAGAAAATATAATCCAATACAAATCATGGTTACGGAAATAATCTGGGCTCCTGAAAAAATATCCAGAAAATATTTTTCATTCGTGCGAATAAATTCGATAAAAAAACGTTCAATTCCGGCTAGAATGAGATAAAGAAAAAATAGGCTTCCCTGAACTCCATCTTCTGTTCGTTTTTTCCATAAAAAGAAGAATATTCCACCGCAGACCAACGTTTCATATACCTGGGTGGGATGAACGGTTAAAACTCCTGTACTGAAACCTGAAATATCGATCCAGGGAAATTGAAGTGCAAAAACAGTGGATGTTGTTGGCGGCAATCCATTTGGGAATCCTATTGCCCATGGCAAGTTTGAAGGAATTCCATAATCATCTCCTACTAAAAAACAGCCAAATCTGCCTATGGAGTAACCAAGGATGAGCAAGGGTGCCACCAGATCTGCAAATACCAGCCAGGATAAGTTATTTTTTCTTAACACCATTGTAACGGCTAGAATACCTCCCAATAGTCCGCCGAAGAATACTAAACCAGACCCACTGAATATCATCCCTAACGGGTTTTGAGACGAAATGACCTGTTCCAGGTTCTCAAGCACATGATATACTTTCGATCCAATGATGCCGCCCACAGCAGCCCAGAAAATGATATCGGACGCTAGTTTTTCGTCATATCCCAGTCGTTTTAAATCATAATTTAACAAAAAGTAACAGGTATAGAATGCCACCACCAGCATCAAACCAAAAGAATAGATAGCCAATCGAAATTGAAAGCCAAAAATGTCTACTAAACCAAAGTCAAATATGATAGGGTACATTACTTTACTTTTTTATGTGTAAGGGAGAAATTGAATCATTTTTAACAATAAATGCTATCAGGTCAATGGGCTGATATTACAACCTTTAACACAGACAACTGGTTCCCATTTAATAGGTATTGGTTTAGAGTAGCAAAACGATTATCACTAATCAGATGTTTCAAATTTGTCGTTTCTATTGAACTCCATCCAGTGGAAATCAATGTTGAGTCTATCATTAAAAATTTCAAAAAAGGAAGTGTCCTATTGGGTTGTCATTCGTGTAAGAACAATTAAATCATAAATAGCATGGGCCCAGGCCGTAATTCCAAATCCTCGCATAAAATACAGGGTTCCTAATACAATGCCGGCTAAAAATCGAACCATAAACACATTAAAGGAGAAAAAATCACCGTATTCACCTATAAAATGAAAAGAAGAGAATATTCCCGCTGCTAGAATCATGGACATCCCCTTCTTCATAGTTTCAGTCCATTGCAGTATAAATCCTAGAATCCCCGCTATACCAGCGATCAGTAGGACACGAAATAAAAATTCCTCATAAATACCAGCTCCTACAGCGAGAGTAACCTGCTGAACCAGCATTGACCCGTTGGGATTCATAAGCAATACGTGAACATTGGACATGAAATAATACAGGACAATTGACCAGATAAGGCTTTCTCCCATCATAAGCAGCAAGTAATCACCGTGGACCTCTATTTCTTCCCAGTATTTTCGCTGGATCAAAAACACGATAAGAAAGCCCATAAAAAATACGCCCCCCATCCAGTAAAGTCCATTCACCCCGAAAGCGGAAAGAATTTGACGCATGAGAGCATCTGCTCCATTCCGAAGAGCAACCACATCATCGGATGATGTGAGAAAAATTCCCACCTCGTATATAAAAAACAACGGTATGGTAAAGAGAAAACTGTAAATAGGTGAACGCGTATACCGCCAGTAGGAACTCGTCCAGATCAATCGTTCTCTACCTGTAAAACAGCCAAAAGTGCTTCCTGAGGTACCTCAACTTTACCGATCATCTTCATCCGTTTTTTACCCTTTTTCTGTTTTTCCCAGAGTTTTCGTTTCCGCGTTATATCTCCACCATAACATTTTGCGGTAACATTTTTTTTCAGTGCCCTGACCGTTGTTCTGGCAATAATTCTATTATTCAATGCTGCCTGGATGACCACTTCAAACATCTGCCTGGGAATAAGTTCCTTTAATTTGCTGCACAATGCCACTCCTCGGTGATATGCATTATCAGAGTGGCAGATGATAGATAAGGCATCCACCGGTTCACTGTGTATCAGTATATCCAGTTTCTGAAGGCTGGCCTTTTCAAATTCCTTGAATTCATAATCAAAGGAAGCATAGCCGCTGGAAATGGATTTTAATTTATCATAAAAGTCAAAAATAATCTCTCCCAAAGGAAGATCATAGTGGAGTTGTGCTTTTTCGGGAGATAGATAATGTGTCGTCCTATAGACTCCGCGTTTTTTCTGGCACAGGGTCATGATACTTCCAATGTAGTCTTTTGGTGTTAGAATTTCAGCGGATACAATGGGCTCCAGGATATCGTCAATGTTTCCGGTTGCCGGCATCTTAGCCGGCGTATCTACTGTTAAGACCTGCCCAGAACGAGTATGGACCTGGTATACCACATTTGGCGTTGTAGTGACCAGATCCAAATCAAATTCCCGCTCCAGCCTTTCCTGGATGATTTCCATATGCAATAACCCCAGAAAACCACACCGGAATCCAAACCCCAGGGCATCACTTGTTTCTGGCGTGAATTCCAGCGATGCATCATTTAACTTTAATTTTTCCAATGCCTGCCGCAGTTGATCGTAATCATCTGCGTCTGCTGGGTATAATCCAGAAAAGACCATAGGTTTGACCTTTTTGTACCCAGATAATGCTTGATCCGCCCTGTTCTCTTTCACTGTGATTGTATCACCTGGCTCAATATGGCCCATATCCCTAATACTGGCCATTATATACCCTACATCCCCAGAACGCAACTCGCTGGACTTGACCTTTTCCATAATAAAGTACCCTGTTTCTGTAATCTCATATTCTATGTCGTGGGCAAAAAATTGAGCCGTCATACCTGGCCTTAACACACCATCAAAAACACGAACATAGGGAATAGCACCCCTGTAATTATCATACATAGAATCAAAAATCAGTGCTCTTGATCTTTGATCTATATTATCCTTCGGCGGATCAATACGGTTTACAATGGCTTTGAATATATCCGGTATCCCAATTCCATTTTTTGCACTGGCTTCTATAATATCCCCTTCTTCACACCCGATCAATTCCATAATCTGGATCTTCACATCATCCACCATGGCAGATTGCAGATCAACCTTATTGATAATTGGAATCACAGTGAGATCATTCTCAACTGCAAGATATGTATTGGACACGGTCTGGGCTTCCACCCCCTGCGCAGCATCTACCAGAAGCAGTACACCCTCGCATGCAGCTAGAGACCGGGATACTTCATAACTGAAATCCACGTGCCCCGGTGTGTCAATGAGATTCAAAATATAGGTGACTCCGTCATCGTGTTTATATTCCATACGGATCGGATGACTTTTGATAGTAATTCCCCGTTCTCGTTCCAGGTCCATGCTATCCAGAACCTGGTCCTTCATGTCCTGTTTGGATAAGGTTTTAGTCTCTTCCAGTAGGCGATCAGCCAGGGTTGACTTTCCGTGGTCAATGTGGGCTATAATACAAAAATTACGGATATGACCCGTTTTCATCCGCTGAAACTACAGAGTAAAGGAGTCCGTTTATAGAGAGAAAATCAGCCTAACCGAAGGAATAATGTTTCCGGATTGGCTGGAGAACATTCCAACGACAGGTTAACCCTTTTGGAAAAACAACAAAATCACCAGCTTTGATGGTCACGTCTTCATGATCCGTTGTAACAATTACTTTGCCTTCCAGGATTAAACATGTTTCACTATCACTATACGTCCATGGAAATTCAGATATTTCACAGGACCAAATAGGCCATGAATACACATTCAGAGCAGTTAATTCCAAATCGGATAATTTTTTAATTTCTATTGTGATAGGATGACCTATTTTTCAGTTCAAATTCTTTTCAAAAGTTCTTTCTTTTTCTTTTGGTAATCTTTTTCTGTAATAAGACCTTTTTCTTTTAATTCTGCAATTTTTTCAATCTGCTCAATGATCTCAAGGACAGTTGCATTCTTATTTTTGTCATCACTTTCTTGATTCACAACTACAATGCGATCATGGATTCTGCAATCATGCCACCAATGATTCCAGTGACTCCAATGCCAGTTTAGTCGCATGGAAACCCTAGGCTGATGAATCTTGACAGGATGATAATGTTTGTTCCTTTTGATCTTGCGGTGTTTTCTTTTATGATCATCTGATACACCAATAGAAACAAAAAGGATTAACGGAATAATTATTCTTTTGAAATTCATGGACCGCTCCAACATCTATTATGCCATATAGACAACATTGCAGTGAAAAAGTTAAAAATTAGCTATTTATTATATTTCTGCTGAGCGCGAAGCAATCGCACATTTGCTGTTTTTTGTTCTCCGTCCTGCATCAGGGATACCACTCGTAAAGCTTCAAGNACAGGGATGTTCAGGTTATCGGAATTGGTGTAAAATGCATCCATATGCATTGCAAGAATTTTTAAATTATAACCAACTTCTTCCGAACGGTATTCATCTGCTATATCATAAAACCGTTCAATATAATAGGGTTCTACCCAATTATCATCATGGATGAATTGTTTACGGACTTCCGCTTTATGGTGGGCTTTCAATTTAGCGATCGCACCATAGGCACCATTGATAAATGCGATCTTTTCTTCCTGCGAATATCCCTTCCAGAAATCGGCTGGCGATGGGTCCTGCGCCAANAGAGAAGTNANCAACAGNNAACAAGNTGAATNGATTTATCATATTAATTACCTCTATAATGATTCACNANCGGGACNCGNCTNCCGATACCAAAAGCCTTGGAAGACACCCTGAGACCNGGGGCTGCCTGCCGACGCTTATATTCATTATTTTTAATTTTCTGGTAGAGTGAATTTACTAACTCTTGATCAGCTCCCATTTTAACTAATTCTTCTGGAGATTTCCTTTCTTCAACGATGGCATCCACCAGGGGACTCACCACATCATAATCAAAGGGATCCACCTGATCAGGAGCCAACTCTGCCGATGGGGACTTTGTTATACTGCCCACCGGTATACGTTCAGGATGTTTTGTATTAACCCACCTGGCCAAAGCATATACATCTGATTTGCTTAAATCCGAAATGACCGCCAAACCTCCACTCATATCACCATAGAGCGTACAATAGCCCAATGCTAATTCGGTCTTATTACCCGTGGACAACACCAGCCAGCCAAATTTATTGGAGAGTGCCATCAATAGATTTCCCCGGGCACGGGCCTGGAGATTTTCTTCTGTTACATTGACTTCCAGACCTAAAAAATGAGGATGCAATACCGTTTCCAATCCATCCACCGATTCCTGGATAGGAATTATTCGATAATCGATACCCAGATTATCTGCCAGTGTTTTTGCATCAGACAGGCTATGATCACTGGAATATTTAGACGGCAGGGAGATGCCGTGAATATTCTCTGCACTGAGGGCATCTGTGGCAATAGAAGCAACGAGGGCACTATCAATTCCACCTGATAATCCAAGCACAGCTTCGGTATGACCAGTTTTGTAAAAATAATCTTTTACCCCTAAACAGAGAGCATTGTACATCTTTTCTTCCCGTGATTGAATCTTTAAGGCAATCTCATTTAGCGAACCGAGATCCACTAAAACAATATCTTCATGAAAAGCCTGACCTTGCCCAATAGGATTGCCTTCAGCCGAAAAAGCAAGAGACTCACCATCGAAGATCAATTCATCCTGTGCACCAACCATGTTACAGTAAAGAAATGGAAGTCCCGTTTCTTTGACTTTTTCATGGATCAGTTCTTTTCTTTTGATCAACCGTCCTTCATGATAAGGCGAAGCAGATATATTGATGATTAATTCTGCACCCTTCTGCTTTTGAATCTGACTAACTTTACAGTCATAATCATGATCCCAAAGATCTTCACATATTTGGACCCCTATTTTGGCACTACCACCTTTGACAGGTATGGTGACGATCTCCGGCTCATTTCCACTGGTAAAATAACGATCTTCATCAAAAACATCATAGGTTGGAAGGAGTACTTTATCATAGGATGATTGGAGTTTTCCATTATAGCAAACCGCTGCAGAATTATAAAGGTGTTGCCCTTCTTTTCGAATATATCCAAGAATTAAAGGTGTTGTAGATTGATCAATAATATCCTGAAGGATGACCAGGTTCTCTTCAACGAACCCTTCTTCCCATAAAAGGTCCTGCGGTGGATATCCAGAAATTATAAGTTCTGGAAATACAATTATATCTGAATTTAGTTTTATACAATCCTGATAATACTTTAATATAAGATCGCGATTATAATTATAGGCACCAACGATAGGATTTACTTGGCAAAGTGCAATATTCATTTATGAATTTTAAAGGATGAAAACTCATTAGTAGATATTTCATCCCATTCAATGCTCACCTTTTTCACCTTTGCATTGGGTGGACCCGTCTGAAGCCATCCAGTCAGTTCTGCGAGGGTCTCCATATCCCCTTCAGCAACGATTTCCACTGCATTCGAGAATAGGTTTTTAACCCATCCTGTGAGCCCAAGTTCATTTGCCTTATCTTGTGTACTGATTCGAAACCAGACACCTTGAACATCACCCGATACCAAAACACGAATCTTAAACATTCTTTAATTCCTTCTTTAATTTAATAACTACATCTGAAGGTGAATCAGCGCAAACTACAGAATCAATATCCCAGGTTTTATAGCCAATNACAGGTTTTTTCAGCTGGAAAGCATATGCAATCTCGCTGAGGGTACCATATTGTCCCGAAATAGCAATTGCNGCATCACAATTATAAGCCAATATTGCATTTCTTGCGATACCTATTCCAGTTGCTATGGGTACAGTTAAATATTTATTTCCTTCTTCTAGATCCTGTCCTTTCAGAACACCTACTACAATTCCTCCCTCATCATGCACTCCTTTTGCAATAGCTTCCATCACCCCTGCGCCGCCGCCACAGAATACCAGGTATCCTTCGTCCGCCAATCTTCGTCCGATCTCAAGCGTATCCTCATACACTTCCGGTGTGATATCTCTGCCCCCAAAAACTGAAATTCTTTGATTTGAATACATTAAGGTTCGAGCCTAGACATTGTTCTGGGAAAAGGGATCGTTTCACGTATATGTTTTGTACCGCAAATCCAGGCTACCGTTCTCTCCAAACCAAGACCAAATCCAGAATGGGGTACAGAACCGTATTTCCTGAGATCAAGATACCATTTAAACGGTTCTAAAGGAAGATCATGATGACGAATCCTATTTGTTAACACATCTATATCATCTTCGCGCTGCCCGCCCCCTATAATTTCTCCATATCCTTCTGGTGCTATCATATCTACACCCAGCGCCAGTTCATCATTATGTTCATCACGTTTCATATAAAATGCTTTAATGTCAGCCGGCCAGCGGTGAATCATGATTGGTTTATCAAATTGTTCTGAAAGAAGCGTTTCATCCGGTGTACCAAAATCACTACCATATTGAAAGTCACTTCCATTATTTTTTAAGATTTCAGACGCCTCGTCGTAAGTCATTCTTGGGAAGGGAGGTACAATTGCCTCAAGCTTTTTTATATCTCTTTCCAGGACTTCAAATTCTGGAATACACTTTTTTAATACTTTATCGACAATATATCCAACAAGATTTTCTGCCCAGGTCATATTCTCATCCAGGTCCACATAGGCCATTTCAGGTTCTACCATCCAGAACTCCGTAAGATGTCTACGGGTTTTGGATTTTTCTGCTCTAAATGTGGGACCAAAACAATAGGTTTTCCCAAATGCGGTTGCACCTGCTTCCTGGTATAATTGTCCACTTTGTGTAAGGTAAGCAGATCGTTCGAAATAGTCCACTTCAAACAGGGTTGTGGTGCCTTCCACTGCATTTCCCGTGAAAATTGGAGAATCAATTAAGGTAAATCCATTTGTATCAAAAAAATCACGAATAGCTTTGACAATCTGATGACGCACTCTCATAATGGCATTCTGCCGTTTCGACCTGAGCCAAAGGTGCCGGTTTGACATAAGAAAATCTGCGCCATGTTCCTTGTGAGAGATGGGAAATTCTTCTGTTACATGATTTACAACCTTAATCTCTTTAATCCCCAGTTCATAGCCGCCTACTGAGCGTGATTCTTTTCGAACCGTTCCAGTGATGATTACTGAATCCTCCTGGTGCAATTCCTGTTCCAGAGCAAAGGACTCATCTGTAGCCTCCCCTTTGACAACAACGCCCTGCAATAACCCTGTGCCATCGCGAAATATAATAAACCAGATTTTTCCAATACTGCGGATATTATAAACCCAGCCTCTTAACTCTACATCCTTGCCCTCGTATTCACTTAATTGATTAATTGTGACTGCCTTCATAGTCATACATTATTTTCCTTTACCACGTTGTCATGATATCGTTTAAAATATCTTCGGCAATTTTACGAACGGCCACCTTNGTTGCAAAGGCCCTCGGTTCCCCAAATTCATCATCATCTTCAGCATCCATTTTTCCATCGTTATCATTATCAATTCCATCAGACCCGATATTGCCACTCAAACCATAAGCACCAAACCCAGAGTACGTTCCCTCTAAAAGATTTTTTTCNTGTGAAACATCGTACCAATCTATTTTNACATCAATCTTATAGCGGTATTCTGACACGGATTCCTGCTTGCTGTATGTGTATGGACCTTCAGTCACTTTTTTAATTGTGCCACGCAAAATTGAATGGGCCGAATTCTCATCGGATACCCTGAGAATACCTGCTTCATTGAATTCATCCAGAATACCATCCGTTATATCTTCTGCCAATCCGAATTCAGCAGTTTGGTTGTCCATGAGCGGAATTGCGATAGATTTAATATGGGGCGGTATGGAACCCGCCATAGAGTAAAAACCACAGGAAACCAGAAACATTAGATTTGATATGAAAAATATATTTTTCATACTAATTCCTGCGCTTGATCTTTGGTTCAAGACCAAACTCTTCTATCTTGCGGTAGAGTGTCCGTTCACTCATACCTAAAGACCGGGCAGTTTTTCTTCGGTTATTATTAAAAAACCTAAGTGTACGTGTAATGGCTTCCTCTTCAAGCTCTTTAATGGATAGTTCACCAATGGCGTCATCCCGTATGAAGCGATAACCATCTTCCATTATTTCCATGGATTTCTCAGGCATGGATAGCCCACCCTGTTCCAATGGATTTAGTCCTGATAAAGACTGCTTGCCATCCCCTTGAGAGATTGCACCACTCACAAGCATTTTTTGAATTACCTCAGTATCCTGCTTCAGCATAAAAAGTTGGCGGAGGATCAGGTCGATCTCAGCTTTATCCGAAGATTTTGAAACGACAACGGGTAAGGCAGGGTTATAAGTTGAATCCAGTGGCAATACTTCAGTTAATTCTTTCTGGACCATCTCAGCCGTAATCCGTTCCCCTTTTTCCAAAACAAGGATCTTTTCTACAAAATTTTTNAGTTCCCGCACATTCCCTGGCCACTCGTATTGCTTTAACACCCGGACTGCGTCGGGCATAAAGCCGCGATATAGAATATCATTGGAACGTGTGAATTCCAGTGCAAACCTTTCAACGAATGGACCAATATCTTCAACCCGGTTTCGCAGTGCTGGAACATGAACAGTCACCGTTTTGAGCCTGAAGTATAAATCCTGGCGAAACCCACCCTTTTTCACAAGATCTCTAAGATCCTTATTGGTAGCCGCAATGATCCTCACATCTGTTTTACGCGTTTTAGCTTCACCCACGCGCATAAATTCACCGCTCTCCAAAACCCGTAAAAGTTTGACCTGGGTTTCCAGGGGTGTTTCTCCGATCTCATCCAGAAAGATCGTACCTTTATTTGCTTCTTCAAAATAGCCTTTCCTGTCTTCTCCAGCACCTGTAAACGACCCTTTTTTATGGCCAAACAATTCGGATTCAATAATTCCTTCGGGTATGGCTCCGCAATTAACGACAACCAGCGGGTCGTTATTTCGTTTGCTGGATTGGTGAATCGCTTTTGCCACCAATTCCTTCCCTGTACCCGATTCCCCTGTTATAAGAACCGAAATGTTCACAGGGGCAACCTGTCCTATCATGTCCAAAACTTGTCGAATACCATCGGATGTACCGATGATACCAGACTGTTTTTGAAGTCTGTCTCCATCAATCATGACATTGCTCCTTGAAAATATTCCCTTCAACTGGTTTTAAAAACAACCTATTCATCATCTATAAACCTCCCAGGCAGACCGNATCAAAGTGTCCAGGTCTGAATGACCCGGTGACCAGTTCAATAATGCAAATGCTTTTTTAGAAACTGCTAATACAGTACCTGGATCACCAGTGCGTCGTCCTACAATGTCGTAGGGTATATCATTGCCCGATACTTCAATGGTCTTATGAATTACATCCAAAACCGAATGTCCGTCCCCTGTTGCCAAGTTAACTACAATATCTTCCTTCGTATTAGATATATGCTTCATAGCTTGCACATGGGCCGTTGCAAGATCATTCACATGAATATAATCCCGGACACCGGTCCCATCCTGTGTTTTATAATCATTGCCAAAAATTTCCATTTTTGATCGCATGCCCGAGGCAACTTCCATTACAATTGGTATCAAATTTTGCGGATTTTTTTCCTTTCCTCTTATTCGACCTTTCACATCGTATCCAGCTGCATTGAAATAGCGCAGCGCGGCAAATCGAATCCCTCGTAATTCACTGAACCATTTCAGGTTTCGCTCAATTTGAAGTTTTGTTTCGCCATAATAATTAATTGGGTCAGTGGGATGGTCTTCATCCATAGGAATATATTGGGGTATTCCATAAACCGATGCAGTTGAAGAAAAAATAAAATTCTTGATGCCATGGCGGTCACAGGCGTTCAACAGGTTCATAGTTCCAATAAGATTGTTATTCGCATATTTTGCTGGATCAATCATGGATTCACCCGCAGCTTTCCAGGCTGCAAGATGTATGACTGCATCAATGCCACCTGATAGTACGGGATCCAGTTCCGCATTGGATAAGGTATTGCCCTTGATGAATCTTGCCCGAGGATCAATATTTTCTTTCATCCCCAGGGACATGTCATCAACAACAGACACTTCATATCCTTGATCAATCAATTCATATACTACATGGGAACCGATATATCCAGCACCTCCCGTTACTAGAATTCTCATGATACAGCTATTCCAAGATCTTTTTCAAATTCTTCAATTTCATCACGAATCTTTGCTGCTTTCTCAAATTCCAGTTTTTCAGCAGCATCTAACATAGCTTTGCGGAGCTCTACCAGGATCATCTGTTTTTCCGTTTCAGGGAGCTGATCCCTATCATACCCTGGGACATAAACATCCTCTTTATCATGCATGGAATCTGCAATGGCTGTGGATGTCATGATCTCGTCAACTGATTTATAGATCGTTTTTGGTACAATACCATTCTTTTTATTGAATTCTTTCTGGATTTTCCTCCGTTGGTTGCTGGTTTCAACTAAATTCTCCATGGCAGCGGTTATTTTGTCCCCATAAAGCAATACGAGACCTTCCAGGTTCCTGGCAGCACGCCCGGCCACCTGAAGCAAGGCACTTTTTGACCTGAGAAAACCTTCCTTATCAGCATCCAAAACAGCGACCAGGCTCACTTCAGGCAGGTCCAGACCTTCCCTCAATAAATTGATCCCCACCAAAACATCAAACTCACCCATCCTTAATTCGCGAAGTATATGAACTCGTTCTAATGTAGCGATATCCGAATGAAGGTATTTTACCCGAATATTCAGCCCAGCCAGGTATTCAGTAAGATCTTCTGCCATCCGCTTTGTTAGAGTCGTTACCAGTACCCGTTCATGTCTTTTGGCACGATACCGTATTTCCCCCACCAGATCGTCAATCTGCCCTCTGGTTTCACGGATATCCACTTCCGGATCCAATAATCCAGTTGGACGGATCACCTGCTCGATGACACTACCACCGCAAAATTCCAACTCTCTATGGGATGGGGTTGCCGATGTGAAAATGACCTGGTTCTGGGCAGCATGAAATTCATCATATTTTAATGGACGATTATCGAGCGCACTTGGGAGTCGAAACCCGTGTTCTACCAGTGTTTCTTTCCTGGCCCGATCCCCATTATACATACCCTGGATCTGGGGTAGAGAAACGTGGGATTCATCTAATATTGTCATAAAATTCTCAGGGAAGAAATCCAAAAGCGTGTAGGGTTTCTCACCCGGTTGTCTTCCCGCAAAAAATCGCGAATAATTCTCGATCCCGGAACAATAGCCCAGTTCAATCATCATTTCGATATCAAAAAAGGTCCGTTGTTCTAATCGTTGTGCTTCCAGTAATTTTTCATGGCTGCGGAGAAAATCAAGCCTTTCCGATAATTCCTGGCGTATCTCATCGATCACTCTCAGGGTTGTTTCTTTATCCGTAACAAAATGTTTCGCTGGAAAGATCACGGCTGTGTGGATCTGCTCCCTTATTTCACCGGTTAGGGGGTCAAACTTTGTGATGGCATCCACATCTGAACCAAAGAGTTCAAATCGAATGCAGGCATCTTCATATGCGGGATATACATCTATTACATCACCCCTTACCCGCACATTTCCCCGCTCCAAAACTTTATCATTCCTGGAATAATGAATATTGATCAACTTTGCTAAAAATGAACGGCGGTCCAGTGTATCCCCTTTAGATACCGAGACTGTGCCCTTGTTGTATTCTTCAGGTGAACCAATGCCATAAATACAAGATACTGAACTGACAACAATTACGTCTTCCCGTGCCATTAAAGAACTGGTTGTCTTCAGCCTGAGTTTATCGATCTCTTCATTCACGGACATATCCTTTTCAATAAAAGTATCGGTTACAGGTAGATAAGCTTCCGGCTGGTAGTAATCATAATAGGAAATAAAATATTCAACTGCATTTTCTGGAAATAGTTGCTTGAATTCCCCATATAACTGGGCGGCAAGGGTTTTATTGTGGGACATGATCAATGTTGGTCTCTGGACTGCCTGGATCACATTGGCCATGGTAAATGTTTTACCTGAACCGGTTACACCCAATAGTGTCTGGTATTTATCACCCCGGTTAACACCCTCTACCAATTCTTCAATGGCCTGAGGCTGATCTCCTTGTGGCGTAAAAGNGGAGTGAATTCTAAACTCTGCCATAATGTCTAAATTACGGAGTATTTTCGACGGGGGTCAATGGCAGACTATTTTTTTATTTTACNACAAAGATTTNATGATATNCTTAAATTATTCAATGNANTATGACCGNTTTATCCAATCATTAACAGATGATTTACCCCCCNCANGATATAACAAATCTATTAACCGCACTCTGGTGGGAAAAGAAAGGTGACTGGCATAAAGCCCATATTATTACCCAGGAAATCCATACAAACGATGCGTCTCTTATCCATGCTTACCTCCATCGCANAGAAGGTGANCTTTCAAATGCANATTACTGGTACCGAACCGCAGGAGTNTCNGCNTTTATTGGAGATTTAAACAAAGAATGGGNAACTCTTGTAAAAAGACTTTTATGATTGAAATTTACCCCATTCTTGAATAATTGGCTTTTNGNCCANTTTGGGCATTTAGGATAGGTNAAAGTGTTTNGGCNANTTTAATAATTTCTNTTCCTANTTTTANNGGNATTCCTGTTTCTCCATTGATNACTTCGGGNGTCAGTTTTGCAATTGCTTCCGGCCCATCAAAAGACTGAAGTAATTTTTCCAGTCTCTTTTTACCCATTCCNGGTATNTCAGCAAAAACAGAATGAACCAATTCTTTATTTCTTTTNTGTCTNTGGTACGNCACAGCAAACCGATGAGCTTCATCCCGTATACGNCTCAAGAGTATGAGACCGGAACTTTGTTTATGGATGGANTGNGGTTCTGGATTTCCCGGTACAAATATNTCCTCTAATCTTTTAGCCAATCCNATCACGGGAATATAATCCAGNCCCAATTCNCTNANTGCNGANACTGCCATNCTGAGCTGCCCTTTACCACCATCAATCAACACAAGGTCNGGNAATGGTTTCTCTTCNTCTTTTACCCGTTTATATCGGCGAAAAACCACTTCCCNCATNGCGGCAAAATCATCNATTCCAGCTACAGATTTTATATTAAACTTTCGNTANTCNGTTTTTCTGGGNCGCGTATCCATAAAACAAACCATGGATGCCACTGTATTTGTCCCNCCCAAATGGGAAATGTCNAACGCTTCAATNCGTCNCGGCGGNACATCCAGACTCAGGTCTTCCCGAAGTTGATCCAGCATTTTCGGGACCTGGTCCTTTCTTTTTTCCCTGTTTATAATCCACTCTCCCAAAAGTAATCGAGCATTTTGCANGGTAATCCGTAATTCTTTTGCCTTCTCGCCTNTTTTCGGANACAAAAACCGTACAGCACCCTTTCGTTTCTTTTTAAGCCAGACATTCAGTTCTTTTTCATCCAAAGGACATACCTGGAAGGACATTTCCCTTGGTATAAAATCGCTGTCCATATAAAATCGTGTTACAATGGTTTTTAGGGTGGTTTCATCGTTATCATCCAACTGCTTGAGCGAAAGTTTATCTCGACTAAAGATTCTGCCATTTCTAATCCTGAGAATCACCGCAACCCCAAGGCTCCCTTCCCTTGCCAGAGCAATGACATCTCGTTCTTCAAAATCAGTAGCAACATGACTCTGTTTTTCCTTGAAGGATAGAATAGCATTCAACTGGTCTCGATACATGGCTGCTTCTTCATAATTCTGTTTTGACGATGCTTCCTTCATCATATCGGAAATATAAGATTCCGTTAATTTTGTCTTTCCTTTCATGAATTCTTCAATGCGTTTTACCATTTCAAGATATTTCCCCTGAGACACCAAACCTTCACAGGGACCTTCGCATTTTTTAATATGGTAATCTAAACAGATGGATACTTTTTTCTCTTTCACTACAGTTTCATCAAGATAGAAACTGCAACTGCGGATCGGGAACACTTTATAGAGCGCTTTCAAGGTCATGCGCAGCCGCCAGACATCTGTAAATGGTCCATAATATTTTGAACCATCCCGGATAATTTTTCTTGTTAATACCACTTGTGGAAAGGGTTCATTAGTAATACGTATAAAGGGATAGGTCTTATCATCTCTCAGGTCAATATTATACCTTGGATGATGTGTTTTGATCAGATTGGCTTCTGTCATCAACGCTTCCACTTCATTGCGAACTACAATCCATTCAAGGTCTGTGATATGGCGAACCATGGTTACATTTTTTGGAGATTGGTGCTTACTTTTTTGGAAATAAGATCTGACCCGGTTCCTTAAGTTTTTTGCTTTTCCGATATAGATAATTTTCTGAGCTGAGTTCAAAAATTGGTAAACACCTGGGTCAGTTGGGACCTGTTTAAGTTTATCCTGGACAATTTGGTTCATATTATTGGTAAATCAAGGATTAAAATTATGGTTGATGCATCAGGAGTTAACAATTCAATAATGTTCTTTTTAGCCTAGTTAAAATTGAGTTAAATCCTTCTTTATTAAGAACAATTTAAAACAAACATTGGTAATCAAAACTATGAGATATACGCTGTAATTCTAACTATTTAGAGATAGAGTTGTTTTTTATTTTTTAAAAAATTATTTGTATTTAAAATCCAATATGATTATGCTCGTGCCTTGAGTACATTGCTCATGTCTGGTAATCCGAGTAAAAATCCAGGAAAAACAGGAATATCTATTTAACCTATGCGTAACGTTCAAAAAGCGTTGGTTCTCTCGTTCTGTGTGCTACTGACGGCACAGGAAGAGACGAACACAAAAAAGAGGAAAGTTTACAGGACACAATCCGGGTCCATTATTGAGGCACCCCGCCCTCTCTTTGAGCGATCCATCAAAAAATCAGAACCAACATTGGAACAGGAAGAAAAAAAGAGTTCTGCCCTGGCCCGGACCAAAAAAGTTGAAACTACCTATAAGAATGTGCTCGATAGCCTCAAATCACAAGTAAAACTCTTGTTAAAACAATCATCAGAATTGCAGAAAAACTATGAGGAAGCTTTNTCTGGTAAAATNANNGATACNATTTTTGTGTATACCACGCTTTACGATACAACTACATCTTTAGACACCACCTTTATCTATACGAATGCCACAAATACAGTGTATGACACGGTAGTTATCATTGATAGTATTTACATAAATAATTATGATACCATGACGGTTATNCANACCAANTATGACACTACCTACGTTCTTGATACCACAGTGATCGTTAATTACGATACAACTATATCAAAAGACACGGTCTGGGCCTTTGCCTACGATACAACCTATTTATTTGATACCACTTGGGTTTTCGCCCACGATACAACCGTATTAAGGGATTCAATATGGCTGTTCGCAGTAGATACAGTAAAAGTGTTTGATACGCTAATTGTCTCGAATAATGATACGATCACCATCCACACCTATTCCAGCAAATTTCCTGATAATTTTACTCCNGATATGATTGATCAGAAACAACCGGCGTTCCCACAATACAAAACCCTGGGCGATGCTCTGCGTGCGCGGGATACGGGCGATAATTCAGCCCAAGGCTGGATCAACCAGGCACTGAATGCAGCTGGGGGAGACTGGACGCGTGCAGAAACTGAATATAAAAAACTNCAGGAAGTTTATTCAACAGCTATGGTACAGGCTATTACCCAGAAACCAAGGGATCCCAATTTTGTTGGCCCTGAAATGAGATACAGGTCTGTAATATTTGATACACTCAANATTTTAACCTTTGATACAACACTTGTTCATGATACAGTCAAAAATCTTGTAAGACAAACCTATGTTAAGTACGATACATCAGTGGTAGATAAGCGCAGGGAAGTGATCGCCAATACCACACCCCCGGGCCATGAATTAATCATTAAATACCATAGAAATGGACGAGTGAAAGAACGGGGACTCATGAAAGGTACAAAAAAGAATGGTGAATGGATTCAATATGATTTTAAAGGTATCCCCTTAAGAAAANCANTCTATGAAATGGGTAAACTTATTGATGACCAGCTGATCGTTGTTGGANNAAAAGATNANAACCCTATGNAAGANCTCAAATCTTCAACCAAAAAGAAAAAACGAAGAGAAAAATCAAAAGCAAAAAAATCTAAAAGTATCTTTACACTTCCAAAATTCGGAAAAGATTAACNTTTTTTAGGTCTTTTCTGCCAGTTCCACAAGAACACCGCCCGCTGATCCCGGGTGAATAAATACCACTCTATACCCTTCAGCCCCAATGGATGCTCCATTGCCAATNAATTGTATACCTTCACTTTTTAATTCCTGAATAGCTTCATCAATATCTTCTACCTGTAGGCATATATGGTGTATGCCAGGACCTCGCCTATCTAAAAACTTAGCNANAGGAGAATCAGGATATTTTGCCTGGAGAAGCTCAACCTTCCCCTTGCCCGTATCGTAAATATCAGTAATGACACCCTGGTCATCTACATCTTCAGTAGTGGAATGGCCAATTTGCAAAACATGGTTCCAGAAGGGTGAAGCTTCCGTTATATTCTTTACAGCAATGCCAATATGCTCAATGCCGATTATTTTCATTATATCAAATTCTCATCCTGGGAGTCTAATGCNAAACCTATNCCATNTTCATTAGGTAATACCAACCGGCCATTGACAACTTTCACGCCTGAGTATGGATCATTATTGATGAGCAGGTTTCCATCCAAATCCGCCGCATCAACTTCACCTGCCAAATGGGATGCCGCTGTAATCCCGACTGATGTTTCAACCATACACCCGAGCATGATCTTCATATCATGGAATTTTGCGAGATGTATCATGCGTTGGCCCTCTTCGATTGATCCACATTTCATAAGCTTTATATTAACACCATCAAACGCTTCATGAATTTGGGGAATATCGGCTGAATTTAGACTGTTTTCATCGGCATAGATATCCAAAGGTGACTTGGACCTTAAAAGCGCAGTTTGGTCTAACTGGTCGGCAGGAAAAGGTTGTTCAATAAATTCAATATTCCGATCCGCCAGCCATTTACACAGTTCAAGAGCTTTATCTGTTTGCCAGCCTTCATTGGCATCCACCCGGATCACTTTATCTGTATGCTGCCTGATCTCTTGTATGATTGCCCGGTCCATATCAGGTGTGCCTAACTTTACCTTTAGTATGGAGTAGGGTTCCGCTTCCTTTATCTTTTCTCCAATCTCATCCAACTCACCAATCGCTATTGTAAAACTGGTCAGGGGCATGCGGGATGTATCCAATCCCAGGAGTTCAGAAACAGGTATTTTCTGTTTTTGGCCCCACCAGTCCCATAATGCCATACTGAATGCGGCTTCCAAGGATTTAATTCCCTGTAGTTGCGGATAGATATGATTCCATAGTGTACCCCGATCTGGATCGCCTTCCGGTAAACTGATATTCTGTTTGAGTACCGATAGAATCCTTTCTGTGGATTCATTGTACCGAAATGAGGGTGCTGCTTCCCCCCTGCCAATTATTTCGCCATCCTGCATAAATACGAGAACAATATCGTACCAGTCACTTTTACTCCTGGAAATTCCAAACGTATAATGCAGGTTGATCCGATAGGTTGTAAAACTTATCTCCATGCATCGATCGCTGTTTCAATTGAATCTATAAGTTCTTCACCCCCGAAGCGAACCAAATCTGTAACGGGAATATTATATTGTTCATGGGCAGTACTGCAGGTTTGTACAGCCAGTTCATCATCCATTTTTAAGGTTAAAAAATTCATTCCTAAAAACCGGGATTCCTTAAATGGATTTAATAGATCCATATGCATGTTCATCAGTTCTTTCAGATCTGGGATTGGATGATCTAATACATCGAGAGTACGCCCCGGCTCATGGGTAAAAACCATAAAATCAGGCATGGAACCATGAAGTAAACCCAGTGTCACCCCTGAATAATCCATATTATTCAATGCGCCCTGTCCTTCTACTACCGCCAATTCAGTATTCTTTGGTAACTGATCTAAACAATATTCTATCTCTCCTGCCATAAAATCAGACACAACGGCATCAATGGAGATACCCTTTCCCGATAAGAGGATGCCTGTCTGACCCGTACCTATAAATTCAACTTTCCTGTTTCTTTTTTTTAATGATTCAGTGATCTCCCATGCTGTTGTCATTTTCCCAGTGTCGCAATCAGAACCGACGACCTGCAGCACAGGGAATGTGCGGTTTTTCCAAGTACCCTTCGGGAAATTGGGAGGAGATGGAGGTTTACGCAAATCGGTTAATACTGCGTTATTTTTATTGGCTTGCGCAGACAATTCCGGATCATCATTCAGGAAAACATGCATACCATTAATAATGTGGCACCCATTTTGAACTGCTTCACGAATTTCCTTCCGATTTGCATCATCCAGAACACCGCCCGGGGGTGCACTGCCAATCACTAGATGGGTTGGAGAAAAATCTTTCGCATCACTAAAACTGGCTACACAGGGAATATCTCCGCCCCAGCCCAGTACCTGATTCGCAGTTTTTCCTGCCTGTTCAGGATCAATAACCACAACCACTTCATCGGGACGGTAGCGGATAAGCATGTTCCCTGTTTTGCTGTAAATATAATCAAATGCCCCAATGGCCAGGATGGCATAACGCGGCATTCAGTTTCTGAAGTCTGGCTTTCTTTTCTCAACGAACGCATTCAACCCTTCATTCGTCTCGTCCGTACCAAACAATTCGCTGAATGCTTCCACCTCCAGATTCAATCCTTCGATCAATGAATGTCCCGCTGAATCATTAATGCAACGGAGCGATTCGGCCACACAATCTGGACCATTTCCTAATATAAGTTTTGCGAATTTTATCGTCTCATCCAAGAGCTGATCCTGTGGAAAAACCTTATTTGCTAGACCGATCCTCAATGCTTCATGGGCATCGATCATATGCCCTCCAATGATCAGTTCTGTGGCGTTACCCTTGCCAACAATCCTGGGCAGTCTCTGGGTTCCCCCCCAGCCGGGAATAAGACCCAGTTTAACTTCAGGCTGGGCAAACATGGCATTTTCACTTGCAAACCGGACATGACACGCAATGCTGATCTCACAACCACCACCTAAGGCAAATCCATTTACTGCCGCGAGTACAGGCTTCGGTGAATCCTCTATGGTCATGGTTACTTCCTGTCCCAGTTTTCCAAATTCCAAGGCTCCCTTAGAATCAAGGTTTTGCATTACCTTGATATCCGCACCTGCAATAAATGCTTTCTCCCCTGCACCCGTAATAATGATGACACCAATACTCTGATCACTAATACAGCCCTTTATAGTTTGATCTAATTCCCGAAGAATGTCTGGGTTCATGGCATTTAATGCATCTTGACGATCGATCGTTATAATGCAGATCTGATCATTAATTTCTTTTTTGATAAACATTGAATTTCCTTATTTCCAAAATGTTCGGCTAAACAGCACCATAACTGTAAAAATTTCCAATCGTCCTAACAGCATACAAAAAGTGAGGACCCACTTACCCGGGTCCGAAAGCAAAGCATAATTATCGCTAGGCCCAAACTCACCTAAGCCTGGTCCAATATTCCCCATGGCAGAAGCAGCTGCACCAATGGCTGACTCAAGATCCAGCCCCAGGGAAGCAAGAATGATCGTAGATAAAATAAAGGCAGACATAAAAAACAGGAAAAAACCCAGTGTATTCCTTACCACATCTTCCTTGATTAATTGCTTGCCGATCCTTACGGGGATTAAGGCTCTGGAATGGAGCATCCGGCGTGTTTCCAGAGCGGTATAATTCACCAACAGCATACAGCGTATCACTTTCATACCACCGCCCGTAGATCCGCCCATGCCGCCGATGAACATAAGCGTCAACAGGATAGCCTGTACCACCACAGGCCATAATTCATAATCATAGGTACCAAATCCTGTCGTAGTTAAAATAGATACTGTTGTAAAAAGTGAATCCCTGAGAGGATAGTCTGATAATGAAGGATTGTTATTTTGCAGTGATACTGCTATAAATATCAACAGGGTAACTAATATCATTCCCGTGACATACACTAGGAATTCTTTATCCTGAACATAGGATTTTAAATCACCATTAATTGCCCGAAAATGCAGAGAGAAATTGACTCCGGCAACAAACATAAAGAATATGATTATATAATGAATCACAGAACTGTCGTAATGCCCAATACTTGCATTTTTTGTTGAAAATCCGCCTGTCGGCATGGTCGTAAAAGCATGGCATACTGCATCGAACATACCCATTCCTGCCACCATGAGCCCTATAACTTCAGCCAGTGTAATCCCTACATAGACCATCCAGAGAAATTTAGCTGTTTCACGTACACGGGGTTTGATTTTATCCGCTACAGGACCAGGAACTTCAGCTTTAAAAAGTTGCACTCCACCTACACCCAATAAGGGTAAAATCGCAATATAAACCACCACAATACCCATGCCACCGATCCATTGGATAAAAGAGCGCCAGAATAAGATTCCATGGGGGAGGCTCTCGATCCCATTTTCCAAATGGGGAAGTGTAGTTGGATTTCCAAGAATTGATGCGCCCGTAGTGGTCACCCCGGACATGGACTCAAAGAACGCGTCTGTAATATCTGGAATTGCACCAGAGAAATAAAATGGCAACGCACCGGCAATGGCTGTAATGATCCATGAGAATGTCACAATCGCAAATCCATCACGATTCGTTAGAGTACGGCTGTATCTTGTAAATAACCATACTGGAAATCCCACGC
>PBCV01000009.1 GCA_002717915.1 Fidelibacterota bacterium | reverse complement strand
GAATTACCAAGGCCCACCAATATAGCCACTGGGTAAAGCAGCCATAATTGGAATTCATAATAATGCATTGCAAATAGAAAACCAATAACAACAAACATCCTAAAAATATCTAAAACTACAAGAAGCCATTTCCGATTTACTTTATCAATAATGACCCCAGCGAACAAGGCTAGGGCCAGGCCAGGTGCTGTGGCGGATGCCATTATTTTCCCCAATGCGAATTCTGAGTTAGTCTTTTCTAAAACCAGCCAGCTTATTGCAATAAGGTTGAATCCAAAACCGATAAGTGAGATGATATTTCCAAGGAAAAAAAGTAAGAATGTTGGGTTTTTAAGAAGTGTATACATCTAGATCAATATTGTATCTCATTTATTTATATCCCTTGTAAATATTTTTAAAATCTATTGGAAAGAAAAATAAATAGCGATGTAAGATTATGGGTTATGTGCGCTTACTTATTTTAAGATTGACCAAGTTGATAATTTATTAATGTTTTTATTGATTTCTTACAAGCATGTATAAGATACCACTTTTCCCTCTAGAATTGGTATTGCTTCCTTACGAAAATCTACCCTTGCACATCTTCGAACCCCGTTATAAGGCCATGGTTAGAAATGCTATTGAAAAAGATATTCGATTTGGAATTATACTCCGTGAAGGAAAAGGGGTTTTTTCGAAAGGATGTACTGTAAAGGTCATAAAAGTTTTTAAAGAATATCAAAATGGTGAATACGATATTATGGTAGAAGGTCTTGAACGATTTGATCTCATTAAAACAGAAATGGATGGGGACACGGTTATAGGCCAAGTGAAATACCTACCACTACAAACGGAATCTGAACCAGATCTGCTCGTACAATTGCAGGACTCTTATCTTAAAGTATTGCTCAGGTTTAAAATAGATTCAGATTTGGAAACCCACTTGAAAAAGAAAATCTCATACGAATTTCTTCAGGGGCTCCAGCTTCCCATCCCATTGAAAAAAAATCTCATTGATATTGATAGTGAAACGGAAAGGATCAGGTTTATTTATGATATATTTCAAACTATACTAAAGCAGCCTTTTAATTCGGGGAATGGAAACCTGCCAGAAGCCTAATAATAAATGGGATTGAAAAACCTATATAATATGAACGAACAAAACACCTACTGGAAAGAAAATATTTCTCTTATCATAAAATGCCTGGTGATTTGGTTTGTGGTATCCTATGGTTTTGGCATAATCTTAGTTGATAGTTTAAACACGATTCATTTGGGAGGGTATAAATTGGGGTTCTGGTTTGCCCAGCAGGGCTCTATCTATATTTTTTTAATCCTTATTTTTTATTATGCGTTTAAAATGGGTGAAATTGATCAGAAATACGGAACACGCGATGAATAAAGGAATCAAATCCTAAAATGGAACTCCAGGCTCTCACCTTTACTATTGTTGGTGCTACGTTTGTTATATATATAGGTATCGCTTTCTGGGCCCGAGCCGGAAGTACAAAAGAATTCTATGTAGCTGGTGGAGATGTGCACCCGGTTGCTAATGGAATGGCAACTGCTGCAGATTGGATGTCAGCTGCTTCTTTTATTTCCATGGCAGGCCTGATTGCTTTTTTTGGTTATGGCGGTTCGGTATTCTTGATGGGCTGGACTGGTGGATATGTGCTGTTAGCATTATTACTTGCTCCATATCTAAGAAAGCACGGTTCATTCACAGTCCCTGAATTTATCAGTGACCGGTATTATTCCAAGACGGCCCGGGTTGTAGCGGTGGTGTGTCTTATCATTGCTTCAGTCACTTACGTGATAGGACAAATGAAAGGAATCGGGGTAGCGTTTTCACGATTTCTGGAAGTAGACTATGATCAGGGGCTTACGGTTGGAATGGCTATTGTTTTTATTTATGCTGTTATGGGAGGGATGAAAGGCATTACCTATACCCAGATTGCACAGTATGTCATTATGATCATAGCTTACACGATACCTGCTATTTTTATTTCTTTTATGCTTACGGGAAACCCAATTCCCCAACTAGGGTTGGGTGGTACTCTGGAAGATGGTTCACATTTATTGGATAAATTAGACCAAATTATTACGGATCTTGGGTTTAAGGAATATACCACCAATGCGCGCTTAAGTTTATTTAATATGTTTTTCTATACCTTGTCCCTAATGATTGGCACAGCTGGGTTGCCCCATGTAATTATGCGGTTTTTTACTGTACCATCAGTAAAGGCTGCCCGTTCGTCCGCGGGGTGGGCATTGGTATTTATTGCTATATTATACACTACAGCACCGGCTGTAGCTGCAATGGCCAGGTTAAACCTTATAACCACTATTGATCAGCCAGAACAGGAGCAAAACCTGGCCTATAAAGATCGACCTTCCTGGTTCAGGAATTGGGAAAAAACAGGCTTGCTACAATTTGAAGATAAAAATGGAGATGGNTTTATTCAGTACACAGGCACTGAAAATAATGAAATGGTAAAAGTGGANCGGGATATTATGGTNCTGGCNAACCCAGAGATNGCTGGNTTGCCCAACTGGGTAATCGCACTNGTTGCCGCAGGGGGACTGGCAGCAGCCCTGTCAACCGCTGCNGGCTTGCTGCTGGCTATTGCATCNTCTATTTCTCATGATCTGTTNAAAGGTGTTTTCNGNCCANAGATTTCTGAANAGGAAGAATTAAGAGCCAGCCGGATTGCCATGGCTGCTTCGATCGCAGTTGCNGGNTATTTTGGGTTTAATCCTCCNGATTTTGCNGCNGGNACNGTTGCCTTAGCNTTTGGNCTGGCTGCNTCATCTATTTTNCCAGCTCTGATGATGGGNATTTTTTCTAAGACAATGAATAANGAAGGCGCNATTGCNGGNATGCTNGCTGGAATTGGCGTAACTCTTTTATANGTATTNCAGCANAAGGGTATTATGTTNATNCAGTCNACAGCATTCCTTGGAAATATGGAGCCGAANTGGTTTNTGGGTATAGANCCCAATGCATTTGGTGCTATNGGAGCTNTCGTNAATTTTAGTNTTGCNTATCTGGTTGCTAAAAAGAATCCACAGCCNCCAATNGAAGTCAGGGAAATGATTGAACGTATTCGTCTTNCCTTANGNTNNATNAGTANTCCATATCCATTCCGCCNCCTCCCATNCCACCTGAACGACCAGAAAAATTACTCCTATNCCATTTTTTCTTNTGNTGTTTTCCAAAGTTATAGTTTAANACAATAGANGCATTACGTTTTTGNCTTTGNCGTTCNGCATACATNNANTGGGTATAGGTCTCTTGTGTTATACTATTCGTTACTTCATTAGATGTATCAATAATGAATTTTCCAGNATCAAATATGTCATTGATCTTAGCAGTAACGGATAGACGNTTTTGTAAGAATGATTTTTGAAGTGCNAGGTTCACNCGAAAATTAGCTGGTATTGTGCCTGTAGTTATCTTCATTTTACCTCTTCCATTTCCTGATAGTTCAAGTCTCGCAACTGTTGGNATATTCAAGGTCAATCTTCCTCCAAANCCCATACCTCTTGAATTNCCATTAAANTCTGACTCACCTTTATCAGATGTTTCNGANTTCCAGCCATATCCCCAGATCATGATACTTGCCAGTGGCATAGGTCTATACATTATGTTTCCANTTATATTTGTACTTTTAGAATTTTCAGCATTACCAGCAGTAAGAAGCTCATATGTTGTTGAGTCAAANGTTANATAATCCCTGTCCCACCACATGATTACATCNCTTGTATTCTTATANGATGNAGANAAGTTGAGATTTAATTTTCTAGAGTTACTTGAAAATGTGAGTTCCATTACATCACTATATTCTGGTCTTAGATATGGGTTCCCATTTCTTAGCCTAGTTAAATCTTGAGTACTCCTAGGGAAAGGGCTCAATGTCCTTCTATTTGGTCGATTAACCTTTTTAGAATATCCAAATTGTAAGTTTTGATTTTCAGTCAATTTGTAAAGTAAGAAAGCGCTAGGATACACTTTAGAATACGGGTTATCAAAAGGNGATTGTTCGATAGCGTCATCAAAAATCTTTGTAATGATATTGGTTGAATCATGTTCCGTTGGACCACCNAGNNNGGCTTTGGTCTCAACTTGCTCTAGNCNGGCTCCAACTTTTAAACCAAAACGATCTGTCAGATCATATCTTGTTACTAGATATGCTGCATANANATCTTCATTATAATCATTTTTATATTCTTGCCNNAGGTAGTTCAGNTCTGTACCAAAATNTCTNAGAGTTGTTTTTGCACCAACTTCAATTGCNANGTTGTCTCTTAACTCATCTTCATAATCGATTGATAATGTCCAATTATCATTATGTTCCNTAGCATTGGTCTCATTTTCNCTNTCAACTGNATGATGTTCAGTTTCACTTCCGCCATGTTCATGAACATCGTCAATCTCATGAGAAAAACTTACGTATGCTTTTAATAATTGTTCCTGGGAATCAAATTTGTTTTCATAGGTCAGTGCATGGTCAATATGTTGTCCATCGTCGTGTTCAGTAGTATGAAATTCTGTATCTACTAATGCTCTGTCTTGAGTATTGGCAGTGTAATAGAATTCCTCTTCAGTGAGTTCTTTATGTTCTGCAATATCAAGGGTATACCCAAGAGTGCTTGCTTTAGTAGGGTAGTAGTCTCCTCCAATTCTAAATCCAAGATTATCTGGAGTCCTCGTGCGACTTGTATTCTGAAATAAAGAATCAGTTCTATTTGAATAAGCATATTGGAATTGTCTTACTCCATCCCCAATCCTATCTCCAGTTCGAAAATTTGCACTAGTAAAAAGGTTCAATTTGTCAGTACGGTAATTAACATTGCCATTTAAGTTCTTCTGGTTGTACTGTCCCTGCATAGCAGAAATATTTCCATTAAACCCATCCAATACTCCACGTTTCAATACGATATTGATGATTCCGCCAACTCCATCAGGGTCATACTTTGCAGAAGGATTGGTTATAACCTCAACCTTCTCGATCATAGAGGCTGGAATATTCTCTACTTCACCACGCCTACCACTTCCGGTTCTACCACTTCGCTTTCCATCAACAAGAATAGTTACATTTGCATCTCCTGCAATAGAAACAACACCATCAATATCAACATCCACTGAAGGGATTTTCCTCAAAACGTCTGAACCACTTCCACCGGATGATGATAGATCTCGTCCAACGTTGAATATTTTTTTATCAATGGTTTGAATAAACACACTCTCATCTCCAACAACCTCAACTGCTTCCATATTTACAGCCGAGATACTTAGTTTGATCTGGCCCAGATCATAACGGATTCCGCTTCCTTCTCCAGGAAATAGATTTATAGGGCTAATCTCTTTCTTTTTGTAGCCAATGAACTCGATTACTGCTACATATTTTCCTAGTGGTATTCCAGTGATATTTAGAATACCATTTTTATCCGTGAGGCCTCCTGTTACCAATTCGTTGTGTTCTAGATCAACAAGTGAAACTGAAGCATATTCAATGGGCTTGGTTGTAGTAGAATCGATGATGGTACCCTGAATAATTCCAATTGCAGGCATAGCAGGTGGGTTTGAATGATCTTTATGGGCGAATACATTCTGCGCAGTAATTAATAATATTATCACGCTTATAGAGTGTTTAGTAAGAGTAGTCAATTTTAATAATTCCTTTTATTGTTTGGGTTTTACTATAATTCTAAAAACGGGGTGAGTATTCGGTGCACTCAAAGCGTTCAGAACTTCGAACTGCATTTCAAATTTCCTTTTTTTATCTATGGTCCTCACATCAATTATGGCTTCGCCATGGGGTGGAATCATAACCAGATCTGTAGTATTATAAAAATCATATACGCTTTGATTTCTGAGGGTGTAGGGTGCATCTGAGTTATTGGCTATAACAACATGAACTATTGTTGAATTATGAATGTAGCTTGCGGAACGAATGCTTAGGCTGGAATTGATCAATGGAATAAGAAATTCACTTTTCCCAAGTAGTTTTTTATTGAACCAGACTACAGTTTGACCCTTTCTTAATGCTCTCTTTAAAGATGATTGAGTTTTCTCACGGGCAAAGACCAGGGTAACAGGTCTGTGTCCTCCGGCTGATATTCTGTACTGCCAGTCAATTAAACCATGGATATCAGATGTCCCCAGGATGGTCAAATTATGATCTAGGGCTAGTTGAAACGCTTCGTTGGAATAGGTCGTATCATTTACGATCTCTATCCCTTCTAACAGACCATTTTTGATCATTTCCAGATGGAGCTGATCCAGAGGAACGCTGGCATCGGGAGACTGGCTCGCCCAATAAGGATGATTCCAGAATATAAAGGCATCTTGTTTACGGGCTTCTAAGTAAACATCAATGGGATCATCCACCATTAATTTGTTTGCATCCTTAATGAATATAGCGTTGGCGTGCCCTGGTGGCATGTCCCGGGTAATCTCAGAACCGTTTATCACCATTAAATCAGAATGTTTTGCAAATTCTGTTGCCAATTCAAATGAACGGTTTCGATCAGGGTGGGGGATATCATTTATCCAGGACTGGTACTCTATGTGCTCCGTGGTTGCTATGACATCTATACCATCCTTTTGTGCTTCCATAACACGGATATTTGGCCAGACACTGCCATCGGAGAACACGGTATGCATGTGGAGATCGCAGACCAGCGTTTTGTATCCTGGAAGATCAGGAAATTCTATAGCACGATTATTGGTTCCACCGTGAGCCATGATGAAGGTCAAGTGTAATAGAATAAATATGGATTTATACATAATAAACTCCTACTATTTTGTTTCTTCCCAGTGAATATCCATGGTATGGTATTCAGCTTTCCGTCCTTTTGTTATGGGTACTGTTAGTGTGTAGGGCGCAGTTTGATCTGGTTCAAGTGCTGTATCGGCTACCACATTAGATTCATATGCAATTCGAGTACCCTTTACAAAGATCGAATCTGTGCCAGTATTTGAAGTAGTTTGATCAAAAAGGTTCCCAATTACCCGTACAAAATCTGCCCGGATCTCGCCAACATTCTTGACCCGACCGGAAAAGATCTGTCGATCTGGGTAATAATCAATAAATGGATCTCCCAGGAAAATGACCTTTGGTCCCGGTTTTTCAAGCTCATCCATACGAACCACCATTTCCTTCTTTAATACCAGTGTACCGATCTGGGTTTTTAGGATCAGGGTCGAATCTGATTCTTCTAATAAATCACCTGTAACAACTGTACCATTCTGGAGTTCTACCCGGTGCTGGAACGCTGGTACCTTGATCAAATCTAATAATTCACGGCTGACGTTGGGCATGGTCTGGCCTTTCTGGTACCCTTTTACCACACTTTTTAATGAATCGATCTCTGTCTCTAGCGCTTTAAGGTTGGATTCATATTCAAAGAATAAATCCTCAAATTTCAATTTAGGTTTTGCTGGTTTTGGTCTCTGTTGCGGAAGCATGACTGGTTCTTCGGTCATCCCAGTTTCTGAATCGGACTGGGAAGGTGCATCCGCGATTTCACCCGTAGAGATCCTTAGGGTCAAATCTACATCAGTAGTTTTTAAAGTGAATTTAACTTCACCGCTTCCTTCTTTTTTATGTTCGCCCCTGATGGTATATGATCCGGCGCGGATCTTCTTGAATTTAAATTCTCCGTCGCCCTTACTTTTACCATCTTTGATCTCTTTACCTTCTTCATTAATGATTTTGAGTTTTACCTTTTTGATTCCTTCTCCAGCACTGTTTTGTACAACACCTGTTACGGTAAATTTCTTTTTAACTTTTTCTTTAACATCAACAGCAAATACAATTCCTAAAAGAAGCAGCCAGGTCAAATATCTATTCATGCTCCCTCCGGGAAAAGTGGGCTTTGAATGCCATCCGGCGCACTGCTTCTGCATTTTTCTTTTCTTCGCCCAGGGCATAGACCATATCTATAATATTATCGTAATAGATGTAATTCTCTTTATCCTCCAGCATGGGTAGTAATCCATTTACAACGGATGGGTCATTGAAAGCCGCCAGATTGTCAATTGCTTTTTTTCGAATATCTATGGGGTAATCCTTACTATGGGCGATCTCAATAACTGCTTTTTTCACTTCAGGATCATCAAACTCGCCCAAGGCAGCCAGCATGGTGTTTAAGAGGCTGTAGTATTGGGTTTTCCCCATATTGTAGGTATTTAACAGGGCAATGACCAGGTTTTCCTCCTTCACTCCCTTCATGGTGTTTAATGCAAACTCCCGAACTTCAAGATTTGTGTTTGGGTCACCCAATAATTCTGCAAAGGCAATAGCCACTTCATTGGGATTTTTCTTCCCCAGTATTTCAACGGCCTTGTTTCGAATGCCGATATTAATTTTTGGATCCTTGGCGATGGTAGTCAAGATCGGCACCACCTGGTGGTTCCCAAGCGCTCCCAGAGTCTCTGTCAATAGACGCTCTGTACGGGACATATTGCTTTTTGCCACTTCATAGAGATCCAGAAGGGCAAGGATTTGGTCTTTGGTCCTGACTCGGTTCAGATTCTTGACCAGGGAAATATGGATCTCGTTCGTTTTTTCTTCCATCTTATGCATGGAACGCACTAGGGCTTCTGCCGCTTTGGGGTTTTCGTTGAACATCCCCAGCATATTGATCGATTCATTCAAGAGGGTATAATCCAATGCTGTGGTGGTTGCNACCATTTCTGNGATGGCGTGNAGTGCNCTGGGATGCTGGGTTTCGNCCAGGGTTTTCCCTGCNGCAACNCGCAGTTTTACGTGCAGATCCGGGTCTTCGTANACTTCGATCAACTCATCCAGTGCCTGGATGTTTCCATCCCGGTAGGCACTCTTTAGAGTCTGAACCCTGTTCAAAAAGTCTGGATCATTGGGATCTCCAATAGATTTTCTCCCAAATAATCCTTTTATAGTTGAACACCCCTGAAATAGAAATAGGGCGGTTATTATAGTGATAATATACCTATGCATCATGCTCCCAAGGTTCCAGGCTCAAATCTTCNCCATCAAAGACAGCATAATAGGGACGGAAGAACCAATCGCCTAAAACAGCCAGTTTTCCTTCATTCACCTTAAACATTTCACCTAAATGATAATGCCCTGAGATCATGTAATCAAAGCCATTCTCAAAATGTTTTTTTGAAATATNCTGAAGCTCAATGCGAACATTTTCATTAAATTTTTCAGAATGGGTATTATGACGTCCACTCTTGGAAATATATCGTGCAAACTTATAGGTAATGGTAGGATGTATCCACCGAAGCAGCCAAATGAAAAATTTAGAACGAATTACTCTTTTTAATACCNTGTATCCATAGTCCCAGCTTAGGAGACCATCCCCATGAGTAATAAAGAATTTCTTTCCATTGATCTCAATAATTGCATCATCAAAATATATCTTGTCCATCACCAGATCATTCATGAATTCCTGAACCCAATAGTCATGGTTGCCCAGTAAAAAATGAAGATCAATGCCNNTCTTTTTCATTTCCAGTGCCNTTTGATAAAAATCCATATAAGCTTTGGGGACCAAGTCAGGGTACTCAAAATAGAAATCAAACAGGTCGCCCACAAAAAAGCAGGTACCCCCGGTATCCAGAATATGATCCAGCAGGCGGTATAGTTTATTACGCCGTTCTTTTTCGTAGGTATCTACCTTCAGTTTTAAGTGAATATCAGAAATAAAATAGACGGGTGTCTTCATAATGGGCGAAACTTACCTGTGACTTTTTCACCGGGCAAGGGCCTAGCGAAGGTAAAAAATGAAATTCGAGGAATGGTTGACTTCTCTCNGTAAAATTGACTAATCTTGGGGAACTCTCTATAAAAGAGGACGTAGTAAAAGAAACATGAAATTTCTTTATACATTCATATTATTCTTGGTCACTTCAATCAATGCCCAATCCTTTGGNCAAAATAAGGTCCAGTACNGGGATTTTGACTGGAATTTTATCCAGACCCCCCATTTTGATATCTACTATTATGGCGGTGAACAGNATCTGGCGGAATTNGCTGCGGATGTGGCTGAAGANTCTTATGAACAGATCTCTGTCCACCTGCGATGGGATCTGAAGCGCCGTGTATCCATCATGGTATACAACTCACATAACGAGTTCCAGCAAACTAATGTGGTCNGNACCTACATGCGGGAAGGCATTGGCGGAGTTACAGAACTNTTCAAGAANCGTGTGGTATTTCCTTTTGAAGGGAACTATGAGCAATTTCGCCATGTGATCCATCATGAACTGGTTCATGCCATGATCAATGATATGGTTTACGGCGGCAGCATGCAGAATGTGGTTTCGAGCCGTACCAAGATTCGTGTCCCTATATGGTCCAACGAAGGGCTGGCAGAGTACCTGAGTTCCAATTGGGATACGAAAGCAGATATGGTCATGCGGGATATTGCGGTACATGAAAGAATGCCATCTGTTAAAGAACTGAATTATTTCATGGCTTATAAGGGCGGTCAGTCATTATGGAGGTTTATATCAGGAAAATATGGCCGGGAAAAAATCGGGGATATTTTTCGTTCTATGAAACGAACACAAAATGATGAACGTGGGTATGAAAGTGCTCTGGGTATGAATTATAAAGATCTAACAACACAATGGCATAAGTATCTTAAAAAAGAATACTGGGCTGATGTGAAAGATCGTGATCCCCTTGAAGATATGTCAGAGAAATTAACGGATCATAAAAAAGTAAATAATTTCTATAATGTGAGCCCAGCTTTGTCTCCGGATGGAAGTATGGTGGCCCTGCTNTCAGATCAGACCGGATATTTTGATATTCATATTCTGGATGCCATGACGGGAAAAAGAATCAAGAAACTGGTCAAGGGGAATCGTTCTGTCGATTTTGAAGAATTAAAATGGCTTCAGCCAGGGCTCTCATGGTCACCGGACAATGAGAAAATTGTAGTAGCTGCCAAAGCAGGAAAGGGCGATGTTCTTCACATTATTGATGTGAAAACGCGGAAAACCGAAAAATATGAATTAGATATGGATGGGGTTTTTTCTGCAGCATGGAGTCCTAGAGGAAACNANATTGCATTTGTGGGACAGGCGGGAGAGTCCAGTGATATCTATATTTTTAATATGGATACAGAATCATCAAGAAAAATCACGGACGATATTTTTNCCGATTCTTATCCTTCCTGGAAACCGGATGGGTCTCAAATTGTGTTTGTCTCCGACCGGGGCGATCACGTTGAAGGCGAATTTGGTGGTTTGATGNATGAACATGACTACAGCCAGACCGATATTTACACAGTCGATATTGAAAGCNGGGATATATCCAGGGTCACAGATACTGACTATAACGAATCCCACCCGGTTTGGGCCCATACGAAAAATTCTCTTTTCTACACAGCAGATCATAATGGAGTGTGGAACCTGTTTATTCATCCACTTGAAAATAGTTTTGATCCAGGATCGGGTGTAAAACAGGAACTTGAACCCTATGCTATAACCAATGTATTAACAGGANTGCAGCAGCCGACCCTNTCNCAGGATGATAATAGTCTAATTTTTGCAGGATATGCAGGCATAGGCTGGGATCTATACAGTGTGGCAAATCCATTGAGATTGAAGGAAAAAACAATAGAGCCTACGCAATTCNTGCTCAACAGGGAAACGGACACTGAAAGTATTACTGATCTACGACGCCATACATCANCCCAGCTGGATAGGGGAGTTTCAGAAGGATATTCAAGTTGGATTTTTGCAAGGGGATATGAACATTTTAATTCATCTCTGGATGAACGGCCTATAGCAGAAGAACTGGTGTCTGTGGATTCAACAAAAGTTGATGGACATTATATACCGAAATCCTATAAAACAAGGTTTACGCTGGACCTGGTAAGCGGGAACCTCCAGATAAGCAACGTATTNGGCACCAGCGGGATGACCTATTTTGCGTTCAGCGATATCCTGGGGGATCACCAGATCGCATTCGGAACAGAGATGGTTCTGACCCTTGAGAACAGCGATTACTTCTTTCAATATGGGTATCTTAAAAACAGGATGGATTATTATTTCATAGCCTTTCAGAATGCAAACTTTTTTCAGGTGGATTACTATTCACTGGGGCGTTTAAGGCATTACGGCNTCCAGGGAATTGTTTCTCATCCGTTTAGCCGATTCCATAGGCTTGACTACGGTTTATCCTGGCACAATATTAATTATTCTATTTTAGAACAAACCCTAAATGATTTTGGACAGGCTGAATACTCTACCACGTACTCTTCAATGTATTCCACGGTGCTACCAAGACTAAGCTGGATATACGATAATTCTGTTTTTGGCTTTACAGGACCCATAGATGGTTTCAGGCAGAATACGACACTCACCGTAAGCCCTGGGTATGGATCAAACAATTTAAAATTTCAAACCGTAAAATCGGACGTAAGAAAATACTGGCGATTTGGCAGAGATTACACTTTTGCCGTACGGGGCTTTTTTGGGAAAAGTTTAGGTCCAAATAAACAAAAATTCTTCCTAGGAGGCATACCCTACTTACTGGCTGGAGGCGGTGAAACCAATGGCCAGGAAGATAACAGTCATTTCCGGGAAGTGCTTCTGGATACATCCAATGCATCCTTGATCCATGATATCTATTTTACGGAGTATGCCTGGCCTCTGCGCGGTGCCCGCTTCGCAGAACGGTTTGGTAACAATACATCCTTATTTAACCTTGAAGTGCGCTTCCCATTCATCAATTACCTGGCTCTGGGCTTTCCACTGAAAGTGATCTTTGGCAATATACGGGGGCATGCGTTCATGGATATCGGTGCTGCCTGGGATANCCCGGATGAGTTTNCTTCCACCCAATGGCCAGAGCGATATGGCCCCAATGCATCCGGGAACTATTCACCCTGGGTTACTACTGCCGGACTGGGTACAAAGATCAACCTTGGATATTTCTTATTGAAAATCGAGATGGCCTGGGATAAGAACCCGAANGGATATTCNAAACCACAGTGGTATTTCTCACTGGGCCCTGACTGGTAAACCTTTCTTGATTCACTGTGCCATGGTGACCAATTTCCTNCACCATCATGGCTAATATAAAAACTAAAACAGCCTATCTCTGCAGCGCCTGTGGAGACGATTTCCCCAAATGGAATGGNCANTGTCCNACCTGTAAGGAATGGGGAACCCTTTCTGAATTCAAGGTATCCAAAAAGAAAAATGGCAGAACCGTTGAACCAAGGGAATCNAAATCCCTGAATGATATACTGAGTGCCGAGCCAGGGGAAAGGATCGCTACCGGGCTCAAGGAAGCGGATCGTGTTCTTGGCGGTGGACTGCTGGCAGGGTCTCTCATTTTACTGGGCGGAAATCCTGGCGTTGGGAAATCAACACTGGCACTGCATATCTGCTCTGGCATGGATCGTAAGGCACTCTATATATCCGCAGAAGAAAGTGAAGAACAGGTAGCNCTACGTGCCCGCCGGCTTAAGGTAAGCCCAGACCAATTATTCTTATCTGGCGAAAATGATCTGGATGGNATCATTACACATATAGATCGAATTCAGCCGGATCTGGTAGTCATTGATTCAATCCAGACCATTATGAATTCAGGCTTGGATTCTTTGCCAGGCTCCCCGAGCCAGATCCGCGATTGTGGACAGAGACTATTGGAAGTGTCCAAGTACAAAAACGTAGCCATATTGATCGTGGGGCACGTGACGAAAGAAGGCACTATTGCGGGGCCGAAGATGNTGGAGCATATGGTGGATACGGTTCTCTACATGGAAGGGGACGATCGTTATGACCACCGTATTTTACGCTCTGNAAAAAATCGTTTTGGAGCCACCCACGAGGTGGGAATCTTTCAGATGGATGAAACGGGTTTGCGGGAAGTGGGTAACCCCTCTGAAATGTTCTTAGCGGAGCGCAGCATTGATATAGCAGGAACAAGNATTTACCCGTCCCTGGAAGGTACCAGGCCGATCCTTGTGGAGGTCCAGGCCCTGGTAGCCAATGCAAACTATGGTACGCCCCAGAGAAATGTAAACGGCTTTGATTACAAACGGCTGGGCATGCTGATCGCTGTATTGGAAAAAAGAATGGGACTGGCTATGGGTACCAAAGATGTATTTGTGAATCTCGTCGGAGGGCTACGGGTGAATGACCCGGCCGCAGATCTGTCGATCATCTGTTCTGCAGCTTCCAGCACCATGGATAAACCCATCGATGAAGGTGTTGTCTTATGCGGGGAAGTGGGCCTGGCAGGGGAAGTACGGTCCATCAATCGGTTGGAACACAGGCTCCATGAAGCAGCTGCGCTGGGGTTTCAAAAAGCAGTGGTGCCTGTTTCAAGCATGAATAAAAAGATTAAAAAAATAAATATGGAGCTCCATCCAGTGAAATTTGTAAAGGATGCCTTCAAAGTATTGTTTTAATCCATATTGAATTTTACGGTTCAATCCACTGATTCTGGTTCTTCTGCCCGGACAGGCATCCTAAAAACGGATCACGGTTCCATTGAAACTCCGGTGTTTATGCCGGTGGGGACCGTGGGTGCGGTAAAGACCATGGCACCCCATGAACTCAAATATATTGGCTCNCAGGTCATTCTAGGCAATACCTATCACCTCTATTTACGCCCGGGTACTGAGATCATCAANNAGGCNGGGGGNCTGCACACATTCTCAAACTGGGATCAACCCATCTTAACCGACAGCGGCGGTTTCCAGGTTTTTTCCTTGGCAAAGCTGAACACCATCTCAGATGATGGTGTGGAGTTTCAATCCCATTTAGACGGCAGCAGGCACACCTTCACTCCAGAATTTTCCATGGAGATCCAACGAAAACTTGGCGCAGACATTATTATGGCCTTTGATGAGTGCCCACCGGGAGATGCGGATGAAAAAACGATCAAAAATGCGGTGGACAGAACCACCCAATGGATGAGACGGTGTAATAATTGGCTCAAGGAAAATCCTGAATTGTACAATTACGGGCAAACTGTCTTTCCAATTATACAGGGGGCTGGAGACCATTCCTTAAGACAATTGAGCGCAGAACAATTGATTCCCTATTCAACCTGCGGTATGGCGATTGGCGGACTGGCAGTGGGGGAAGAAAAAAATGTCATGCTCGATACGGTTGAATTTTGCCATGAGCTCTTACCGAAAGATCAGCCACGATACCTGATGGG
>PBCV01000008.1 GCA_002717915.1 Fidelibacterota bacterium | reverse complement strand
ATTGCCGGTAATCATATTTTTTTCAAGCTTAATAGCGGTTACCTATCACTTCGGAGTTATACAATTTATAGTAAAATGGATAGCGCGCCTGATGGAAAAAACCATGAAAACGAGCGGCGCTGAAACATTAAGTGTTTCAGCTAATATTTTTGTGGGACAGACAGAAGCGCCCATTTTAATCCGGCCATTCATTAAAAACATGACTAATTCTGAGTTAACTGCAGTAATGACCGGAGGGTTTGCCACAGTTGCTGGTTCTGTTTTAGCTTTATATGTTTTGTGGCTGAATACTATACCCGGGATCGCAGGCCATATGCTGGCTGCCAGTATCATGTCTGCCCCTGCTGCCTTGGTTATGGCAAAAATAATTTATCCTGAAACAGAAAAACCAGATACAATCGGCGATTTACACATCAGTATCGAAAAACAAGATGCAAATGCCATGGATGCCCTTGGCAGAGGNGCCACCGATGGATTGAAATTAGCTGCNAATGTNGNAGCCATGCTGGTTGCATTTGTATCTATTATTNCCATGATAAATTNTACACTGGGNTATTTTNTTGATACAACCATGCAGGAAATGATGGGGTTTGTCTTTCAACCCATAGCTTGGTCTATGGGAATTCCCTGGGATGAAGCGAGAATCATGGGCACNCTNATGGGNGAAAAAATCGTATTAACAGAATTAATTGCCTATTCAAATCTGGGTGAAATAATCAATAATGGCGGAATATCTGAACGCACAGCAATCATTGCCAGTTACGCACTGTGCGGTTTCGCTAATTTTGGATCCATAGGAATTCAGCTGGGCGGAATCGGGGGTATGGCGCCAGAAAGAAGAAAAGATCTTTCAAGACTGGCCTTTAAAGCCATGATCGGGGGTGCGTTGGCCTCCTGGTTAACAGCAACCATCGCGGGGATTTTAATTTAACGAGAGAGTATAAAATCGTATGAAACTGTTAATTATGGGACCTCCTGGAGTGGGGAAGGGCACNCAGGCAAGTCGTATAAAAAGTAAATTAAATATTGCCCATCTTTCAACCGGGGACATTCTCCGTACNGAGATCGAGAAAAAAACTGATACTGGCGTGCAGGCAAAATTATATATGGATGCTGGAAAGCTCGTTCCAGACCGGGTTTTATTGGATATTATCCAAGACAGGATTAAAAACACTGATTGTGATGGCGGTTATCTACTGGATGGGTTTCCCAGGACACTCCCCCAAGCTGTTGGATTGGAAAAAATAATGGAATCCATCAACCATGCCCTGGATAGGGTCATCAGTTTAACAGCAGATGAAGGTGAACTGGTGGAGAGGCTTATTAAACGCGGGGCNGAATCCGGCAGAAGCGATGATACNCCCGATGTAATCCGGAACCGTCAAAAAATCTATTGGGAACAAACAGCGCCATTACTAGACTTTTACCAAAAAAAAGGCATCCTTAAGGATGTGGATGGCCTGGGTGAAATATCCGAAATCACTGAACGAATATTAACGGTTTTAAAATAAAATGCTTAAAGTCGGTCTCACTGGCGGAATTGGATCTGGAAAAAGTTCTGTAAGTACCCTGTTTAATACATGGGGGTCGTATATTTTTGATGCAGATTTAATTGCAAAGGAAATTCTGAATAAAAATGAAACAGCGCAAAGTGAGATTATTGCAGAATTTGGGACCGATGTGCTGGGTATAAGCGGACAAATTGAAAAATCAAAATTAGCCCGCATTGCATTCCAGNATGAGGATCACCAGCTTAGGCTTAATACAATAATTCATCCATACGTTTTTACAGAAATTGACAGCAAGTTTGATGAAGTGTTGGCTNCCGGGAAGCATGATATTTTTGTGGTGGATGCNGCATTGATTTATGAATCCGGTGCAGATATGCANATGGATTATGTAATTGTAGTGACATCACATTTAAAACTCCGGACGGAACGGGTCATGACCCAGGGCAGTTTAACTCGGGATGAANTCCTACGCAGGTTAGAACTGCAATGGTCTGATGAGGATAAAGTGCATATGGCAGACTTCGTTATCCATAATAACGGCACGGAAGATGACCTGTTAAAAGAAGCAAAAAAGGTCTATAGTTTACTGGGATAATCTATCGTCGCAGCGCCAGGGGTTTATCGAGTACTTCTTTAACTATAATCGATTTTTTAAGTGCTTTTTTAGAATTAAATAATTCTTNCCTGAGATTGGTTTTTTTCAACCATTTTTTTCCAAAATGCAATTCTTTTTTATCTGCCAGTTTGGAATGGTANATCTTTTCTTCGAACGCTTCNACCTGTTCATCTATCTCCGATAAATCTATCTCATCNGGNTCAATGATCCCTTCTACAAAGTTATCAACTTCTTCTGTTATTGTTTCCAGTTGGTCAAGCTCTGAGTCTTCAGTCTGTATTGGAATGGGGACCGATTCAGGATCTAGGTTGGCACCCTGGTCAAAAAGATCATTCAATAACTGGTCAAGCTTCTGACCAGGCTCCTGGGGTGGAGCNTCCTTTTCTNAATCCCACCCCGGGTCTGACTCGATCTGCTGGCGCTTCTGATTCTGCTGGCGCTTTTTTATATAAGTAGAAATAAAGTAAAGGAGCAGGAGACCAAGCCATTTCATATTACGCCTCCGGTCTCTCTAATAGGAATAACACACCATTGCAGAATATTTCATTCAGGAATGGAAACCATGCAAAAGGATTTTTTACCCGTGGTAATCCAAAACGAAATGAATATGCCGGNCGAATGAACCAGTTGCTTTCCTTCCNGANANTAAATCCAATNGATTTGACTATTTTTCTCATCTGATTNATGGATATACGGGTTTTCTTGGTTGATATCAAATAATCTATTTTCTTCNCTGGACAACCAATCANTTTCAAATATGCTTTATATATAAAATCAGGAAACAAATGTAAGTANGGTATTTTACCTAATATCCNAGGTNCAGTCTGCTGGTGCCCTGCATAGGCNCAGTNTTTNGGAGGAAAGGATATAAACAGTTTTCCATTTGGTNTCAACAATNCNAAAATATTCTTCAANGCTGTTTTTTTNTTATCAATATGCTCAATCACATCCCGNATCACAATGGTATTATAGGGTTCTGTAAGTTCACTGGCATAGGTTTCCGGATCACAAATATTTGCCTGGAATAAATGAAGTGAATTANCCTGATTCANCAAAATNGCATTATTGAACCNGACGTCTGANAANTCCANCCCNGAACATNNAGCACCTTTTTCTTGATAAAATTTGAGTAAACCNGCTTCTGCACAGCCAATCTCNAAAATTCTCTGTCCAGCAACATCGGTNTCACCAATGAAATCATACAGNAAATTTTNTCCATACCATTGCTGCTCNTTATAACAGCGCAGGCACCGNTCGGATATTTGATCAACTAAATGATTCGGAATTGGAATATCCAAAACNTGNNTCTCATTCAGTGTTTAGTTATCCTCTAATGGNTCATCATCANNTNGNTCNGAATCTGTCCCAGCAATTGCATCCCGCATGGTAGTATCAGATTTGATATTTTCCATTTTATAATAATCCATGATGCCCATATTCCCATCCCTGAANGCCTGGGCCATAGCCTTTGGAACTTCTGCTTCTGCTNCCACAACTTTTGCTCTCATTTCCTGTGTTCTGGCAGTCATTTCCTGTTCTTCAGCTACGGCCATTGCACGACGGGTTTCAGCTTTAGCCTGTGCAACACGAAGGTCCGCTTCTGCCTGGTCTGCCTGAAGTGAAGCGCCAATATTTTTCCCCACATCCAGATCAGCAATGTCAATGGATAGAATCTCAAATGCCGTTCCCGCATCCAGGCCTTTATCCAAAACAGCCCGGGAAATAGCATCGGGATTCTCCAGCACAGCGGAATACGTTTGTGACGAACCAATGGCACTGACGATCCCCTCGCCAACACGGGCAATGACAGTATCATCAGTGGCACCTCCTACAAGACCAGGAATATTCGTACGAACGGTAACCCGGGCCCTTGCTTTTACTTCGATGCCATCCTTCGCCACAGCGGCCAGTGTCCCTTTAACGGGTGCATCAATCACTTTCGGATACACTGAAGTTGCAACCGCTTCTTTTACGTCTCGTCCAGCCAGGTCGATCGCAGTTGCAGTTTCAAATGGCAGTTGAATATTTGCCTTACTAGCTGCAATAAGGGCAGACACAATGTTCAGGACATTCCCTCCAGCAAGATAGTGGGTTTCCAGCATGTCCGTTGAAATATGAGGTAACCCGGCTTTGTGAAGGTTAATTACACCGTCTGTCACTAAGCGTGGTGAAATTTTCCTAAGACGCATCCGGATAAGATCTATGATTCGAATCCTACCCAGCCCGAGAGAAACAATCCCCTGGATCCACATACCGATAGGTACGAAATAAAGAATGGTGAGCACTATAAAGACGATCATACCTAGCATAAACATTTGTACAACAGGCATAGTTATATTCCTTTTATTATTATTTTGTTAATTCCCTGACTAAAACTCTGTTACCATCCACAGACAAAATCTTTATCTCTTTTCCTTCCTCAATAAATTCTCCCTCGCTTACCACAAAAATTCGCTGGTCCTTGACCCTTACCCAGCCTGATGGATGAAGATCCGTATCCGCGATCCCCGTTTCACCTTGCAACGATTCCCAGCCAAGAGTGTTGGAATAACCATCTTCTTTTTTTTGTGTATCTGGAGCTGTGAGTTGTTCCCAGAATTTTGTTTTTATCATAAGCTTTNCCAACAGCACCAATCCAATAACCGCTCCAACAAGTCCAATTAAAAACCCATCCATNGCCTGCCCTAATACTTCTTCACCTACCGGTATGTCCGGTAGCAATAACAAATATAATCCATAAATCATTAGTCCAATACCGCCAAGGCCTGCAATCCCAAACCCGGGGATCACCAGCACTTCCAGGAGAATCAAGGCCAAGCCCGTTAATACAAAAAGCATATCGGACATGGTAGCCAGTTGGGCAATATAAGACGCACTTAATGAAAGAATCAAGCAGGCAAGTCCAACAAATCCGGGGATTCCCCAACCTGGGCTTTGGAGCTCAAATAAGATTCCTAAAAAGCCGAATGTGGTCAGCAAAGATGCAACTACGGGGTTTGTTAAAAAACGAACTATGGCTTCAGACCAGTTCTCTGTGGTTTCGATTGTTTGAACAGATGAATACCCCAGGCTATCCAGTAATGCTTCCATATTTTCTGCAGTTCCATCAGCAATCTTATATTTTAATGCCTGTTCTGTGGTCAGGGAAATTAATTTACCATCTTTTCGTCCTTCAATATCATCCACTTTTATTGAATCTCCTCCAATGACTAAATGAGTGAATGTTAATTCTTCATCCACCATCCCCCGGGCTATTTCTTTGCTGCGGCCTCTTTTTTCTGCAGTGGATGCCATTTCTTCTCTCATGAAACTGATGACTTTTTCGCTTCCTTTTTTCCCTGTCATATCCACAGCGGTCGCCGCACCAATCANACCGCCCCCGGTCATGTAGATCTTTTCACAGGACAACGAGATTAAAGCACCTGCAGAAATAGCACGGCGATTAATAAAGGCTATTGTGAGAATATCTGCTCCTAGAATGGCATCTTTGATCTGGGTGGCAGCGTCAACACGGCCGCCGAATGTATTAATATCAAAAATAACAGCTGTGGCTTCATTGGATTCTGCATCCTCCAGCGTCCTTTGAATAAANGGTGGCAGACCCAGATCAATGGTNCCTTCGATCGGCACNCTGTATACAACATCTGAATAAAGAACTGAGATACAGAATATATAATATAATAAACAGCGTTTCATTAGTTGGAATTTCATACATAAACAAAGATAGGTAAAACAAAAAACACTTTATTTATGAGAAAAAACGAGCAAAATAAGGGCAGTACAAATCCGTAATTTCCATACAGAATGAAGCGTTCTCACCAGATTACATATTTTATCCTTTCTCTATTGAAAAAATGGATTTCATCTATTTCCCCAATGACTCGGTATAAACTTTCAAACAAATTAGCAGGATTTTTATACCATTATGTAACACTTCGAAAAGGCCAAGCAGAAATAAATATAATCAGGGCATTCCCGGATTGGACGAGTCAAAGAGTTAACTCAACGCTTCAGGGGACCTATCAATTTTTCAGTCATAACTTTGTCCAGTTTATAGCATTCCCAAAGTCCTGGGANGGATTAAAAATTGATGTTGTTGGAAAAGATGTGCTGGATAAATACATGGATCAGGGTAAGGGAGTGGTATTCATTACCGGGCATTTTGGAGCATGGGAGATTCTGGGCAAATGGCTTGGAGAGTACGCTCATCTTTTCACAGGTGTAGCGCATCGTCAAAAAAATGCAGGTGCAAACCGCTTCTTCCAGGAACAGCGGGAATTACCCGGGACAAAACATATTTTCAGAAGAGAACCTCTTGAAAAAATGTATGATGTGCTTACACAGAACGGAATACTTGGTTTAGTCAGCGATCAGGATGCAAAACAAAGAGGTGTATTTGTTAATTTTTTTGGAGTTCCTGCTTCTACTCCTAAAGGGGCTGCCCTTTTTCATCTTAAGTCAAAGGCCCCTATTATGCTTGGTGCCTGTGTCCAAACCGGGTTTCAAAGATACCGCATAGAACTGGTCCCAGTTATTGCCAGCAATCAAAATGTNGAAGACATTACACAGGCTTATACCNCTCTTTTGGAAAAATTTATAAGACAATCCCCAGAACAATATTTTTGGTTCCANCGGCGCTGGAAAACCAAGTTAGATGTAAAATAATCTATGGTTGAAAGAATCAATTGGGATAACACTGGTGCTGTAANAAAGGCCTGTGAAGTTTTGAAAAAAGGCGGTGTACTCGTTTATCCAACGGATACTTTATATGGTTTTGGCTGTGATGCAAAAAATGAGCAAGCGATTCATACGATTAATACAATAAAAAATAGATCCGGACCCATGAGCGTAATCGCGCCATCAAAAGATGCTGTTGAAACATGGTTAAAACTTCCTGGAAGTAGTAAGATGGATGTACTGAAAAAACTTGGTGGCGCTACCACCGTTATCGTACCAGTTAAGGACAATATTGTATCAAAAAATATTTCTGGAAATAATCAAACCCTAGGAATACGTATTCCAGATCACCCATTTTGCCAGAAACTCTCACAAAATTATTCTAACCCTGTAACAACAACCAGTGTAAATCGCAACAAACAAGGGCCACTTACAAACCCTGATGAAATTATCAAAGAATTTTCCCATGAAATTCAACTGGTTATAGAAGACGGTATAATTGCAGGAGCAGCATCAACTGTTTATCTGTTTGAAAAAAATAAATGGAAGGTGCTGCGCTCATGAAACTCATTCCGTTTCTTTTTTTGTTTTCATTCGTATCCGGTAAAGATATCCCCTTTGACGTTGGTGAAATACTTAACTATGATGCATCATTTTCCAATATTAAAGCGGCGCGGGGCAGTTTAAAAGTTCTGGATAAGGAAACCGTTAATGGGGTAAAAACATACCATGTACAATTCACGGCTTATACGAAAGGAATTACAGATTATCTATTCCCGATAGATGATGTGATTGATCTTTGGCTAACTGAAGATTCCTTAATCACGGTAAGGGTGAGGACGGACATTCATGAAGGTAAATATCACAAAAAGCGGAACCTAGACCTCTATCACGATTCAGGATATGCCATTGCAGGAAATGATACAATACCAATGAAATCTGGAACTCATTCCCCCTATTCACTTTTTTATTTTTTTCGCAACCAGAATGTATCAATCATCGATGGTGAAACACTAAAAACTATACAGGGGAAAACAATAACGCCCTTAAAAGTAAATGTTGAGGAGAATATTCAGATAAGTGTTCCTGCTGGAGATTTTCTTTGTTCCAAGGTAACACCCGAGCGGACAGATAAAAAACAATTTAAAAACAAAGCCAGTATGTTCATATTATTTTCAAACGATGATAATCGTTACCCCGTAAAAATCTGGCTCAAACTCAAATTTGGAGCTCTGGTTCTGGAACTGGATGAAATTATTAATTAAACAGACGGGTTATATCGTTAAATATAATAGTGACCATCAGCATAAGTATGAATGCCATCCCAATCTGCTGTATGGTGATCCTGGTTTTTAGTGTTAAAGGCCTGCGTATAAATCCTTCAATCAGATGAAGGAATATATGCCCACCATCAAGCCCGGGGATGGGCAATATATTAATAAATGCAAGGTTCACACTAATCAGGGCCATAAATGTTAAAAAAGGAATCCAGCCGGCTTCAGCTGTCTGCCCGGCTAATTGCGCTATCATGATCGGTCCTCCGAAGTCAGAAACAGATGCAGAGCCAGAGCCCAACATTCTTAAACTGGTAACAATCATTCCAAAACTTGCCATCGTTCTAAACCAGCCAACACCCAATGCTTCATTGAAAGTCATATCCAGAAAAATGACCTCAGGAGCAATTCCAATGACACCCAGTGTATCAATCCCACCGCTGCGGGGAAAATGGACAAAAGTGGTGGTAATGTTCAGATTGATCTGAACATTTTTTCTCTCAATTCTAAAAGCCATATCTTTATTCGGCTGACCGTGTATTATTTCAGTGAGGTCATCCCAGGTTTCTATCGTACTTCCATTAATGCCGATGATTCGGTCGCCGGGGAGGATTCCAGCTGCTTTTGCGGGCATATCATCCTGCAGTTCCGCCACAACAGGCTCATTACGTATTTCTGCTGTACCCTGGTAATAACCCACAGAAGCAAAAATAAAAAAAGCGAGAATAGTGTTCATGATCACGCCGGCACTCATGACCCATAATTTTGCCCAGAGTGGTTTGGACATTAATTCATCCTCTTCATACTGGATATTGGTATCCATGCTTTCATCAATTATACCGGCCATTTTTACATAACCGCCCAATGGCAGCAAAGCGATTACATATTCAGTTTTTGAGCCTTTTCGTCCAGGTTTTTGAATTTGTTTCTGGAAAACGGGCTGCCACCTCAAACGGCCTTCTGTTCGCTTATAGAAAAAGATCTTTAACAACCAGCCATTATTGATGGAAGTAATGGTAAAAAATCTTGGTGGAATTCCAATCGAAAAACGTTCGACGCGAACCCCTACAGACCGTGCCGCAATGAAATGTCCGCATTCATGAATGGTGATAAGAACACCAAGAATAATAATAGTTGCCCAGAGTGTTGTCATACTATTTAAAATCTACTATAAAATAAAATTTTAATTCCACTATATCAAAACAGGTTTACATGATCTTTTACCCATCCGTTCAATGCTTTAAGATCATCCAAAGACGGGTGTTCAATCCAGTGATGTTCTGCCATGGCAGATGCATTAATTCTCGGAATATCCGTGAATTTTATTTCACCGTTTAAGAAACGAAAAACGGAATAATCGTTGGCCAAATTCAAAGCAGCCCCTGCTGTGCCTAACTTTTTTAATGCTTCAAAAGCCAGCTCAATACAGGGAAATCTAACAAAGTCTGGTTTCTGGAAAGTTAAATCGCCGCAATTGAAAAAATCCAATTGCTCCCANGGGGCTTCCAAATGGCGAGGGTAAGTAAGTGCATATTGGATAGGAACTTTCATATCGGGAACTCCCATTTGGGCCTTAATGGCTCCATCTTTCAGCTCAATCATGGAATGGATAATGGATTGAGGGTGTACTACAATATTGATTTTGTCCGGACTAAAACCAAATAACCAAAATGCTTCTATCACTTCCAAACCTTTATTCATCATAGTAGCGCTGTCAATGGTAATCTTCCGTCCCATATCCCAGTTTGGATGATTTAATGCTTCTTCAACCGAAATATCCTGGAATGTAGACAGGTCTCTTTCTCTAAAGGGTCCGCCGCTTCCAGTTAAGACCAGTCGGCGGACATCTCCTATGTTTTCACCGATAAGGCACTGCCAGATGGCAGAGTGTTCACTGTCTACGGGAAACAGTTTTGCGCCGGATTTTTCCATAGCACATTTAATGATATCCCCAGCCATGACCAGGCTTTCCTTATTGGATAAGGCCACATCCACGCCTGCTTCAATGGCGTACAGTGTTGGTTCCATGCCGAGAGCTCCCACTAANCCGTTCAGTACAATATCCACATCGTCTCTTTTCGCCAATTCCAAAAGACCTGCCCTTCCTTTTAATAGCTCAATATCGGATGAGACCAGTGCGTTCTCTACAGTTAAAAAGGCAGTTTCATCAACAATACACACAGCCTTCGGTTGGAACTGGTTAGCTTGTTCGATCAATAATGCAGCATTTTTGTTAGCAGTTAAATAGACTACATCCAATTCATCTTTTAAATGAGAAGCAACCTTTAATGCATTCACTCCGATGGAACCTGTTGATCCTAATATGGAGATTTTTTTTGCCATTAAAATAATTCTTTTTGGATAAAGAATGTTACCATAGTCCAGCCTGGATGGATTCGGGTTCCGGCGCCAATATTAACAATTGTGTACCTCATTAATGCATCTACACCAATAAAATTAATTTGCCCTTCCATAGCTGCGGGGGCATTATGGTTTCCGGAATAGGAAACTTCTTTAAAAAAATTTGAACCCATACCTAAACGGAAGTGTATGAATTTCCATGAGATCCATTTCCTGATATCCAGTGTAAGTGATGTAAGCCTAAAATGGTTTAGTCCTTTTAAATCTACCCGTTGAATGGATGTGCTCCAGTCCAGTGTATCTGTCCCTCCAAAGTAATACTGGAAACCTGCACCCAATATTTGGGGTGATTCCTTCCCAGTGGAGAAGCCAAAAAGTTTTCCAGTAACTGCTAGATTACGTGTCACTTTGATACCAATATCCAGGTTGGGATACGTCCAATATTCACCCCATAATCTTGTTAATGATGATGAAAATCCCGGTTGAAGAATAACTCGATTCGATGTTGTGGGGTTCATGGCCGGAGAGTCACTCAACCAAAATGCTGATCTGTTTACAACAGATCTTACAAAACCATCATCTCCGTTATCAAATGTGAACTCCGCAGATTGTGAATGTAAAATGCATGTAAGCATCATCATTAAACAAAAATATTTCATGAATGAAATTTAGATAATGCCCCGTTCCGATGAACGGATAAAATCAATAATTTGATTTTTATATGGAGACATCGGGATGTCGGATTCAATTTTGTGTAATGCATCCTGCCGGTTCAGCCCTGAGCGAAAATAGATCTGGTATGTATTTTTTATCAACTTTCTGTCCTCTGCAGAAAAACCACGACGCTTCAGTCCAATGGTATTTACACCTTGAAATTTGAGTGGTTCTTCAGCGCCCAAAATGAAGGGTGGCACATCCTGCACTGCACGAAATCCACCGCCAATAAAAGCATGGGCACCAATTTTAGTAAATTGATGTACTAAAACACCGCCTCCTAAAACAGCCCAATCACCAATCGCAACATGGCCACCTAATGTAGACAAATTGGACATAATAACATTATCCCCTAGGATACAATCATGGGCTACATGGGTGGAAGCCATCAGTAAACAATCAGACCCAATCTGTGTTTCACCATGGGCTTTTGTACCGCGATTTACTGTTACATATTCTCGAATCGTTGTTCGATCACCAATAGTGGTTTTTGTTTCTTCACCCTCAAACTTCAAATCTTGAGGAATTTCGCCAATGGAACTGGAATGAAATATCCTGCAACCTTGGCCAATAGTGGTATTTGAGCAAATCGTAACATGATTGCCTATGGTACAATCATCNCCAATGGTAACGTTGGCTTCGACAATAGAGTAGGGNCCAAGTTTCACTTTGGTCCCCACAACGGCAGTTNAATCAACAATTGCCGTAGGGTGAATTAAAGTGGGAATATTATTCTCGTGCTCGATCTACAAGATTGGCTGAAAATTTTGCTTCTGCGACCAGAGTATTATCAACCATGCACTTGCCATGAAATTTGCAGAGATTGAGTTTTCTTTTCACAAGATCTATATGAATTTTCAGTTGATCCCCTGGAACAATGGGCTTTCTGAATTTTGCGGTTTCAACCGTTGAAAAGAACATATTCTTTGACAGGGGATCATCAATGTGGCTCAGCATCAGAAAAGATCCCGCCTGGGCCATAATTTCCAGCGAAAGGACACCAGGCATAACCGGCTGCCCTGGAAAATGCCCTTGAAAAAAGGGTTCATTAATGGTCAGGTTCTTTAAGGCTATAAGAGATTTTCCCGGTTCAATTATTTCAATTCTATCAATAAGGATAAACGGATATCTATGGGGTAGTACATTTATGATATCCTTGATGTTAAACCGGGTTTGATTTGATAAATCATTCACCGACCGGTTCCGCCCATAATTCGTTCAGCTCTTTCGTGTATTGTTTTTTTAATTTCTTGACAAATTCAACATTGCTTGCATGCCCCGCTCTTGCAGCTGTTACATGACCTTTTATAGGGACACCCAATAAAGCTAAATCCCCAATAAGGTCTAACGTTTTGTGCCGTACCGGTTCATTTTTGAACCGAAGCACTTTCCCATTCAGAATGCCGTTAGCTCCCTGAATAATATTATGTTCAATTCCAAACAACTCTTTCAACCTGTCCATTTCAGTCGAATCAATTTCCTTATCTACAATGACGACTGCATTATCCAGGCCGCCCCCTTTTATCAGACCTTGCTCCTTAAGCATTTCTACCTCACTTAAAAAACAGAACGTCCGTGCCGGGGCTACTTCAAAAGCAAAATCCTCTTCCATATTATAGATCGCTTCATATTGGGTTCCCAGAGCCGGAAGAGGATATTCAACCATAAACGTAATCCTAAAGCGGTCGGAAGGAATTACATGAATATCTATGTCACGATACGAATTTGTNTAATTGACTGCNCTGGTAATTTCCAACACTTTTCGCTCNTCATTTTGAATCTGAATACCAGCCTTAATGAGGCATTCTACAAAGTCTTTTGCGCTGCCATCCATCACCGGTGGTTCTTTCCCAGTAAGTTCAATAAGTATATTGTCAATACGGAGTCCACTCACCGCAGCCAGGGCATGTTCAACCGTATGAATACGTACATCATTTTCCTCGATTGTAGTACCCCGGGATATATCAACTACATGATCAATATCTGCCTTTATTTCTGTACAGCCTGGTATATCAGACCGAATGAAACGAAAACCAAAATTTTCCGGCGCAGGATGAAATGTAATCGTTGTTGCAACACCTGTATGAAGGCCAATGCCCTGACAGGATTGTGAATTTCTTATAGTTCTTTGTTTCCTTTCCATCTTCTAATTTACTGATCTAACCCTGCTTTTATCAATTGGTCTAGTTTCTGACGTAATATTCCGATTTCATTGATCAGAGCTTCTCTCCTGTTATGTTCTTTGACCTCCCGGGCCGGAAACCCGGCATATACTTTACCGCCCTTCAATGATTTTGTAATTCCAGATTTTGCAGCAACAATTGAATGATCACCAATCTTCAGGTGCGGAGCAACCCCCACCTGGCCAGCAAAAGTACAATAATCTCCAATTTCAGAACTTCCTGCAACTGCAAATCCAGCTGTAAGCAAGCACCCTTTGCCAATTTTTACATTGTGTGCAATATGGACCAGATTATCGATCTTTGTCATTTGACCAATGAAGGTGCTGCCAATGGTCGCACGGTCTATTGCACAGTTTGAACCAATTTCCACATCATTACCAAGAATAACATTGCCGGTCTGGGGAATTTTTTCATGNACACTATCTATTGTGACATAGCCGTAGCCATCACACCCTATGGACGTACCACTATGAATGATAACATTATTACCGATAATAGTTTGAGCATAAACAGACACATTGGGGTGTAGGNTGCAGTTAGGTCCCACAGTGGTATTNTCTCCAATAACCGTGTTGGCTCCAATCTTTGACCAATCCCCAATTTTGACTCCCGCTTGAATAACCGCACCGGGGCCAACANTTACATGATTACCAATCNTTGCGGTTGGTGCAATGNCTGCCGAAGGATCAATGAAAGGTTCTGATTCAGCATCAGGAAAAAACAGGGCCAAGGTCTGGGCCATAGCCAATTGAGGGTTCTGAACCACAATTCCATTTTTTTTCCCAAGCAACGTGCCATCATTGACAAATATTGCATCCGCATTCGTTTTAGATAAATATTTAGTATACAGATGATTTCCTAAAAATGTAATGGTTCCGGGGCGACTGTCCTGAATCTCCGAAACGCCTGAAATGGAACAATCGTGGTTACCTACGACTTTACCTCCAACATGGACCGCAATCTCACTGAGAGTGAGCTTCAATTTAAATTACTTGTCTGAGTTTAGATTCCGCAATTCATGCAGAACATCATCAGTTCTATCAAATTCCGACTTGAAATACAATAGCCCCACAGATGCATCAATGATATAATCAAAACCGCCGTCAATGGCCACTTTATCTACTGCTTTTTTTACTTTTCCTAAAATTTCATATTCCATTTGGGCCTGTTTCCGCATAAGCTCACCTTGAGGACCAATTTTTTCCGCCTGATAGTTTTGAATTGACCGTTCCATTTGTTCTACCTCCTGTCTGATGCTTTCTCCTTTATCCAGCGCCATAAGGCGTTTTACTTCATAATCCTGTTTTAAGCTGTCCATTTTTAAAACCATCTGATCAAATTCAAACTGGACCTTTCGGTATTCGAGCTGAAGTTGAGATTCGGCTTCTTTGAATTCTTCAAATTCTGTCCGAATTCTTTCGGAAAGAATATAACCAATCTTGAGCTGTGCAGAGACAGTGGTTATCATACCTGCAAAGGTTATAAAAAAAATTAAGTTGCGTAAGGATCCATTCATAATTTACTCCTTGGTTGTTAAAATTGTTGCCCAAAGGTGAGGGTCGTTTTCCAAGCTGGCTCCAACTCACCATTTTGATTAACCCTGTCAAAGCCATAGCCGATATCGAAGCCCAGCTTCCCGATCATGGGCATAAAAAACCGAATTCCTGCACCTACAGATCTTTTTAGATCTAAAGGGCCGCTTCTGGGTAGGTTCAATCGTTCCATCAAATCCGTTGAGGACCACACATTTCCCATTTCAGCAAAAATAAGACCATAAACTACGGGATTTTCGGCGAATGGTACGCGAAATTCTGTCCCGAATTTAACCAGAATATTCCCGCCAATTGGATTTCCGCTGAGGGTAAGAGGTCCTACTCGATTATCATCATACCCTCGCAGTGCATTCCCATATGGTATACCATTACCGCCCATGATAAAACGATCATTGTATGGAATAAAAGAGATACCATCCTTCTTCGATGGCAATTCTTTAATCACACCGATTTTCATAGAATTCATCAAAACAAATTTCCAAAATGTAGGAGTATACCATTCTAGATTTAAGGTGTGTTTTTGAAAATTCTCCTGGCCACCCAGAATCCATCCTGACAGTACGGATTTAAGTGAAAATTGGGAGCCCATAGTGGAAAATTCCGGATGATCCCTGCTGTCTCTTCGAATGGTCTGGGCAAGGGTGATACCATCAGATTGTTGCAGTCCTCCTGCATAGCGGTCTAAATCTGCCTGACTACCTGAATTTAATCGTCTTTGCATTTGAAACTGCCAGGTGCCCCTGAAAAAATCATCTGGCCATTTGAAAATACGGCCCCACATAATGCCCCCTCCGGCCATGGTTGTTTCCAGAGGTGAATAATACATTGAAGACCCACCGATCAGACGATAAAAGAGAGAACCTCCCAGTAGATTTTTCGTATCATTGACCATGGGATCTGTAAAACTGATACTAGCAGTACGATACTTTGGCCTGTCAGAATAATTTGGATTGTACATATAAGAAGACTGACCGCCCATATTCGCTCCAACATTAAAACTGAAACTAAAACTTTGACCTTTGCCGCGAAAGTTTGGAAGCGATAAACCTCCCCCTCCAGTAAAGCCAATTAACCCAGTATAGCCCATATTTGCACTGGCCTGTCCCGCAGGTTTTTCTTCTACAGCAAACTCAATATCAACCTTATCTTCAGATACTGGTATAATGTTGGGCGCCGCATTGGCAAAGAAATTCAGCATCATTACTTCACGATAACTGCGGGTAATCCGTTCCTGATTATACACATCACCAGGAAAAACACGCAGTTGACGCCGGATAACATTTTCACGGGTACGTGTATTGCCCTGAATTGCAATGTGGTTAATATACACTTTATGATTTTCTGTTATTACAAAATGGATATCCAGTGAATCCTGTCCAACCGGTGTAATTTTTGGTTCAACCCTGCTGTAGATATAACCACGATCCAGGTAGAGGCCCTGCACGCGTGAGAATACAGCCATGTTGAAATCTTCTTCACTATACTTGTCGCCTTGATCTAATGCTAAGGCTCGCTGCAATTTATGTTCTTCAAATAACGTCATTCCTTCCCAGGAAAAATTTCGATACTTATACTGGGGGCCTTCTTCCACTGTAAGAATCAAATACATTTTTTTATGATTATCAGAGTACTGAACTGAGTCGTTGACAAAATGAAAATCCCTGTATCCCTTATTCCGGTAAAACGTTGACACAAGATTCATATCTTCGTCAAATTTTTTCTTATCGAACGTGGATCGCCAGAACATATACCATGGTTGTTGTTTCGTTTCTTTCAACTGCCAGCGAAGTCGAAAATCAGAGAACGAATTATTGCCTTCAAAAATAATTTTGCCAATTTTTATTTTATTATTTTCCTGAATATTAAAGACAATATCCCGGACCAGATCCTTTCCTTTGCCTTCGAAAAATGTAGTTTCTTCCCCAGGAATTGCAAGTTCTGAATCAATCATTACATTCAAATACCCTTTTTCTGCATATATTTTTCTAATTGATTCTTCAGTTTCATGAAGTGTATTGGGTTTAATTCTTTGCCCTTTGGCCAAGGTGATCTCTTCTTCAAGTTTCCTATCTTTTAATTTTTTATTTCCTTCATATTTGATTTCACCTAAAATAAAATTCTCTTTTACAATAATAGTTAATGAAAGACCCTCATCCGTTTCCTCATCATATTGTATTTGTATATCCTGGAAGAGCCCTAACTGCCATAATCTCTTGATGGCCCGGGGAAAATCTGCAGGCGTAATGGTCTGCCCTTCGCGCAGCCCGGCAGTGAAGACGATTGTGTTCTCTGATGTTATAGCATTCCCACTCACTCGTACTTGAGCCAGTTGAATATCATCATTCATCCCTTGGGAGTACCCAAAGGCGAGAGCTAAAAACAGTATAATTGAGTGTTTCATGATGAACTTTGTACCTGTTCACTTACCTTGCCAAACCGCCGTTCTCTTAATTGATAAACATGGATAGCATCCATTAATTGTTCTTCCCGAAACTCAGGCCAATATGTGTCCGTTATAAAGATTTCTGTATAGGCGCTTTGCCACAATAAAAAATTACTCAACCGACATTCCCCGCTGGTACGTATTAAAAGATCAGGATCAGGAATGCCTTTTGTGTATAAGGCATCAGAGAATATTGCTTCATTGATCTCCTCTGGTTCCATTTCTCCTGATTGGACCTTCGAAGCCAGTGATTGTATGGCATCGATCATTTCCTGCCGGCTGCCATAATTCAGTGCCAGACAAAGGTTCAGGCCTCCATTATCCTGAGTAAGTTCTATGCCGTCTTGGAGTCCTTTTCTGGTAGACCCAGGAAGCATTGCTAAATCTCCAATAACCGTAAATTTTACATTGTTTTTATGCAGTTCCTTTACTTCCTTATTGATTGTTTTAAGTAAAAGTGTCATAAGTGCGCTGACTTCTGCTTTCGGCCTTTGCCAATTCTCAGTGGAAAATGTATAAAGCGTGAGATGTTTTACCCCAATTTCTCCGCAAAGTCGGGTAATCTCTCTTACTGAATTGATCCCTTCTCTGTGTCCTGCAATTCGGGGTAAAGACCGCTCACGCGCCCAGCGGCCATTACCATCCATAATAATTGCTATATGGTCAGGAATATGCCCCGATAGAACATTGTCTCTAAGTGATTGTTTCATAGTGATGGCGGAGAAAAAATCGGGCGAAATTACTTAGGGCAATTTCTGGATACAACCGGGTTACAATCCCCACGATGATCTCTGATATGACAAAGGAACGGCACGGATGCCTCAAGGTTCCATCTAAGAATTATTGGATTGATAATAAGAGTTTTTCAGCAATATCCAAATAGATTTGCCCTAAGCTTGAAACCGGGTCTGCCGCCGCAAGTGGAGTGCCAGCATCCGTAGATGACATTATGTCTTCTGAAAGGGGAATTTTACCCAGAAGAGGCACACCCAATCGTTCACTTTCCTTTTCACCGCCTCCTTTTTTAAAGAGATCCATTATAAAACTGAATTTTCCAGCATGATTCACCTGTACCTGGCTGCCATTGATTTGAATGGTTGAAACAGCAGTGTCCACTTCACCTTCAATGACCAATCCTGACATATTTTCAACTACACCCAGCACGGGTGTATTCACCTTGCGGAACATATCTGCCCCTTTCCGTACATCTGACAGGGCCATATCTTGGGGGGTTGTAACAATGACAGCACCGGCCATTCGGAGTTTTTGAGTCAGGGTTAATTGAATATCTCCTGTCCCCGGTGGAAGATCCAGAATCATTACATCCAAGTTTCCCCATTCAACGTCCCGAAAGAATTGTTCGGTCATGCGTGATACCAGAGGGCCTCGCCAGATCACCGGTGTATCATTACCGCTGATAAAGCCAAAACTCATGACTTTCATGCCGAATTTCTCCAGTGGAATCAGTTTTTTATTTTGGGTCATTTTAGGCTGGTCATGTAAATCAAGTACAATAGGTAAAGAGGGTCCATATATATCAAGATCTAGGAGCCCCACTTGCTGCCCTTGCTTGACCATTGCACAGGCCAGATTTGCAGCGACTGTTGACTTGCCAACGCCGCCTTTTCCGCTGGCAATAGCAATGATATGTTTCACATTGCCCAAAACTGATGGCGAATCTCCAACGGGAGCAGTGGCTTGCTGATTTGTTTCAGCAGAGAGTTCAATGTTTACAGTGTTAAAATGCCCTGACAGTTGTTTTTTTACCGCATCTACAACTTCCTGTTTTTTCTTTTCATTTTGAGATGAAATATTGAGATGAACAATAACCTGATCGCCGTTTATTTCAACATCCTTAACCATGCCAAATGAAACTATATCTCTGGAAAACCCTGGATAATTGATGGATTTTAAATGGTCTAATACCTGTTCTTTATTCATGATAGGTTTTGCAAAAAAAACGGCTGCCAAACGACAGCCGTTTTATGGATAAAATCTGAATGGCTCAATTACCCTGAGTATTCCTGGCCGAACCATTCATAATTAATTTTACTGTACTCGTGCCATTCTTCAGGTACTTCACTTTCGTCAAAAATGGCTTCTACAGGACATTCGGGTTCACAAGCACCACAATCAATGCATTCTTCTGGATCGATATAAAGTTGTTTTCCATCAGGATCAAAACCATCTTCTTTTGCTTCTGCGCCAGCACCAGTTTTATCCTCTGGTCCATGTATACAATCTACTGGGCAAACCTCTACACAAGCGGTATCACAGGTACCCACACAAGGTTCACAAATAATATAAGTCATTGTAGTACTCCTTCACGATAATGTTTAATTCTTAGTTCTAAAAGACCATTAATTTAAAATGAAAAATTGCCTGTAAAAAATGTTTTGGGAGTAATTTCCCTGTTTAAATCTAGATTATGAAACACGCCCAAAAGAAAAACCTGATATTGCTTTGGTTGGCACAGGCCATTTCACAGGCCGGTGATGCTATTTACCAACTTGCACTACTATGGCTTGTGCTGGATATGACCCATTCCACAGTCATTACGGGTATCATTGCTATGAGCGCCTATTTACCAGCCTTGATCTTTGGATTGTATGCAGGTGTCTTTTCAGATAGAATGAATCGATTCAAACTGATGATTTTTTCTAACGCAGGTCAAGCTCTAACAGTTTTATTGATTCCATTGGTATTATGGTATGGACACGAAAATGTCTGGCTGATTTGTGGATTTGCTTTTATTCGAAGTTGTTTCAACACATTGTTTCAGCCCGCATTGCAATCATTTATTCCTATGTTATTTCCTCCGGAACGAATTGTAAAGATCAATGCGATTCTAGTTACGTCTGGACACATTGCATGGATGGTTGGACCATTTTTTGCCGGGATTCTTTTATCGATTCTTTCAATAAAATATTTATTTTTAGTTGACGCAGCTTCTTTCCTTTTGGGTCTCGCGCTTTTACTTTTTATCACTCAGCCTATTCATTTTAGCCAGCCGGAAGATCACAACCACTGGTCTGAATTAAAACAGGGACTTTCCTATCTTTTTTCACAAAAACCTATTTTCTGGATGATTATTATAACATTCATTAATAATCTATTCATCATGGGGCCAGCGATTGTTGGACTCCCGGTCTTGGTGAAAACAGCGCTCAATGGCACTGCATCAGACTTTGCTTTTGTAGAGGGCTGTATGGCGGCAGGCGCATTGGGTGGATCCATAATTGTTGCCCAATTAAACGGGAAATTATCCAATGGAATTATCTGGTCAATTGGGTTGTTTTTGGATGGAATCACATATTCTTTTCTTTATTGGGCCAATTCTGTAGAGTTGGCAATGGTTATGATTTTTTTCCACGGGATCGGCATTCCTCTAATCATAGTCAGTAGAACCTCTATCATTCAATTGCATACACCAAACAAATACCATGGACGCTTATTTTCTACGGTTCATTTAGGAGTTGTGGGAACGACAGCTGTTTCATCGGTTTTGGTGGGCATCGGCACTTCCATTATATCGGTAAAATTGGTATTTCTTGGGATTGGTATCGGTGCTGCTTTATGTGGTATAACTGGACTTGCTTTGCCATCTCTAAGAAAACTCCGGTAAGTTTATTTAATGTCAACTGCTTACAGCTACATCGTCATAGACCAGGGCACTTCTTCCACTAAGGCATTTTTATTTGACTCAAATGGAAACATTCTTCATTCAAAAAAAAGTAAACATACTTTAATTCGCACAAAGCCATTTCATGTGGAATGTGATGCGGACGGCATTTTAAACGCTTGTCGATTCCTGTTTGATGAAATGATGCTTGCATCGGGAAACATCCCGGTAAAAGAAGTGGGTCTGGCTATACAGCGATCCACATTTTTATTCTGGGAAAAGGAAACGTGTAAACCGGCTACATCTGCATTAAGCTGGCAAGATGGTCGCGCACATGAAATTGCGGATGAGTTATCAGAGCACGAAGACCAGTTATGGGACATCACCGGTACGCCTCTCAGTGCTCACTTTGGTGGACCCAAATATTTACACCTGACCCGCCACAATCCTGAATTGATGAAAAAAGTGAAAAAAGGAGAATTATATTTTGGATCACTCAGTGCATTCTTGTCCCAAGCCATGACTGGGACCCCTGGAATCGATGACTCCATTGCATGCCGTTCCCTGTTTTATGATATTCATCAATGTACCTGGTCAAACTGGGCTCTTGATCTTTTCCAGGTAGATAAACAAATCTTACCACCACTCGTATCCGTTCAACATAATTTTGGAAATGTGTTTAATTCAGGCATCCCTTTGACTTGTGTCATCGGAGATCAACAGGGAGCATTAATCGGGCAGGCCGGGTTGGTGCCTGGAAACATTGCAGCAAATTTTGGTACTTCCGGAAGTGTTCAATTTAACGTTGGGGAAAAACCTACTGTAATGGACGGGTTGATATCCAGTGTCCTTTTTTCAGATAACATAAAAAAAATCTTCATGGTGGAAGGCACCATTAATGCCTGCAATTCTCTCTTTTACCATCTGGAAGACATGTTGGACATACCGCATGAAAAATTGAAATGGCATAAACGGATAAAAGATACAAAGACAGAAGGTATCTTTATCCCCGGTTTCGCTGGATTGGCCTCACCATACTGGGAACCGGGTTCTGACGACATTCTGATCAACTTAAACATCAATGAAAAAGATGAGATTGTACGTGCCGGCATGGAATCTATTGGATTTCTGGTAAATGATATCATATCCCGGTTGCTGCCGATTATAGGTAAAAAACCTGAAGTTTTAACAACAAGCGGTGGCGGAGCTAGAGACCCATTGTTGCAGTTTATTGCTGATCTGACTGGAATAAAAGTTGGTCATTCAGCCATGAAAGACAGGACGGCTTTTGGTGTTTATAAAATATTAAGTCAAAATTTTGATTTTGAACCTTGTCCAAATATTGACCATTTTTTAACACCTGATAAAAATGTAAAAATAGAAAAGAAGAAGATGCAGTGGCAGAAAGCTATAAATCAAGCTATATCAATCTAGGTCTTTAATATTATTTAAGACTGAACTGATCATTTCTTCGCTGATCTCCCATAGTTTTCTCTGATCATTTTCAATATAAGAGACATCTGAACTATACTTCTCTTTACATTTATAAAAGTATTTTCCGCTCACGCCTCCTATCTCTTCCGATGATGCAAGATAAACACTGGTTTTTGCACCAGCAACTACATTGATAGCAAAAGCTGATTTTGCAAGTTGTAAAAATCCTTTTGAGAAGCCTGAATTATTATTCCCAAAGTTTGAATTCACAAACCCCGGATGAAGGCAATTAAAAGTAATGCCAGTTTGATAAAAACGCTTATGACATTCATAGGTAAACATAATATTCATCAGCTTAGATCGACCATATGCTGGCCAACCATTGTAATTCTTAATGTCCTGTATATCATTAAAATCTAATTTGGTATTGCGGTGTGCTGAGGATGCAATGTTCACTACTCTACCTGAACACCCTTCTTTAACAAGATCCAATAGATACTTTGTTAAATTGAAATAAGCCAAATGGTTTAAAGCATATGTGGATTCAAAACCCTCATCTGTTATTTCAAATTCGCTGAAATATGCACCAGCGTTATTGATTAACACATCAATAGTCTCATAAGAATTTTGGATTTCATCGGCTAGTTCTTTAATACTACTCATTATCGATAGATCAGCCTTATGAAATCTAATAGAATCATTGCCTGTCTTTGATATCAGTTCAGTAACAATAGAGTCGCCTTTATGTTTATTACGACTTACGAGTCCAAGACTGAATCCCATATACGCAAGTGCGAGCGCAGTCTGTTTACCGATACCATCGGTAGCACCGGTAATAATGCATATTTTTTTCATTTCGAAATGGATTTAATACATACTCATAATACCAAGCATGATTAAAATAAAGTAAGG
>PBCV01000007.1 GCA_002717915.1 Fidelibacterota bacterium | reverse complement strand
TATTCTATGGTTTCAGAATGTCCAAATCTAAAAGGCTGGAACAGGCCTACTTCCCATCGTTTTTGCGGCAACAGATAGGCAGAGTGGGAATCCCAGTATTTGGTTTCAGCGAGTAACAGCCCATTGAACACACACAGCAGAATAATTTTTTTCATCTTAATCGCCCACCGGCATAAAGGTAGCACTTACAGGCATATGATCACTGAGTTCCCAGGCAGATTGATCGGTACTTCCAGAACCGCTATCCCAGGTACCGTTTGTAAAAAGATAATCCAGTTTACGGTCATACATTGTAACCGTTGTGTCATCGATCATACTTGTGCTGGGGGCATGGGTAAAATGTTCAGGCAAATTATAGGATGCCGTATCAATGGCTGCGGCATAGGTATCATATAGAGGAACAAGAAGGTCAGGCTCTCCGGTAAAGTTTTCAAAATAACTCCCTTCTTTATGGTAGGGATCTGCATTTTCTGTATGAAAATCATCGTTAACACACATATCAATTTCGCAAAAGTCTGTCACAGACCCGGGAGGGACTGAATTTAGATCACCACCTGTCACAAATATCCCTCCTCCCGCGTCAATATTACCCAAGACTTCTATATACTTGTTTATATGCTGTTCTTTTGTATCATCTGTGGCAAAAGCTGTTGCATGGATATTCACAGCAAAAAAATCTTTCCCCGATTGGGATAATGCTGGGATCCTAGCTTTAATAATATTCCTCCGGAGATAAAAATATTGAAAAAGATCATCCTGGTCCATCCTTAACCTAAGTTGAATACGTTCCGCATCGGTTAGTTCATACTTGGATAGAATTGCATTACCCGTATTGATTCTTCCAACACCATCGCTTGGGATATAGTCTGCTTCCCACATAGAAGCATAGCTGCCATAATTCAAATAGGTGTTATCTAAAAGATATTGAACCTGGTTTAGGTATCCTGTTCTTTTTGATTCAAGATCTACTTCCTGCAACAGGACAATATCAGCGTCCATGGCATTGATTGCTTCGGCGATTGCTACCATATTAGCTTCTACTGATTCATCATCGGCTATCACACTATCGCCACAGGAATCACCAAAAAATGGAAACCGACCAATGCCAAACCGGATATTCCAGGTCACGACTTTGATTTCAAGGCTGTCATATACATATGTTGTGTCAGAAGCATTTGCGGCTTTGAACATGACCGGAGCAGATGAATCTGGAAACTCTGTTACAAATGGATCACACGCCAGAATCAAGAATATCCCAGTGATGCTTATGATACGTTCCATTTTTGCTACTCTCAGCCTAATAGGCTTAATACATGTTCCGGTGGGCGGCCAATGACTGCCCTATCTCCTTTTACAACAATGGGACGTTCCATGATCTTAGGAAATTTTGCAATCGCTTCAGCCATTATTTGATCATCATTTAACTTTGTCGCAAGATTATTATTCTTGAAGTCTGCTTCATTCTTTCTTACAAATTCACCTGGAGATTTCCCGAGTTTCTCCGACAGTGCAATTATCTCACTGGGTGTTAATGGTGTTTTGAGATACTCAACAATGGAAAAGTCCAGATTATGTTCTTTAAGGAGCGACACGGCTCCGCGGCTTTTACTTCACCTGGGGTTGTGATACAGAATTAGATCTGGCATAATTGTTCCCTTTTATTATAGGCTGGGTTAAATAATATTTATTAAAATAATTCTCATTATTTTATGCAAAGAACCTCACGATTGTGGGGTTCTTTATTTTTAGATTTATGTAGAGCTCATAACCGGAGATCTGAGCAACTAAGTTTATTGTATGGTCTTGATCTTTAATTTCCGTCAGTTTGACTGGAATCAGCTGGAGTACTCATGTCCAAACGCAGTTTTTGTATTTCTCTAACTCGAGACTTGATGGTGTCTCTATATAAGCTCCAGAAATTCTTTGCTCCTTCAGTTCCAAGAACCTTTTCAAGGTCAGAACTTCCACTTCCTCCGGTACTCATACTCAATTCTTCCATTGAATTAATAGGATATTCCCATAACCAAGCATCGGGGTTATTTCCACTAACAACTTGATATATCGTATGATAATTTTTGCTGTTAGTGTCTTCTTTGACCTTTTTAATGGTTTCAGCTATTTCTCTATATTGACCGCCAGTACCCGGATAGGTCATATTCCATGAAAGATGATAATATTCGGTCAATGCATCTGGACCAAATCTTAGATCTTCATGAAGAACAAGGAATGAAGTACCATCATTATTGGACATGTCAGCAAACGGAGCGACATATTGATTCCAGTGCTTAAGGTCAGCTTGACTACGTACTCTTTCATCAAAAGCTTTCCATGTATGTGGGCCTGACCAAGCTGCAAAAGACCCTTCATTCGGTCCANTTAAGATCTCGAAATAATACTCTGGCCANTCACCTTGACCGTGGTGCTTCTTGACNTGATCNATTAAACCTTTCTCAAGCTGCTTTGCTTTACCATGAATTGGTTTCATATACCAAGTNCTCCAAACTTCTTGATCACTATCTTGANCAATTAAAAAACAGAGTGAANATGAATAAATNAATGTTAAAAAGATTTTTCTCATTGCNAGCCTCCTTCAGTATTTACATTTAATTATTATTATACATTTTAATATATTTTAATGAAACATNATAATAAATATCCTGNTACNTTAAAATAAAGTGGTCTGGTTNCCTCCCNTATNCAGNTCAATCAACTGTCCNTCNTTTTGAACATTNACGGCAAGCTGGGCCATGCGTAAAGGTTCGGGACGTCGATATNGGGTNACACANCCCATTGNAATATCTATGGCCGAACTCAGNTCCGTTTTATGNCCCACTGAAACATATACNGGTTTTACATCATTNTTGGNNCTTAANGCNNTNCCNATATNTTGCNCCTNATATATTATAGGNGCCTGATNCCCCTTTNCANTATCCANTTCTTCATGNTGNCCNACNAGNATACGCGTAGAAACNCCNATNGNNGGNNNATCTAAAAGCACCCCTAAATGACTTGCAAGACCAAACCNTCTTGGATGTGCCTGCCCATGGGCATGAAATAAAATCACATCAGGCTGGTGTTTTATTTTTCGCACAAGATGCATCAGAGGNGGACCTTCCCTGAANGCNAANAANCCTGAAACATANGGAAACCTGATTTCTTCNGAGATNCCATNCTGTTCAACCAGTTCCATCCCAGGGTACNGCAANATAACAATCGCNGCATGAATNGTATCNTAACTGGGNTCAAACGCCACTGCGGTNCCTGCCACCAGATGCACTGCATCCTGCAGGGCNGTTANTTTCACTTTATTCCTTAGATTTATTTGNATTACGGATGCTTCATCGGGGGAAACATTCCATGANTGGATACGAACCGGCTTCATTTTCCAAAATCTAATACCNGTCNAGATAAAAATGAAATATCAGTCTATGTCTTCAAAGGTACCTGTTTTTTTATTCTTCTCTACCTTATCCCAGTCAAAATACCTGCCATTCATGGCNACATAAACACCANAGGGCAGGGNCTGGGCAAANGCCAGTGCGCCACCAAAATTAAACAATCCATCACTGCTGCCGAATTTATAGGGTATCATTGCTCCAGTAAGAACAATNGTTTTGTCCAACCCTGCTTCCGCTAGAATTTTTGCTGTNTGGGTCATGGTNTCTGTACCATGAGTGATCACGATTTGATCTTCNTNTACCCGTTTGCAGTTGTCTAAAATAGTGNCNCTNTCTTCATCTGTCATATCCANGCTGTCAATGAGCATCAATGTTCGGATCTTTACTNCCAGCTTGGAACGGCCCAATTCCAATATNTCCCGCATGTGGGTATCTTCGAAATAGAGTTCGCCAGTAATCTCATTGTATTCCTTATCAAAGGTTCCCCCGGTCACTAAAANTCTTACTGNCATTCTATCATCAAATAATATTGCATACGGCACCAAATGGTTTTTTGGTCANCTGGGGTACTTCAGCATCTAAAGCGGGGTATCCCACTGGTATAAGTAAAACCGCTTTCTCATTTTTTGGACGATNCAGTATCTTCTCCAAAAATCCCATGGGCGCAGGNGTGTGNGTTAATGTCACCANTCCNGCATTGTGCAGTGCNATCAACAAAAAGCCTGCTGCAATTCCTACCGATTCATTCACATAATAATTCTTTTTCTGTTTTTCACCCTCTAGATCATAATGCTTTTTAAATACAATAATTAAGTAAGGTGCAATTTCCAAAAAAGGTTTATGCCAGTCTGTTCCAAACTGATTTAANTCTTTCAGCCAATAGTCTGGTGCCCGGTGTTCATAAAATGCCTTTTCCTCTTTTTCTGCTGCAATNCGGATNTCTTTTTTGACTTCAGGATCTTTGACTACCACAAAATGCCAGGGTTGTTTATTGGCNCCTGAAGGCGCAGATGAAGCAGCTTTTACCGCATCGNTAATAATATCAACNGGTACAGGTTTATCCGAAAAATCACGNACGGTTCTTCTTTNTAAAATATCTGCAAGAAACGACTGTGAGCGATNNATCATATCTGCTTCTGGTAGTGGTTTATGGTCTAATTTTTGAAATGCCATACTCTTGAATCTCATTGTATTTTCTGCTCTCAATTTACAACCACAAAACCTGTGCGCCCTTTTGAAATACTTACCTTGGTCCTGATCTCAGGAACCTTAGTGGCATTAATGACCCACAAAGATAGAACCGTATTCCTTTATCTTTTGCTTGCGGCAATTGCCAGCACCATTCTGCAGCACTTTATTGAGGGAAATCGGTGGCAATTTGCTCCAGCTGTGTACTCCCTGCCGGTTCTTTATATTGTGCATCGGTTCCAGAATGATTCTGTAAATATTATTATAAAAGCTGTTCTGATTATATGGTTTGGAACAGCCGTCCTTTTACCATGGATCATCCCAGTATTTACACTTCCGGACCCGGGAGGCCGCTATAGCATTGGCACGGAAACATTTCACTGGACTGATTCATCACGAACGGAATGGTTCACCCCTGAAGATTCGACCGATGTTCGTGAGATTATGATCCAACTTTGGTATCCTGCTAAAATACCTGACACGCTTCAGCCAGAACCCTACCTGGATTTCATAAACCTGAGAGCTGAAACCATGGCTTCTGCGGGGAATATTCCATCGTTTTTCCCCGGGCATCTTGAGCATATCATTACGAACAGCTACGGACATGTTGAGTGCCTGGAGAATAGCACCGGGCATCCAGTATTGATTTTTTCACACGGCATAACAAGCTCCAGGCACCTGCATCAGGTCCTATTTGAATACCTTGCCAGCCGAGGCTATATCATCGCCGCACCCGATCATAGTTTTGATGCCAATCTAACAATTTTTCCGGATAAACAGCTGGCAGATTATCGGTCAAACATTACGGGCCATCCTGATAGTGTCAATATCCGTAAGCAGCAGATGGACACCCGGGGATTAGACATAAGTTTCATTATTGACCAATTGGAAAAACTCCAAAACGGCAGTATAAAATCAACTTTAAACGGTAAGCTGGACCTTCAGAAGATTGCTGTTGCCGGTCATTCCTATGGCGGATCTACAGCAACGGTTGCAGCCCATAAGGATGAGAGGATCAAAGCCTGTGCTGTCTTGGACAGCTGGCTCAGCCCGGTACCGGAACCAATCATCAGTGCAGGAATTCATGTCCCTTTTCTTTTTATGGGACGGCCCACATGGGAAGGGTCTGATTATCCCGGGAATTACCCCAGACTGGACAGCCTCTTGGCTCATTCATCTGAACCAAAATACCGGATGGTTATTAAAAACACTCTTCATCAGGATTATACTGATATTCCTCTATTTTCCCCGATTATAGGGTATGTTATGCAGGTTGGAGACTTGTCACCAGCAATATCCCTAACCCTAATAAATCGTTTAACTCACGGGTTTTTAGACAAACACCTTTTAGGTCGCAACGGAAAGAAATTTGATCAAATCCTTATGAATGATTTGATTATACGTTTCTAAATGATTAAGCATACCGCCAGAATTACGTTAGGGATTATACTCGTCATTATTGGTCTCATTGGCGGACTCATTCCTGTTTTCCAGGGTTGGATGTTTGGAATCCCCGGCCTGATTATTCTTGCTGATTATTTTCCACCCATAAAAAAACTATTAAACTGGGCCAAGAAAAAGGCAGGTTATAAAAAAGACAGCAAATGACAGTTATAGCCATTTTTTTCACTTTTGAAACGCTATAATTTCCCGCTCTCATTTTTTTATTTTTAGTGACGTTAGCCGCCACCGCCCACCTCAGAACTATGGCACAGCGTGTCTTCCAACCCGTCTAAGATTACTGCAATTGTGGGAGCCCAATGGGGCGATGAAGGTAAAGGAAAAATTACTGATTTCTTTGCCGGAGAGTCTGACTATGTGGTCCGGTTTCACGGCGGAAACAACGCTGGACACACAGTTATTGTGGAGGGCAACACATTCAAACTTCATCTTATTCCTTCCGGGATTGTATATGGTGAACCCATGTCTATTATTGGCAATGGAGTGGTGGTAGACCCCAAGGCATTGTTGGATGAAATTGCCTATGTAAAAGAAAAAGGTATCCTTCCAAAACTCATGGTGAGTGACCGGGCCCACGTAATTATGCCCTATCATATCGCTCTGGATGGCGCTTTATCCGGACACCAGGGTGACCTTGCTGCCGGCAGCACCCGCCGGGGGATTGCTCCTGTTTATGCTGATAAAATGTTTCGCAACGGGATTCGAATGGTTGACCTTTTGGAACCGGACGTATTCCGGGAGAAGCTGGCAAAGGGATATTCCTTTGCCAAAGGGCTCATAGAGAAAACACTTGAATGTACTTTGAATATATCCAGGGCGGATATTTTTGAATCCTATGTGAGTTACGGAAAAAAACTGGCTCCATACATTTGTGATACTTCAGTGGAATTGTACAATGCGCATAAAGCTGGAAAATCTATTTTGTTTGAGGGTGCCCAGGGTATCAGCCTGGATGTGGATCATGGTGTCTATCCATTCACAACATCGTCCAATACTGCTGCCGGGCATATTTCTACCGGAACAGGTGTNAGCTTTCGGGACATTGACCGNATCATTGGTGTNGTNAAAGCCTACCTAAGTCGCGTGGGTGAAAGCCCNTTGCCATCTGANATCCATGGNAGTGATGCAGAATCTCTACGNGAAAAAGGCNTGGAATATGGCACTACCACNGGCCGTCCNCGAAGAGTGGGCTGGCTGGACCTGGTNCANGTTCGCCAGGCCGTTCGGGTGAATGGNCTTACAGAAATCGCCCTTACCAAATTGGATGTGCTGGATGGTTTTAAAGAATTNCCCGTTTGCGTGGCNTACGATGTGGACGGGNAACAGATCACAGAAATGCCAGCCAGTCTCACCTATTATCGTAAAGCAGTACCTGTATATGAAACGCTTTCNGGNTGGGGAGNCCTTCCGGAACANATTTGGGATAAGGGNTTTGATGCCCTGCCCCAGACCCTTAAAGATTATATCGCATTTATAGAGCATGAAGTGGATTGCCCTGTGAAGATCGTTTCCGTGGGACCNCAGCGACACGAAACTATTATCAGGTAATGGCCTTCACACAGGAAATTGTTGATTTCACCGGTCTTACTGATCCAAAGATCAGAACAAAACTGGAGAAACTGAACATTCCACTCACCGTTGAAGAAACCCTCAAAATTCAAAATGATATGTTGGGCCGAGCNCCATCNTTGGCAGAGCTCATTTTATTTTCCATCCAAGGGTCAGAGCACTGCAGTTATAAAAGCAGTCGGACTCACTTAAAACAATTCACCACCGATGGGCCTGATGTAGTTCTTGGAGCAAAGGAAGATGCAGGAGTCGTGGCGGTCGCGACGGATAACGATGGCCATCGCTGGTGCGTTGTTATGAGCCATGAATCCCATAATCACCCATCACAGATTGTTCCTTATGAAGGGGCAGCCACAGGCGTAGGTGGAAATGTCCGGGACGTCATGTGCATGGGCGCAGAAGTTATTGCTTGTACTGATTCATTCCGTTTTGGGGATATCAACAGCAACAAAACCAAATGGATCCATGATGGTGTGGTAGCTGGTATCGCCGGCTATGGAAACCCCTTGGGCATTCCAAATATCGGCGGAGATCTTTATTATCACGATGGATATAACGAAAACTGCCTGGTAACATTGGTCACATTGGGAATTGTTCGGGAAGATCAGATTATCCATTCCTACGCGCCAAAAAACGCGGACGGATACGATCTTATTTTAATTGGCAAGCCCACAGACAACAGCGGCTTCGGTGGCGCCAGTTTTGCTTCTTTAGAACTGGAAGAAGAAAAGAAAGACCAGAACAAGGGTGCCGTACAGGAACCGAATGCTTTTTTAGAGCGGCACCTGCTTAAATCCACCTATGCCCTGTTTGACATCCTAAAAGAAAAAGGACTTATTGACAACATCGGCTTCAAAGATCTGGGTGCTGGTGGCGTAGCCTGTGCCAGCATAGAGCTGGCAGAAACATCAGGCTACGGTGCAGAAGTGTGGATGGATAAAGTTCATATTGGCATGGATAATCTCCACCCTTCTGTATATCTCTGCAGTGAAACCCAGGAACGGTTCATGTGGGTTTCACCACCGGAAATTACATCGCTTATTTTGGAGCATTACAACAAGGTGTTTGATCTGCCCGGCGTCAGTGAAGGCGCGCAAGCATCAGTCATCGGCAAAATCCGAGATGGCGGCCAATATATTGTCCATAACGGTGATGATGAAATCGTGAATGCGCCGGCTCCAGAAATCACTGAAGGCTTTTTGTACAACCGCCCTTACAAAGCCCGGAGGAAAAATTACACCGAACCGGATATTCTCGAACCCACGGACTATAATAAAGTTTTAATGGAGATCCTATCCCATGAAAACATGGCCAACCGGGAACCAATCTTTGAGCAGTATGACAAGCAAGTACAAGGACGGGTTCATACCGAAACAGGCCGGGCCGATTCTGGTGTCATGGCACCCTTTAATTCAGAAAAATATCCTGAAGAGATCCGCAATGTAGGCATCGCTTTATCCACAGATCATAATCCACGGTACGGACTTATCGATCCCTATTGGGGTGGTGTAAATGCTGTGGTAGAAGCTATGCGGAACGTAGCTGCGGTTGGCGCCACCCCACACGCCGTTACCGACTGCCTGTGCTTCGGCAATCCGGAAAAACCCCACCAGATGTGGGAGTTTGTAGAAAGTGTTCGCGGTGTAGCTGACGCCTGCCATGCTATCACTCTCAAAGATAACCCAGATGATTCTACACCCATCATTGCCGGAAATGTGAGTTTTTATAATGAATCCAAGAACGGTGCAATTCCGCCCAGCCCTATTGTCAGCTGTCTAGGCAGACTGAAAAATGTGAACACCACTGTACCTATGCATTTCCAGAAATCCGATTCTGTTATACTTATGGCGGGTGAACGGAGAGATGAATTAGGCGGTTCTGTCTATTACAGTTTATATGATGAACTAGGCGCCAATGTGCCAGAGCCCGATTTTGAAGATGTTAAAAACCAGATCTATGCGCTCACCGATTGCATTGATGATTGTTTGATTCTGTCTTGCCATGATATTGCTGATGGTGGTGCGGCTTCAGCCCTAGCAGAAATGACATTCGGCAATGGAATCGGCTGTGATGTGGAAATTGAAACTGATCTTTCTTTAGATAAAATTTTATTTTCTGAAACAGGGGGGTTCATCTTGGAAGTCTCGACCCATAATGTAACACGGGTGAGAGAAGGATTTTCTGAATACGGGCAAACTATTTTTAACATTGGTAAAACAAATTTCAGCAACTCATTAAAATTAAACCGGGTTATTAATTTGGACTTAGATAAAGCAAAAAATGCCTGGGATGATGGATTAAGGCAAAAACTGTAAGTATCAACATGTTGGAAAAAATTAAGGACAAGGTCATTTTTGAGACAATTAAGAATAAATATACCCACTCCGTCCCGTATCACAAATACCTGGGTTTGAAAGTTTCAAAGTTCGACTTTAAATCTGCTGAAATGACTCTGTCAATCAAGAATGAACTTTTGGGAAATGTATCAAGAGGGTTTCTCCATGGTGGCGTTACTGCTTCCGTATTAGATTCCATTGGGGGTCTTGTGGCCATTGGTGATTTTATTTCCAATAATAAAGACAAATCACCAGACGACCTGAAAAACCGTATAAATCATATGGGAACTATTGATCTCAGGGTCGATTATCTTTTGCCTGGAGAAGGGAAAAAATTCAATGCCAATGGCAGTGTAATCCGCGCTGGAAAAAGAGTCACCGTCTGCCGCATGGAAATGCACAATGATAAAAATGAATGTATCGCTCTTGGTACCGGAACCTACTTATGGAGCAAATAAGTAGTGTCTAAAATAGATTATAAATCTGCAGGGGTAGACATTGACGCTGGGAGTGAAGCAGTAGGTCGGATTAAAGATAATGTGAAATCTACATTCACGTCTCATGTGTTGACGGGTCTAGGCAGTTTTGGTTCTTTATATGATTTAAAACCTGTTCTTAAAGAATATGAAAATCCTGTCATGGTCCAGAGTATTGATGGGGTAGGCACTAAAACCATCATTGCCCGCAAGCTAAATAAATTCGATACTATTGGCATTGATCTTTTGAGTGCTTGCGCCAACGACATTTTGGTCATGGGAGCCCGGCCCCTCACTTTTCTCGATTATATTGCCAATGATAAACTAAAACCCAAGATCATTGAAGAAATTGTTTCAGGGATGGTAAAAGCCTGCCAAAATACTGGTGTATCGCTTGTGGGCGGCGAGACAGCAGAAATGCCTGACACATATTTACGCGATGAACACGACTTAGTAGGAGTCATCACTGGGGTGGTGGAAAAAGACAAAATTATAACTGGTGAGCGGATCCAGTCCGGCGATATAGTGCTGGGGCTTCCATCCAACGGTCTACACACCAACGGTTATTCGTTGGCGCGGAAACTTTTTTTCGAAATCGGTGGGTATGATGTGCATGATACAATTATCGAACTGGAAAAATCTGTCGGCCTGACCTTGCTGGAACCCCACATTAATTATACGAATCATGTTTTCGCTGTGTTGGATAAAAAAATCAATGTGAAAGGGATTGCCCACATCACCGGCGGCGGACTGGTGGAAAATATCCCCCGCATTTTACCTGATGACTGCGGTGTGGAGATTCAAAAAGGATCCTGGCCTATATTGCCCGTATTTGACGTGATGCAATCTTTGGGTGATGTAGATGAAGATGAAATGTTTCGCGCATTCAATATGGGAATCGGGATGGTCTTTATTGTGGATGATGCGAAAGTGAGTATTGTTAAAGATGTGCTAAAGGATTTGATAGACGTTTGTGAGATTGGTTCCGTTTTTCGGGGCAACAAAAATGTGATACTTACATGAAAAAACTCTTTTCAATATTTTTAATTGCTGGATTTATTATTACAGGCTGCAGCAAACCTAAAATAGCAGAGATTCCGAAAGAAGCTGTACCCTTCTCCATTTATTCTGGAACACTTCCTGTAGGTACTGTCAAACTCCGGATTGTATTCAAGATTTATAAAGACAAGAATAACAATCTGAGTGCCACTATGGACAGCCCGGACCAAGGGGCAACGGATATCCCTGTTGATGCAGTAACCATTTCTGATTCAACAATACGGTTTGATCTGCCAAACCTGAAAGCGTACTATGATGGTTCACTACAGCCAGATGGTTCCTATCAAGGCACCTGGTTTCAGGGTGGTACAAGTCTTCCTCTGGATATTGCTTTGACAGAGACAGAAATTGTGATTAAGCGTCCACAGGAACCAAAAGATTTTCCTTACGATGTTGAAGATGTCATGTTTAAAAATTCAAAAGCCAATATCAAACTGGCGGGGACGCTCACCACACCAGAGGGCGACGGACCGTTTCCTGCGGTTGTATTGATTTCCGGTTCAGGTCCACAAAACAGAGATGAGGAGCTTCTGGGACACAAACCATTTCTAGTGCTATCAGATTATTTTACCCGGAACGGCATTGCCGTATTAAGATATGATGACCGAGGTGTGGGTATTTCGGAAGGTGACTTTGCTGACGCCACTAGTTTTGATTTTGCCAATGACGCTGATGCTGCAGTTACATATTTAAAATCGCACTCTGGGTTTTCTGCCATTGGACTGGCGGGGCACAGTGAAGGCGGGCTTATTGCGCCCATAGTTGCCAACCAATCTGAAGATGTGGATTTTATTATACTCATGGCCGGTACGGGGTTAACAGGAAAGGAAATTTTAAAGCTGCAGGGCCAGCTTATTTTAAAACAGACCGAAATTTCACCTGAAGGATTGGAAACATACAAACATACCCAATCCGCCATGCTTCAAATTGCAGTTGATATTGACAATGATGAAGAAGCCCTAAAAAAATTATCGGAAGAATCTGAAGCATATGGAGATTTGTCAAAACAGGATCAGCAAATCATTGGTTATGATCCAGAAACATTTGAAGCAGCATTAAAGGCCTTATTACACCCTTGGATGCGAACTTTTCTCACACTTGATCCTCGACCCGTATTAGAGAAAGTAAAAGTTCCCGTCCTGGTAGTTAATGGTGAAAAGGACCTGCAGGTGCCACCAAAAGAAAATCTGTCAGAAATAAAAGCAGCTTTAGATCGTGGCGGAAACACAAATTATGAAATTCATGAACTGAAAGGACTGAATCATTTATTTCAAACCTGCGAAACCGGAGCGCCCATAGAATACAGTCTGATTGAAGAAACATTTAATGAAGAAGCAATGGATCTAATGACCCGGTGGATCCTGAAAAGGACCGCCGACTAGTGATTCACATTGCCATTATACAATTTCCTGGTTCCAATACAGAGCGGGAAACACTCATGGCCTGTCGTCGCGTGGGTTTAATTCCCATTGAATTTTTATGGAATGAGCCGACAGAAAAATTATCGGAGTTTTACGGTTATGTGATCGTGGGGGGATTTGCTTATGAAGACCGTTCCAGGGCTGGTGTTATCGCAGCTTTAGACCCCATTATGAAACAGATACGCTTGGAAGCAGAAAAAGGGAAACCTGTTTTGGGTATCTGCAACGGTGCGCAAATCTTGGTTGAAAGCGGGCTTGTCCCCGGACTGAAAAACTNCCGAGTGGGCATNGCACTTACAGATAATAAACGGGTTCAGGGCGGTCACGTAATAGGTGTTGGCTATTATAATACGTGGGCAAACCTTAAGATGTCTGCTCCTTCCAATCGATGCGCATTTACCCGACATTTGAACAGCGGTGAATGGATCAAGATTCCATTAGCNCANGGTGANGGNNGGTTNATNNTNCCNNATNNNTTGCTTGAAAAAATGATCAGCAATAATCAGACTGTTTACCGCTACTGCGATGATAATGGAAANATTGTAGATGAATTTCCTACCAATCCCAACGGCTCCATGTACAACCTAGCGGCNGTTTGCAACCCGGNAGGAAATNTNATGGCTATGATGCCNCACCCGGAACGGACAGAAAANGGNNATGTTGTTTTTTCATCCATGAAAGAATTTATAGAAAATGAAAATCCTGTTTCTGATCATAATTTATCTTTTGACCGTCCCCACTATGAAATGACGGATTATAAAGCTAACTCTAATGCGACAGAATGGATCATCGATATGATCATTACCGANAATGAAGCATCTTCGGTGNGNAATGCACTTGATCATTTGGGGCACAATGTATCCATTGCGCGTCAGACACACTGGGAAATTTCCATGGATGGTGACCGTGAATCCATCCTGAAAAAAATTGATGCCACTGGAGAACTTTATAATTCCAACAAAGAATTCATCAGCCAACCCAAAGACAGCGAAAAGAACACATCTTTTCTGGTTCGTCAAAAAGAGGATATGCTGGGGCGGGCAAAATATGAATCCTTAAAAGAAAGATTCGAAATTGATGGCATTACTGATTTAAAACGTGGTGTCATATGGAATGTGACCGTAAACAGCGGTAGTTTCGATACTGTTTTAAACGATATTTTAGGTACTCATATACTATTTAACCCCTTATCCCATGAATGCTATAGAATCAACTGAACATTATAAAGACCGTATCAGGGTGGAACTGAATAACACCCTAACTGAAACATCGCTGCCCAGTGGNGATAAACGCGCCGGGAAAGTTCGGGATCAATATGCTCTAGGGAACAAAATCGCACTCATTACTACGGACCGTCAGAGTGCTTTTGACCGTGTGCTTGCTNCCATTCCCTTTAAAGGGCAGGTTTTGAATCTTACAAGCGCCTGGTGGTTTGAACAAACAAAAGGCATTATTAACAACCATGTGATCGACGTCCCGGACCCAAACGTAACATTGGCGAAAAANTGTANTGTTTTCCCNATTGAATTTGTGGTCAGGGGTTACATCACCGGCAGCACCAGTACTGCACTCTGGACCGTCTATAATAAAGGAGATCGTGAATATTGCGGTAATGTTCTTCCTGAAGGATTGATAAAAAATCAAAAACTGGATGCCAACATGCTCACCCCGACCACCAAGGAAGAACACCACGACAGACCCATATCACCATCTGAGATCGTAAGCGAGGGATGGATGACACAGGAAAACTGGGATTACTGCAGTCAGAAGGCCCTGGAATTGTTTTNATTTGGACAGAAAAAAGCGGCAGAAAACGGGATGATCCTGGTGGATACCAAGTATGAAATGGGCAAAGATTCAGATGGCAACATCGTACTCATTGATGAAATCCATACCCCTGATTCAAGCCGGTATTGGATAGCAGAATCCTACGATAAGCGAATGGCAATGGGGNACGAACCACAAAATATTGATAAAGAATTCTTACGTCTCTGGTTCGTAGATAATTGTGATCCGTACAATGATGAAATAGTGCCTGATGCGCCAGAAGAGTTAGTAACGGAANTATCCAGTCGTTACATCTATTTATATGAAACTATAACCGGTGGACTGTTTCCATTTCCCAAGTCCGGAAAGTCTGTACAGGAAAGAATCAATAAAAACTTAAAGGATGTTTTATGAAAGCAGTACTCATTATGGGGTCCACATCCGATGAGCCACATGCCAAGAAAATAACAGATAAACTTGATGACTACGGAATCNCCTGGGAACAGCATGTGGCGTCTGCACACAAACAACCGTTGAANGTGTTGGAGATCTTGGAAACTAATAAAGATNGGGAAGATATAGTATATNTCACCATCGCCGGTCGGTCTAATGCCCTTTCCGGGTTTGTGGCGGCCAATTCANAATTCCCNACCCTGGGTTGTCCACCCTTTTCTGATAAAGCAGACATGTTAGTGAATATACATTCTACCCTGCAGATGCCCAGTAACACACCGGTGCTGACAGTAATTGATCCTGGTAATTGCGCCTTGGCAGTCAAGCGGATATTTGGTGTATAATCAACTGAGTGCACTTTCACCACTAGATGGTCGTTATGGTAATAGCGTAAAAGACCTGGNCCCCTATTTTTCTGAAGCAGCACTGATGCGCTATCGTTTGTATGTAGAAATTGAATATCTTATTGCACTNAGCTATGAAAAACAAATCAAGGATTTGCCTGTCTTTTCCAAGAATGAACAAGCTCGCCTGCGCAGGACGTATCAAGATTTCAATTCAGCTGGTGCGAAAAAAATAAAAGATATTGAAACAACGACTAACCACGATGTAAAAGCGATTGAATATTACATTCGGGGGAAAATTAAAAAATCGCTCCATCCCTGGATCCATTTCGCATTGACTTCGGAAGATGTGAACAACCTTGCCTATTCTCTCATGTGGCAGCATGGATTAAAACATATTTATCTTGTAANGCTCCAGTTAGTTTTTAAAGAACTCAGAAAAATGGCTAAAAAANACAAGGCAGCGCCTATGCTTTCTTTCACTCACGGACAGCCAGCTACACCCACCACCTTTGGNAAAGAAATGGCTGTGTTCTGCAGTAGGCTGAATCAACAGATCAACCAGCTTAAGACCCATAAACTTTTGGGNAAATTTAGTGGCGCTACTGGTACGTGGTCTGCTCATTTGTCTGCCTACCCAAAAGTGAATTGGATCCGGTTTTCATCTCGATTTATTAAAGNACTTGGCCTGGAACCAAACTTGCTCACCACCCAGATTGAGTCCCATGATTCCAACGCCGAAAGTTATCAACAAGTGGTAAGAGTAAATACAATTCTAACGGATCTCTGTAAAGATCTGTGGTTCTATATCAGTCGCGGTATAATAGGACAGAAAAAAGTTATCGGAGAAGTCGGTTCATCCACTATGCCCCATAAGATCAACCCGATCCAGTTTGAAAACGCTGAAGGCAATCTGGGNATNNCTAATTCNCTGCTGAATCATTTNGCNGTGAAATTGCCCATTTCACGGATGCAGCGAGANCTNACTGATTCCACTACGTTAAGGAATCAAGGCGTNGCNTTNGGNCATTCNTANNTNGCNNTNCAAAATATTNTAAANGGNNTGAGCCGNATCACAATTAATAAGNTGCAAATGTCCGCCGAACTTAACACACATTGGGAAGTAGTGGCNGAAGCCGTACAAACTNTACTNNGGAAAGCAGGNCAGCAGNACGCCTANGAACANNTAAAANCACTGACCCGTGGANAAGCCATAAANGCAGAAATCATGGCTNAATTTGTGTCCGGTCTTAACATACCAGACAATGATAANGANACCCTCCTGACTCTTACACCTGCTTCCTATATCGGCCTGGCGCCCAAATTGGTGGACATGATCTAATGTGTGGTGTTGTCGGAATTATATCTACTCAAAAACCCGTTGCAGGAGAATTGTATGACAGTTTAATTCATCTCCAGCACCGGGGTCAGGATGCTGCGGGGATAATGACATATAATGAACGGTTCCATATCAAGAAAGGCACCGGGCTTATTCGTGATATTTTTGATGAACACAACATGCTCCGGCTTCAGGGGAAAGTTGGAATCGGCCATACCCGCTACCCAACAGTGGGCGGATTCAGCATTGAAGAAGCCCAGCCCGTACTGACCCATGTTCCCTATGGCATTGCTATGGCCCACAACGGAAATCTGGTGAACTATACTGAGTTGGCTCAGGAAGTAGCAGAAAAGGACCGCCGCCATATTAATTCATCAGTGGATATTGAAGTCATTTTACACATTTTTGCACACGCTCTGGATCATCCCAGTTCTAATACAGATGGGCTCTCCTTTTTTGATCAGATCTGCCATGCGGTTGATATGGTGTATAATCGTGTGGAGGGTGCTTATTCCGTGATCGGCACTATCATGAAGAAAGGGATGTTTGTTTTTCGAGATCCCCACGGCATCAGGCCTCTGGTGAAGGGAATTCGTAAAAACGATGATGGTACAACAGACCATATTTTTGCGTCAGAAACAACCATGTTCTATTCCCTAGGGTTCGAGCCAGCCGGAGATGTACAGCCCGGTGAAATAATTTGGATCGAAGAAGACGGAACAACGCACAGTCGCGTATCCCAAGATAAACAGTTTACTCCCTGTGTCTTCGAGTATGTTTATTTTTCAAGGCCTGACTGTATCCAAAATGACGTTAGTGTATATCGCGCTCGGCTTCGAATGGGGCAAAACCTTGCCAGTCGCTGGAGAAAACATTATCCTGACATCGTCCCCGATATAGTAATCCCTGCTCCATCTACAGCGAACACCGCAGCATTAAGTTTCGCCAATGAGCTGGGTGTTCGTTATTCTGAAGGATTATATAAGAACCCTTTTATTGGCCGGACATTTATAATGCCGGGGAATGAAGAACGCAGAAGATCGGTTCGATATAAACTGGTACCCCAGGAATTCGAAATCCGTGATAAAAATGTACTAATTGTTGACGATAGTATTGTCCGGGGAAACACCAGCCGAGAAATTGTAAAAATGGTAAGAGAGTTTGGTGCTAAGAAGATCTTTTTTATTTCCGCATGTCCACCGGTACGATACCCCTGCTATTATGGGGTAGATATGCCTACCAGGGACGAATTGACCGCTGCAAACAAATCTGTTGAAGAAATCAAAGAGTTCATAGGTGTGGATATTCTTATGTACCAGGAATTAGAAGACCTCAAAGAAGCTGTCACCCGTAAAGGGGACCATAATATTGACAGGCCCTGTATGGCTTGTCTGGATGGCTGGTACGTCACCGGGAATATAGATGAAAAAACAATGGAGAATATGGAAGCACAGAGAACCAACGAAAGATCTCAGTTAAAATGAATGTCCTGCTTATCGGCTCTGGGGCAAGAGAACATGCAATTGCCAGAGCAATCGATAATTCCCAAAAAGACAGCGCTATCCATTGTTTTGCATCAAATATGAATCCCGGTATTGCCGATTTGTGTTCTAGGCTCGCTCTTGGCAATATAAATGACCCGAAAGCAGTGGTGGAATATGCCAGGGAAACATCTTCTACCATGGCGATTATTGGTCCCGAAAACCCCTTGGCTGCAGGTGTGGCGGACGCCTTGTGGGATATGGGTATAAAAGTGGTCGGCCCCAAAAAGGACCTGGCGCAACTGGAGACATCCAAGGCATTCACCCGTGATTTGTTAAAAGAATACAATATTCCCTGCGGGCCCCATTACCATACCTTTGATTCTATGGAAGGAGTGTCTGAATTCCTTGCTGAACTGGGTGAAAACTACGTGGTGAAATATGACGGCCTTGCCGGGGGTAAGGGTGTCAGGGTGGCCGGTGATCATTTGCAGTCCCACAATGAGGCACTGGCTTATTGTATGGAATTGGTGGATAAAGGCGATGAATTTGTAATCGAAGAAAAATTTATTGGTCAGGAATTCTCGCTCATGAGTTTCTGCGATGGTGATACGCTCAAACACATGCCCGCAGTTCAGGATCATAAGCGGGCTTACGAAGGAGACAGGGGGCCAAATACCGGCGGAATGGGAACCTATTCTGACGCTAATCATTCTCTGCCTTTCTTGAAAGATTCGGACATTCAGGAAGCACATACCATCAATATTGCCACAGCAAGGGCATTAAAAAATAAGTTCGGAGAAGGCTACAAAGGTGTACTCTATGGCGGGTTTATGGCTACGGGAAACGGAGTGAAACTCATTGAATATAACGCCCGGTTTGGTGATCCGGAGGCCATGAATGTGCTTTCGCTTTTGAAATCTGATTTTATCGATATCTGTGAGCGTATGGCTGATGGTACTTTAGATGGTGCTGATGTTCAGTTCCAAAACAAGGCTACTGTTTGCAAATATGCCGTGCCTGAAGGATACCCTGATAACCCCGTGAAAGGTGAACCCATTAATATTTCCAACATTGAAAATTCTGATGGATTATTTTACGCATCTGTTGATATGAAGAATGGTAAACTGGTAGAGGCAGGCAGCAGAACTGTAGCCGTTGTAGGAATTGCCGATTCCATTGTAGAAGCAGAAGCAATCGCTGAAAAGGAAGTATCATCTGTGTCTGGTCCTCTTTTTCATCGCTCAGACATAGGTACAGCAACTGTGATCCAGGAACGGATGGATCACATGAACTCACTTCGATGATAAGGTTGGGCGTTCTAGGTTCTACAAAAGGAACCGATCTTCAAGCTATATTGGATGCTATTCAGGCTGAACAATTGAATGCCGCCGTCTCTGTTGTTCTTTCTAACCGGGAAAATGCGTTTATTTTGGAACGCGCTCAAAATCATAATGTGCCCACCTCATTCATTTCTCATCAAGGAAAAAAAAGGGAAGCGTTTGATGCTGAGATGACAAAGGTGCTGAAAAATCACAACGTGGATTTGGTTCTGCTCATTGGATTTATGAGAATATTATCTGATGCTTTTTGCAGAGAATGGCATGATCGGATATTAAACGTACATCCTTCTCTTTTACCAAAATACGGCGGAGGAATAGATATGAATGTTCATGAAGAAGTCTTGAAGAATAATGATAAAGAAACCGGGTGTACGATCCATTTTGTTACTGACAAAATAGATGGAGGACCCATCTTAATACAAAAAAAATGTGATGTTAAGCCCAACGATACTGCCCAGTCCTTAAAAGCTAAAGTCCAAGACCTGGAAGGAAACGCATTTTTAGAAGCGATCAAATTATTTGAAACAAAATATGCTTTTCACAATGGATAAAGAATATTTACTGGAAAAATTTAAGGGTCGCTCTGCTTCAACCATGGTTGAAGCTCTGGGTATTGAGGTGACTGATTTTGGAGATCGGTATATCTGTGGAAAAATGCCTGTAGATCACAGAACCAAGCAGCCATTCGGTCTGCTACACGGCGGGGCAAGCGTTGCCCTGGCCGAAACACTTGGCAGTATGGGTGCTGGAATGCAGATTGATCTGAATACGCATGCTGTAGTTGGGATCGAGATCAATGCCAGCCATCTAAAAGCCGTTGCAGATGGCTGGGTATTCGGCAGGGCTACTGCTATCCGAGTTGGCAGAAAAATCCAGGTCTGGGAGATTGATATAACAGATGAACAAAAAAATACTATTTGTAAAAGCCGCTTAAGCCTTGCGGTAATTGAAAAATATGATCAATAACCCAGCGCTAAATAAAAACCCTATCAATATAAATCGAGCACTTATATCTGTTTTTGATAAAACAAATATTATTGAGTTTGCTCAAACTTTAACTGAATACGGTGTAGAGATTTTATCTACCGGAGGAACTTCCGAAGCCCTCAGAAAATCGAATCTTCCAGTCATGGACGTGAGTGACTATACCAATTTTCCAGAAATAATGGACGGGCGAGTCAAGACTATTAACCCCATGATTGGGGGCGGCATTCTAGGTCTTCGCAATCAGCACGCCAATGATGCTGAGAATAATGATATTAAATGGATCGATCTGGTAGTCTGCAATCTGTATCCCTTTTCTGAAACGATTTCCCAGGAAGACTGCACCGATGCATTGGCTTTAGAGAATGTGGACATTGGTGGACCAACCATGATCCGATCAGGAGCAAAGAATGTGGGCTGGGTTGCTGTAGTTGTGGACCCTGATGATTATACCATCATCACCAATGAATTAAATACACATGGTGAAGTTTCCTTTGATACGCGAAACCTGCTATCATCTAAAGCCTTTGGGCACACGGCCCAGTATGACACTCTAATCCATAATTATTTAAAGGATGAAAAATTATCAGAAAACTTTTCCATCACATTTCAAAAACATTCTGAAATGCGTTATGGGGAGAATCCGCACCAGTCATCCGCATCCTATAAGATCCCTGGCAATAATGAGGCAAATATTCTAAATGCAATAATTCATCAAGGGAAAAAACTATCTTACAACAACATTATGGATGCGGATGGTGCCTTAGCC
>PBCV01000006.1 GCA_002717915.1 Fidelibacterota bacterium | reverse complement strand
TTGAAAGTTTAACGGGTAGGTTTTGAATTTTTTGGATCTATGCTCAATAAATGGGTGCTGTACTTCAGGTTCAAAAAACAGGCCTTTTCGCTGTAAGCGGATCAAGGAAGTTTGCTGTATTTGAGAGGCTCCCTTCATTCATTAAACAAAGAATGATCCCAAAAAAACAATCTACCCGTTCTTTTAATTGACCCCTGCCAGGATCTGACTGATCCTGGAGCGGCTCCCCCTTATTTTTAGCTTTACACCATTCTCTTCATACGTCCGTTCCAGCACTTGAACGCCTTCCTGGGCCTGGGCAATGGTTTTACCCTGTTCATAGGGAAACTCCAGGTCCACGGTCTGGTAATTCTCTTCCATTTTTTCAAGGATCCCGGATTTCAATTCAGATAATCTTAAGTGACGGCGAGCAGAGATGGTGACGGATCCGGGAAAAGCCCGCTGCAGTTTTTCAATCATATTCCCNTCTGAGATAAGGTCAACTTTATTTAATACATGAAGAGCGGGGATACCATCAGCTCCCAATTCCTTTAACACGTCTTCAATGGTCTTCACATGGTCCTTGACCTGGGGTGACGACATATCAAGCACCATCAGGATCAGGTCTGCTTCCAGAACTTCCTTTAAAGTACTTTTGAATGAAGCCACCAGGTTATGGGGCAGTTTACGGATAAAGCCCACCGTATCACTNAGCAGGATTGGATGGGACGGATCAAGATTCAGCTGNCGGACAGTTGTATCCAGCGTGGCAAATAACTGGTCCTGGATAAAGACATCCGTACCCGTCAATGCTTTGAACAGGGTGGATTTTCCNGCGTTGGTATAGCCCACCAGGGACACCCGAAATTCAGACCTACGGCGCAGGCTCTGTGTCTTTCGTTCTTTTTCAATCCGGGAAAGATCCTTTTTTAACCGTGTGATCCGGGTCCGAACCAGGCGGCGATCCACTTCGATCTGGGNCTCNCCCATCCCNGCACGGGTCCCGATGCCGCCCATCTGCCGTTCCAGGTGGGTCCACTGCCGGGTGAGCCGGGGCAATAAATATTCCAGGTAAGCCAGGTNCACCTGGGTTGTGGCTTCTTTGGTGCGGGCATGTTTTTGAAAAATATCCAGGATCAGNCCGCTGCGGTCCAGTACTTTTGTATNTTCCGACTGCTGGTGGTAATTCTTGATCTGGGCCGGGCTCANTTCATCGTCAAAAAGGATAAGTTTAACACCGAGTTCCGTGGCCTGGTTGATCAGCTGTTTGGCCTTACCTTTACCGATAAAGGTTGCCGGGTTGATCCTGGATACGGCCTGGGTGACCCGNCCCATGACTTCCGCACCGGCTGTGTTCGCCAGGAGTTCCAATTCATCGAGNTGCTCNTGGATCANTGCTGCGGTCATCCCCGGTTGAATGACCCCTACCAGCAGNGCTTTTTCCTGCTCGACCGCTTTCCGCTCGATCATCCGTCCTCTGGTTTCATTTTCACNGGTTCAGGCCTNCCAATAATTGTTTCTGCCAACAGGAAGATCATGGCCGCCAGCAGGAATAGTTTCCAGAGCGATTTACCCTGCCGGGTCTCTGAAAAAGNNGCGGCAAACTTATCCTGGATCGTAAGCCAGCGGGTCTGATTTTTNGGCAGGATAGATTCAATATCCTTTTGCCCGATACGGGGCTGGATATACTCCTGGTAATGAAGCCGCGTTGGAAAGGATGTAAAAAACTCCCCATTCGAATACACCTGGTAAATACCCAGTTCATCCGTGACCGAAATAGTGATCCCTTCCCGGTCATACTCCGGCACAATCATTTCTGTCTTCCCTGATGGCGATACCACTTCCCATTTATTCCTGAGCTTACTTTCTTCCACAGGGATCCATTTNGGTTCATTGATCAGAACCGCTGCCGTATTGATCTCATCCGTACCGGTCAGGACCATCAGCCGGTACATGAGGGGCACAACCATGCCCCGGACCGGAAGATCGTTCCAGCGCAGATCCAGCAGTGTCGAAAAATAGAAAACCGTTCCNCNCCCTTTTGAAAATTCCAGCAGCAGGGGGTCACCGTTGTTCAGCGCCCAGTGCGTTTCATGNTTCAATTCCAGACTGGTTTTAACATAGGTAAAGATCTCAGGGAGTTCCTTTTCAATATTCCTGACCTGGATATTCTGCAGCAGGTCTGAATGCTCGCCGGCAATCCGGGTGGAAAAAAATCCCTGACCCGCATTAACCAGGGTTTCAGGGTTTGGAAAGCCTGTTTTTTTGAACAGGTCCNGGTGAAATTCCCTGCCCTCCGGATCTCCCTGGAACCAGACAACTCCACCCCCTTCCTTAAGAAATGTGTTTAAATCTTTCACCCCGTCTTCCGTCATTCCCTGTGGGTTGTGGATAACGGCTACATCTATATCATCCAAAAACAGGCGGTTCAGCCCGGGCTGGATCCTGGATTCGATGGTTAAAAANTGGTTCTCCGGGTCAATGGCNCTCAGGATCATCTCCAGGATGGTTATATCTTCAGCAGTGGCTCCAATGATCCCGCACCGTATCTGTTCCATNATTGGCATGGAAACATACCAGGCGTTGTCCAGTTCATAGTCATCTTTGGGCAGNATAATCCTGCCCTCAACAATTCCCACCTCGGCCGGGTAGGCTTGGAACAGGAATCCTTTTTCTTTCCCCGGGTCAAACTCTGAAACAACCTGTCCCACCCGCTGATTGTTAAACAGCAGTTCCAGGGGCACATTCGGCTTTTGCAGTGTTCCTGCATTCTGGATCCGGGTATCCAGTTTCACCAGCTGGTTCAGGGTCTTGATCCGGTTTATGGATGACACATTTTTGACAGCCAGGTTATCATAAACGGGGCCGGGCTGGATAAAATAAAATTTCCAGTCATCCAGGTTTCCGATGCCGGAACTAAATGAAGAATCAGGCACATGCATCCAATCGCTGAAAATCACACATTCTTTAATGGGTTCTATAATTGTTTTATCCCGGAGCAATCCATTTATATTCTGCCAGATATTGTCATAAGACGCGGTAGGTTCAATGGACTTGACAGATGTCCTCAATCCCGGATCATTGGATCGTCCTGTAAAGACCACTTTTGGCGGACAGGTCTGGGCCACGGTGATCCGGGTTTCATCCTTAAATAAGGGCACCAGGGCCATGGTCTCATTTTTTGAACGGTCCAGGAAGGTTTTTTCTCCATCCTTGACGGTCATACTTGCAGAATTATCAATGATTATAACCAGCCGGGCGTCCTGCTCCGCTGCCAGCCACCCAGGCATAAAGCCCTGGGTCACGGGCTGGGCCATCATCATGACCAGGGAAGCAANNNCCAGGACCCTCAACAGCANCAGNAGTATTTTCTGGATCTGAACTTTCCGGATGGAACTGGTTTCCAGTTGCTTGATAAACCGGACTGTGCTGAATTCTACCTTATTGATCCGCAGACGGCTCAATAAATGGATCAGAATGGGAATACTTACAGCACCCAGGAACCAGAGGACCGATGGGGTNAAAAACGTCATAGAAGCCCCTGGCTTGCCATCATCACAGTCCCTGAAAAAACAGGAATGGTTAAATTATCATTCAAGGGTACGGGCAACAGTTCAACACCCATGGCTGCAACAGCACCAAGAATAATGACTTCCAGGGGCAGTGTTTGGTTGACCAGGTATGCAGCACCAAAGGANGTGACGATGCCGGTAGCCGTACCGGATAAAGTTTTGTTGCCAATCTTTCCTGCTGGATAGAGTTTGCCGCCAATAGCAGCAAAGGTATCTCCAACGGTAAGGAATAATAATGCGGGCACAGCCACCGGCATGGCAAAGAAGAATACTGTAATGGTTCCGCCAAAAAGAAACCAGGTAGCACCGTTAAACTTCCCACCTGTTTCGCTGTCCCGGAGCATCATGCCTAACCAGGAACTGAACAGCGCATCAACAAACTTAACTTTGCCCCTGGCAAATTCAATACAGACAGCTGTCAGGCTTAATAAACCAAGCAGCAGCACCATAATTTCCCGATCCTGTATGAACCACAGATAGCTTAAGGGAATAACAGATGAACCTATGTGTAAAACCTTACGGGCGATCTCGTTGGAAGGGATTTTGTTCACTTATCGATCATCTGGTTAAAAATATCCTGCATATCCAGTACGCTGACGGTCAGATTGATGGATGATGGCTTTTCCAGGACAGTTTCGGCAGCAATGGACTGNTCCAGNACTGTATAGGGGATCAGGTCTTCATTCTGGCGATAAAATATTTTACCCAGTTTAAATCCAGCTCTTTCAAGGTCGGCCACGGCNTTTTTCTTACTTAATCCAAACAGATTCGGAACCTGGAAAAAATTGGGCGGCACACCCAGNCTGATGGTTAAATGGATCCCCATACCTTTTTTGAGCATATCACCGCCTTTTGGATATTGCCAGGTCACATTCCCGGATGGCACGTCTGAGTTGTATTCCTTATAGACCGTATCCACTTCCAGGCCCGACTGGTTCAAAGCCAGTTCAGCACTTCTCAAGGANCTGCCGATGAGGTCAGGGATGGTAACCATTTTCTCCGGGTGTGCAATTTTAAGCCGTACCGTTCTGCCCTCTTTTACCCGGGTATTGGGCGCAGGATACTGATCCACGATGGTCCCTGCTTCGTAGGAAGCAGAAAATAAGGTGTCGGATACGAGGCTCCGATACCCTTCAGACTTTAAAACCCGCTCTGCGTACTCCAGTTTCTTGTCCGTAACATTCACCATGTAACGGCCCGCTTCCATCCGCACGTAGGCAGGCATCACCACTGCGTCAAATAACAGGATCACAGCCAGGGTTAATCCTGAAAAGGTTGCAATATATAAGGCAGATTTTTTAATCATGACCGTTTGAGTTTTGCAGCAAACATGCCATCCACTCCATGGAGGTGAGGCAGGGTATAGAGGCAGCCCCTTTCATCCACCCAGTCTCCCGGTATGNTAGATGGTACGTCCTGCACTATAAAATCAGCATTTAACTTAAGGAACTGTTCAACCACGTCCCAATTTTCTTCCGGCTCTATTGAACANGTTGCATAGACNAGGGTTCCANNCGGTTTCAGGAACTGTGATACGTGGCAAAGGANCCTGAGCTGCAGGGTNGATAGTTCCAGAATGTCCCCGGGCTTCCGCCTCCAGCGTATGTCCGGTTTCCTGCACATTACACCGGTTCCNGTACAGGGAGCATCGATCAAGATCCTGTCCGCATCAGGATATTCATCTTTTAAAGCATCTTTAACGGACCAACGAATATTTTTTAACCCGTGTCTGTTCAAGTCCTTCCTACCGCGGTTTACCCTTTCAGGGGACAGGTCAGATGCCAGGACCTGCCCTTCTTCACCCACCAATCCAGCAATATACAGAGATTTCGTTCCCGGTGCCGCACAGACATCCAGTACGGTCTGTCCCGCCTTTACTTCCATACAGTCTGCTACAGCGCCGGATGCGGGATCCTGGATGGAGATGTGTCCTGTTTGAAATAAACCTGTTTCAAGTACCTGCCCTGCGCCTGAGTGAATGGTTAAGAAGGATTCTGAAAACCGTTCCGAGCCAATATCAGACCCGCTTAACAAACATATGATGTCATCCATGGTATAGGTATTGCTGTGCACACGGACAAAGAGTACGGGCGCCTGGTTGATCCTTTTTGTTAGATCCAGAAAACCCTTTTTCCCCAATTGATCTATCCACCGGGCCTGGATCCAGTCGGGCAGGGAGTGCCACCCGCTCTGTTCACGTAATGGTCCATCCCAGTTTGTATCGGTGTCCTTTTTTCGGATCAAATTTCTCAAAACGGCATTGGTGAGGCCCGATGCCTTGCGGTTTAATATACCCTTGGTCAGGTTCACAGCCGAATCTACCGCAGCATAGTCCGGCACAGATTCATCAAACAGGATTTCATAAAACCCGACCTGTAAAATGGAACGAAGGGATCGATCCAGCCGCTTCAGGGATTTCCCTGAAATGAATTCTATCATCAAATCCAGTCTGCCTTTCAGCCGAACCGTTTCATTGGCGAGTACCGTGGCCCGGGATTTGGATAATGGTTCTGGTTTAAACTGGGAAAACACCTGGTTGCGGATCAGACCCAGCTGTTCATGTTTATTCTCAAATCGGTTCAAAATGGTGACCGCTAAGAACCGGGCATCCTGTTTCATAAGCCCAGTCTATCGCCGGCCTTTAGAGTTGCCCCTCGAAGAAAATCGGCCGCAGACATTTTCTTTTTCCCTTCGATCTGGACCTCTAGTAGGGATAAAAGGCCATCTCCCGTTGCAATGACTAGAGACCCATTGTCGAATTCAACAATGGTTCCCGGTTTAGTTCCCTGCCGATCAAGCACAGCTGTTTTAAAGATTCGAAACTGCTTTCCTTCTAAGGTTGTAACCATCCCTGGAAACGGTGACAAACCCCGGACCCAGTTATGGATCTTTTCTGCGGGCCAGGACCAGTCAATCAAGGTCATTTCCTTGGTGATCTTTGGGGCCGGAGTTGCCAATGCAGGATCCTGTGGTCTTCCTGAAATGGACCCTGTCTCCAAGGCGTCCATTGCCTCAATGACCAGTCCTGCTCCTGCTTCACACAGGCGCATGCCCAAAGTCCACATCGTATCATCTGCCGCAATTGCTATTTCCTGCTGCAACAGAATGTCACCTGTGTCCACATCTGGAGTGATCTGGAATACGGTAACACCCGTAGTTCTATCCCCGTTCATCAGGGCCCATTGAATCGGCCCCGCGCCGCGGTATTGTGGCAGCAGGGATGCATGGAGGTTTAGCGCTCCAAACCTGGGTAGGTCGATCAATGATTTGGGTAATATTTTAAAAGCGACCACAACAAATAGATCCGGGGTTAAAGCGGTTAACTGTTTATTCAGATCCTGCGACCGTAGGGATCGAGGTTCGATCAAAGGAAACCCCTGATCCCTGGCAAACTGCCCCACAGCAGTTGACCTTAAGGCCCGTCCCCGTCCCATAGGCNTAGGCGGGTTGGATACTACAGCGACCAGGTCATGGTTGGAGTGCTGCAGTGCTTTTAAGGTTGGAATGGCAAATTCAGGGTTCCCCATAAAGACGGTGCGCATCAGGACTGCCCCAAATGGTTTAAACGATGGAAATTAAAGGACAAACCCCTTTTTGCCCGATCGGGATTTCATGAACTTCTTGGAGTTTTTTTCCAGTGCTTTTAACTCTGCCTGGTATTGGATCCGTTCAACTTCTCCCACCCGGTCCACGATAAAAACACCGTTTAAATGATCCACTTCGTGCTGAATCGCCCTGGCCAGCAGCCCTTCAAATTCATTTTCATGCCACTGTTCATCCGGGGTCTGGTATTTTAAGATCACCTTCCCTGGCCGGGCCACATCCAGTGAAATGCCCGGAAGGGAAAGGCATCCTTCCAGGAACACCCNTTCATCTCCATGGCTAGCAACAATTTTACTGTTGATGAATACGTGGACTTCCTCTGTTTCCTCGGTGTGAGTGATATCGATAATAAACAGGTTCATATCCAGCCCGACCTGGTTCGCAGCCAGNCCAATCCCTTCCGCTTCATACATGGAATCGAACATATCTTCTAAAAGAGCATCCATTTGGTAAAAATCGATTACCGGGNTGCATGGTTTCCTAAGTATTGGNTCCCCGTAATGGACAATGTCCAATACAGCCATCAGGCCTGCTCCAGTTCTTCGTCTTTGACTTTACCGGCAAGTCCTNCAATAGCGGTCCTGTTGATGGTAATATTTGTATTATTGTCTANCTTGATAACAGCCTGGCGTCCCTTTTCCTTGAATCCCTGAATGGTCCCATAGATACCGCCCATGGTAATGACTTTATCGCCTTTTTTTATTCCCTCCCGCATGGCTTCTTTTTCTTTCTGGCGTTTGGTCTGGGGACGGATCATAAGAAAATAAATGATAATCATGATCAGGATGAAGGGCAGAAATGCAGCAATTCCGCCTCCCCCCATTTCTACTTGTCCATATAAAATATCCACTATTATTCCCTAATTAATTGGCCGGAAAATTACCGATGATGGGCTCCATATTAAAGACTGATCTCCAGGGTTGTTCCGCCCTGCTGNGATGAATCGATGACCTGCAGCCGGCCATCATGGATCTCTTCTACGATCCGGCTGGACAAGGATAAACCCAGGCCCCAGCCCGCCTGCTTGGTGCTGAAACCCGGGCGAAAAATATTNCGCCAGTCCTTTTTTGGAATTCCTTTTCCATTATCATGNATCCTAATNTTAATACCGTCTGATTCTTCTCTAAGAGACACAGTTACTTTACCATCATCCCGTTCGATAGCATCGATACCATTACGGATAATATTCTCAATNGACCAGGCNAAAAGCGATCCATTGGCTGTCACCGTGATCCCNGNCTGAATATCATTCACCAGTTCTACTTTTTTGCCNAGGGACGGCAGCCGCCGGGTTAAATAATTNACAATACGCTCGACCCTCTCAGACAGGTCAAATTCTTCAAAATCTGATTTGGANCCCATTTTACTGAACCGCCTCCCAATCTGTTCCAGCCGCTGCAGGTCTGCTTCCATTTCCGGAATTATTTCCTCAGTTTTTTCAGGATGTTCTTTCATCCAGTCCACCCAGCCCATCAGGGCTGAAACGGGAGTTCCCAGCTGGTGAGCCGTTTCCCGTGCCATACCTACCCAGATATGACGTTTTTCATTATTTCGAATAAAACTGAATCCGGAAAATCCCAAAAAAATGAAGACAGCAATAGCCAGGATTTCAATATAGGTCCAGACCTGCAATTTCTGGACGATGGATGAATCCCCGTAATGGAGAAACCCGAAGGTAATCTCGCCCACAGAAGCATCTTTGTATACCAATGGAATTGGTTCATTGTATTGATCCGATGTATGCATGAACTTGATCCGCTCTTTATCTGTTTGGACAGATGCCGGCAGGTTCTTCCACATTTGCGGTTTGTGTTCCGTATCGGTCTGGATCAGGGGGAACTTCACTTTTTGGATTATATTTTCAAAAACAAAATCAAGACTTGCATCGTTATCATCCTGGACAACATTGGCGATCAGCCCTGCGTAAAGCCGGACGATTTCACGATTATCCCTGCGGAGCTCATTCACCAGGGTCTGGGTATAGGCTAAAAGTCCGATCACCAGCCCGATCCCCATAATGAACAAGCCTGCTTTTATATTCCCTGTATAACGGTAGAGGTTCATGATTTGGTAGGACCTGTATTTTTATCCTTCCAGAACAGAGTTCCAAGGAGGATCAATACTGAGAAAAAAGAAACCCGGGAAAGGATCCGTATTTTCTGCCAGCTGCCCGTATCGTATTCAAATATAACATCAACGTTACCTGCTGGAACTGAGACGGACCTGAGAATATGGTTGGTCTGGTAAATGGGCGTTTCTTCACCGTTCACAATTGCTTTCCACCCCGGTTCGTAATAGATCTCCGACAGAACCAGAAGCCCGCCTGTTTTTGAACTGGATATAAGTTCAATCCTGTTCTCAGTCCTGGATTTCACCATGACCTGCCCCGAAACATCCACAGGCAGAGCAACTCCATCGTAACCGACTGCAACGGCAGTGGTAGATGGATCAAACCCGGACAGCAATGTTTCCATAAGGGACTCCCGCTGGGTATCAACAGATTTAATATTCCCCACGATCCAGGATTTTGGAAGAACATTCTTATTTTCATAGAGGCCCGGTGTGTTCTGGACTGGAACAAAGTCAGGATTATTGATCTTTTTACGGGTCAGCACATATTTGACATTCAGCATATCCAGCACCGGGGGGCGACTCAATCCTTTGGCATCCATCAGGTCCTGGTAATTCCTCAGCTTGATGGGACGGTATCCCCCAACACTTTCAATATTCCAGTAACTGTATCGGTTGGATCCCAATTCGTCCGCTGGAAATACACGGAAATACCCTGGATCATTTTCAATGGTTTCTATGGCTGCGTTTTTCCTGAACAGCATATCCATATTCCTGTCCGGTTTTACATTCATGAATTCTGAATTGACGATCCAAAGGTCCAACACAGCCATTGAAAGGAGAAGATTTATAAACACCGCTTTATTGATCTTCTTCTGGATCAGACCCCAGATCAATCCGAGAATCCCCAGACTCAGGCCCAGTGCCAGCAATAACCCTTTATGAAACAGGTCTATCCTGACACTATGAAGCTTAGTAAGAGTTCCTGGATTATACCGTCCGTCTTTTGCTCCACTGAAACTGAAAAAAGATTCACCAATCAGGAACAACACTATAGTGACAGCCGCAATACCTCCTGCCACGTACAGGGCTTTTTTGAATGTTTCCTTTTCTTCCAGCTTTTCCATAAACACATCCAGACCCCTGGCTCCCAGCAGGGGCAGGGTAATTGCCAACAACACATAGATCATGGATGGAATCCTGAATTTTGAGAAAAAGGGCAAAATGGAGAAAAAAGGTTTGTATAATATGGGGAAAAAAGATCCAAACCCTGTTATAAGGGCCANGGCGGTTGTAACCCAGAAAACCATATCNACTTTNTCCGGGGTTTTCAGCAGTGCCCCCAATATGGCAAAGATGATGGCCACCAGCCCCAGGTAATGAGTGGACTGGGTGAAAGGCATAAATCCCCAATAAGCTCCCCGTTTCAGATCCTGGGAATTCTGTAATCCATAATGATAGGGATAAATAAATGAAAGGGTCTCCTTAGGGTGGAATGACCACTGTGTGGCATAATTCCAGTCTGTGCCTGATCGCGTCTGGCCTGATTGATCCAGTACAGATTTGGCACCCCGGTTGGAATGCTTTTGAAATTTATAAATATCCACATAAGGATCCGATACCATGAATAGTGCCAGGACCAGCCCTGCCAGGATACCGCCCAGCGGGAAACTGCATGTCTGAACTGAAAAGGTCTTTTCCCGGATAGAAGTTCCAACATCCCAGACATAGTAGAATCCGATCACCATCCAGGTGTAATAGGCCACCTGGGGATGGTTTGCCCANAGCTGCAGNGCCGTGGCAAGAGCCAGGAAAAGGATTGATCTCAGGTTCACTTTGCCTATGCAGTTGAATGCGGCCGCCAGTACCCAGGGAATATAGGCCATGGCAAAGATCTTATTCAGGTGACCCGCATTGATCAGGCCAAAGGTATAGGGTGTAAGTGCAGAGATCAGGCTTCCGAAGAGTGCCGAATTCCTGCTGATGCCGATCAGCCTNAACAGGACGAACATGCCAACGCCGGAAAGNGCCAAATANAACCAGATCTTTAACCCNGGGTTATAAAGAACCTGGTTTCGTAATAATTTCGTTGGATCNCCGTTTGTATAGATAAATCCGCCNTAAGAGGGCATACCGGAAAATAGATTGGGAAACCATTGGGGAATCTGGTCATTCTGGGAGACATAACCNTCCCGCCATGCATTGATGGGATGGCGCTCCAATTCGTCATTGGTGGTCACGATTTCTCCGAAGAANATCATCCGGTAAAGAAAGACCATGGGTACNGCCACAAGAATAGCCAATTCGGTTCTATTCTTTAATACTAGTTTCATCGCAGATATTTTTCAATTCCTGTAATAAGCTCCTGCCAGTGATCCAGGTCCGATCCTTTTTCTGTTTTCCAGTGAAAAACGCCGGACCCGTACATGTGGGTCATGATCGGTTCACCCTCGAATACAAATAGTTCGAAATCCTTCGCCAGGTCTGCCTGAACCTTCTGGCCTGACCTCAACAGGTCCCCACTGTAGGGTGCATCAAAGTTTACAGCAGTAAATCCTTTTGAACGAAAGGTCTCAATAATTGCTTTACCGGTATCAGGACTGGTGATACCTGTCGCCCTCTCTAACCAGCCTGTAATGGACCGTAATCGTTCACTTTTATCCAGCTTTGACTTGCTGGTCAGGATTCCCAGTCGCGTAATCTTGCGCATGAGACTGTTCCAGATCCGTTTTAAGAATGGCGGGAATGGATAAAAGGATTTCTCAAACGCCTGAACCTGTTTTGTCTGAAAAAACATAAAAACCACACTGGGATAATCATGCACTTTCCCAAGTTTCCAGGCAGGATATGGAGCACCTATGACCAAGGAGTCATTTTCCGCTATCCGGTTAAGGCAGAAGGTATCCCACCCCGCTTTAAAGACATGGACATCCGGGTCAACAATAAGGATAAACTCAGTCTCTGATTTCTTTAGTCCAATATCCAGTGCNCCAGCGTGGGACACAGAGCGTTGGTATCCTTTTCCACTGTTTGAAATAAACTGGATATCAAGACCTGGAACAAAATAACTGTGTAAATCACTATCTTCACCATTGGTATTATCCACCACCAGGAATTGAAGTGTTTCAGGATTATCTGCCTTGGCTNTCAGGTTGTTAAACAGACGGTTCAAATGGAAAGCAGAAAAATAACTGACGGATAAAACCGTAATCTTTTTTTCTTCTTCCAGACCCATATCAATCCCTTAGTAGGGAATTGATCTTTGTTTCCAGTTCAGCGATGGGACCNGGATAGTCCAATTCTTCTCCGGATCCGCTGGTGCTGATTCCCCGGTCAATAAACTGATCTACAATGGATGGATCCAATGCCCTGTCCANAAAATCAAAGAGGGAATTGCAGATAGAGACAGGATCGTTCAGAAGTCCTTCAAAGGAGCAGTAAAAGGTGGGCAGGGCTGAGTCCTGNCAGAATTCCAGAGCCCGCTCTGTATAGGTTTTCCAAAGGTCCATGCCCTGCTTAAGGGGTAATTCATTCCGTTTATTTAAGGACCGGGCTACAGAAATTGCTTTTCGGGTAACAAAAATGATCTTCAGGTCATTTTGCAGATTTAGGTCACGAATTACACTGGCCCACTGATCTACGGTCAGGCAGGTCCGGGGATCCTTCCAGCCCCAGTCGGGATACTGGTCGTGGCAGGTGCGAACCAGTTTTTTCATTTTTGTATACATTCTATCGGTCAGTTCCGAATAAGGAATCTGCGGTTCATACGTTTTTACATCATATCCCGCCTTATTCAGCAGTTCATCATTGATCTTTCGAAAATCATAATTCTCATAAAACCCTTTCGGATTTTGGGTCAGTGGACGGGGCCAGAAATTCTGGTAGGTGCCCATGATTATTTTATTCAGGTGCAATACACCGGCCACTGTGGATGTTCCACTGCGGTGCATNCCCAGTATAATGGTAATCACTTATAATAATTCTTTTTAAAGCCGATGGATTCGGCCTGGTTAAAAATATAGCGTCTGATAAAGGCCTGGAAAAACCCAACACCATAGCCCAGAATCTGGGCCGGGATCACAATCAGCAGGTAAGGAAATACCCGAATATCCCTTTTTTTGACTGAGCCCCACAGGGAAAGCAGACACAATGGAATAAAAAAAAGCATAAACACCTGTATAACCGGAAATCCCAAGTATAAGGCCCCACTCAAAACCAGCAAAGCAGATAGGGAAGCCAGGGTAGGTAAAAAATGAATGGGTTCCAGCATGGCTGAATCAATTTTCCCCAGGTTGATCCTGGCCACACCCCAGTTAAACACCTGTTTAAAGAATTGCCTCAGGGAGGTTCGGCGGCGGTGATACACCACAGCATCTTTGATAAACCTGACCTCAGCGCCTGATTTACGAATACGGTTGCTGAATTCAATATCNTGACCATGGCGCAGGTCNCCAAAGCCGCCCACTGCCTCGTACACCCTGCGGGTAATCCCCATATTATGGGTCCGTGGATAAAATTTAGCCATCATTTTATCGCTGTGGCCCCGCATACCGCCTGTGGTAAAAAAAGATGTCATGGAGTAATCTATGGCCTTCTGNAAAACTGTGAAATCCTCTTTTGCACCATCCGGGCCGCCACAGGCATCAAATTCAGCACTGCGGTATTCTTCAAGGATGGTTTTGATCCAGTCCGGATGGGCCTCGCAGTCCGAATCAATAAAAAGGATCAGGTCACCCTCACTGTTTATAAGCCCGTGGTTTCGGGCCGCACCCGGTCCCTGGTTCGNCTGNGTAATGTATTTTATTTTAAAATGTGCCTTCTGCTGCCATGCTTTCACCAGCGCTTCCGTTCCATCCGTTGAACCATCATCAGAAATAATNGATTCAAAACTCGCTGGATCAGTGGACTGNTTTTCAAGGGATTGGAANAAATGGCCCAATTCATNCGCCCTGTTAAATGAGGGNGTAATAATGCTGATAGAGAGATCGGTCCCCATCTCAGGCTTTCCAATCGGTTAGATCCCAACCTAGTAGGTCTTCCAAGTCCTGGATTTCATCCGAGTAAAAAGAGTTAAGAAAATTCAATTCCTCCTGNCTCAATTCGCTGGTATAGGCACGGGAATGCACATCTGTTTGCTCCACCGGTTCAAAAGAAGGAACAGACAGAAATTCTGTAACCTCTGCCAGGGTCGTATTTGGATTGTTACGCAACGATTCATTTCGGATCAGGAGAAACTGACTCTTATGAAAATAGGCATGGATCTGTTTGATCTGCTTAACATAAAGTCCCCTTTCAAGATATGAAAAAGTTCGATGCTGCTCACGATCCGGATTATTAAACTGGGTCTGTTCTTCCAGTATCGCATCCCAGAATGCCCTGCTTTCCCGATTCCTGTCCCGTTCCATATTCCAGTGCGAAAAGGCCCGTTTAACAGGATTTCGCAACACAGCGATCAGTTTCACATCCGGATTATAGCTGTGGATCCGTTCCATGGCCTGATCCCAATACATATAAATGGGCGTAGCTTCTCCAATGATGGTGTGAAATTCCTTAGGGTCGAAATGCACGTGGTATCTCGAGTAGTCAGGTTCATCCCGGTTAAAATGGGTATCCTTGTCAAAAAAATGAACTTCCTTTTTATTTGCCATGCAGATTTCAGGATGGAGCCTCAAATAATGATCCAGTGCTGACGTGCCTCCCTTTTGAGTTCCGCACACAATAAACCCCACTTGGAAATCCAGGTCTTTGCCCAGNATAACTTTAATTGTTTTTTCAAAAAGAGACATGGTGACCCTGAAATGCCCTAGGGAATCAGAAGCAAATCAATACTTGATGTCAAGACAGGCCATGGTGCGTGTCCTGGGAATGAATTTTCTTTACCCGGTTCTCCTGCCCCTGGGTAGACCGTGCCATGAGCTCCCCCAGCAGACCGATAGAAAAGAATTGTATGCCGATCACGATCAGCATGACACCAAACATGAGGAGTGCCATATGCTTTGAAAAAGGTTCCCCCAGTACATATTTATAATACAGAACAAAACTCTCAACAATGAGCCCCATATTNAAGAATCCGATCCCAAACGAGCCGAACAGGTGTAGGGGCTGCTGTGTATATCGATTCAGGAACAGGAGTGTAATCAGGTCAAAGAATCCATGAAACATCCTGGAGCCGCCATATTTTGTTTCACCAAATTGGCGGGCCCGGTGATTCACTACAATTTCTGTCACTTTGAATTTTCTCTGNCCTGCCAGTGCAGGNATATACCGGTGNCGTCCACCATACACATCAATGGATTTCACGACGGATTTCCGGTACCCTTTCAGTCCGCAGTTGAAATCATGGATCTTTACGCCGGTCATAAGTCGAGTGACAACATTAAATAATTTGGATGGCAGCCGTTTATTTAGGGGGTCCAGCCGTGTTTTCTTCCAGCCTGAGACCAGGTCCCAACCTTCTTTAAGTTTAGCGATCAGGTTTCCTATTTCCGCCGGATCATCCTGAAGGTCCGCATCCATGGTAATAATAAAATCGCCTGTAGCAGTTTTGAATCCTTCGCTCAGGGCTGCAGATTTGCCGTAATTCCGATGGAATTGAATTAACTTGAATTTGGGATTTTCATTGCACAGAACGGTAATCCACTCCGTTGAGCCGTCAGAAGACCCATCATCAATAAACAGAACCTCCCAGGCCTCATAGGATTTAAGATTTTGTTCCAGTTCATGTACAAGGTCAGGTAAAGAATCTCTTTCATTAAAGACTGGAATAATGATAGAAACATTCATATCAGTATTGTAACAGTTTCCATACTTTTTTCANATTGACATGATCTGTATTCCTGTTCCTGTTCCTGATTTTCACTCTTACCGTTTGATTTGACTCCTTATCCTGGAATTTAGCAGCGACCAGGGCCCGGGGTTCCTCCCCCATTTTTTCACTGGAAAATTCCAAAACGATATGCTGTGTTATGGAGGGGTCCACGGANTTGAATTTCTCTTTGTAGTCCGGCTCCACACCCCATAAAAATTCTGTAATATCGCTTGGCTCCATTATTTTTAGAAAGGGGAAAAAATCCATAATCTGATCATACCCATATTGTTTGTTATCGATCAGGTTTCTTGCCGTAACCGTATTTGGTGTAATCCACATCAACAGGGCCTTCCGTCCCAGTGCATCCGTAAATTGAAAAAAAGTGCTGTCCCTTTGAGACTTGTATGTAAAGGATAGAATACCCCGGATTGGTCCGCTGGTATCAATAGACCCCTTACCTGTGCAGGATCTGTATTCTTCAAGGAGTTCAGGATAACTTTTTTGGGGAGTTAGTATTAATAATTGTCTGCCGGGTCCTGNACACCCCATNAATGTCAGAAGGGCAACTAATCCGGTACGCAGCATTCAATCCTGGTTTTCTACCTGGTGTATCTTGGGCGATTTCAGTTCCGCTTTTAATTTGATTATTTTATCTAGATGTTCCTGAATGGTGGTATTTCCCGAATCGATACTTAAAGATTCCCGAATATACTGCATGGCTTCTTCAAAGCGATCCATTTTAAAATAGATCCATCCAATCGTATCCAGGTAGGCCGCGGACTTTGGTTCCAGGCGGATCGCATTTTGGGCAAGTTCAAGTGCAAATTCAAAATCCTTCCCCCGCTCAACCAGGCTGTATGCGTAATTATTAAATGCCTGGGCATCCGTGCTGTCGGTGGTGATCAATTCCANATACAGTTTATCAGACTCATCCCATTNACCCGTGGAATCGTAGATCAGGGCCAGATTGTGTTTTGTATTCNGGGATTGTGGGTAGATGGACAGGGCCTGTGCAAGATGNATCNTTGCATTGCCATAATCTTTAAACTGGTAATAGGCGGTGCCCAGCAGATACTGCACTGTAAAATCCTGGTAAAACCGNTCTGAATGTGGACTCAAAGCCAGAATGGCTTCTTCTGGTTTTTTCCCGCTCAAGGCCATCACTGCGTTGTTGATGAAACCACGGGGATCATCGGGGAAATGATCAATGATACGCTGGTTATAGAGAACGGCCTGCTCATTTTCTTCTTCATCCATCAACAGGGAAACCAGCCGGTGTAAAATATCCACATTGAGGCTGTCTTGTGAAAAAGCTTCGTACATGATACNTAAAGCCAGGTCCGAATTATTCAATTCTTCATAAAGTGCGCTTTTCTGGATCAACAGTTCNGGTGTAGACCCCTGAAGCTTTTCAATCCGCTCGACCGCATTAAGGGCAAGCTCATAGTTTTGACTGAAAAGGGTCAGGTCCCGCATTGTTTCCAATAATTTAATATTGTCCGGATCATCCTCCAAAAGCAGGGTGCATACCTCTTCTGCCCGATCAAACGTATTTGTTGTCATTGCGATCTGAAGGGCTTGTTCGAGTCCTTCAATGGCCATGGAATTCACCTCATATCCTTCAATATAGTAATCTATGGCCAGGTCCCAGTTCTTTTGGATNCGNGCCAGATCNGCCAGTGTATAGANATAATCCAGATTATCCGGGTCNGATTGATTCAATTCTTTGAAGACCGATTGNGCCTNCANATAGTTNTTTTGTGTAAAAAANAGTTGGCCCAGCATCTCCCGTGCTTCTGTCTCCTCTGGGTCCAGGTCAAGAGCAATTCGCAAATGATCTTCAGTCCTCTTTGCCTTACCCAGGCGCCGATAGGCGTCGGCAATGGAAACGTGGATCGTGGCAGCGTTCGGGTCCAGCTCAATCGCATCCTGGAATTCAAGGACAGCTAGGGCATAATTCCCTTGGTTCATCAGGAACTCGCCCTGCATGAAATGGTGCAGTGCCAGTTCTTTATCAGATTCAGTATCCGCATTGAGAAACCAGAATGGATAAAGAAAAAGTAAAAGGAATAGTTTAGGCTGGATTGACCTGTTCACCTGTTTTTTCATCTTCATTGTGAATNATAATTCCATTGCCGCCCTTTTGTTTTGNAGCATACATAGCCTGATCTGCCAGTTCAATTAATTCCTTAGTATTTTCAGAATGAGTTGGATATTCCGACATGCCGCCGGANATGGTGACGCGGGTATCCACCCCATCCATGGAGAATTCATAATCTGCAATATTATCTACAATTCTCTGGGCCACCATATTGGACATCACGGCAGTTGTATTAATCAAAATAACTGCAAATTCTTCCCCGCCGTATCGAGCCACCACATCTACAGCACGGACATTATCCTGCAAAATCTTTGAAACAGTTTGAATCACATAATCACCGTATTGGTGTCCAAGGGTATCATTCACTTTTTTAAATTTATCCAGGTCAAATATCATGACAGCCATCTTCTGCTGGAACCGTGCCGCCCTTTGAATTTCATCGCTGAATCGTTCTTTGAATGTCTGGTGATTAAATAGGCCAGACAGTCCATCGTGGGTCGCATTGGTATAGATCTTTTTGTATTCATATCTCCAGCGCAGAGCTGACCCCAGCACCTGTCCAATTAAATCTAGGTCATTCACATCCATAGATGAAAAGGGTTGGGCATCAACTCTTTCCAGAACAATTGAACCTCTGCTTTCGCCTTCTATAATTATAGGCGATGCCAATACCGATTGAAAAGCGTATTCATCCGGTTCAGATGAACGAAACCGTGCCATATTGGGATGGGATTGTCGCCAGTCTGTTGTATGAATCGATGTTCTGCTCACAACGGGAAGGCCATGGAGGGAGCCATTGGTCGGGAATTCGGACCCTTCCACAAAATCATCTTTTTCGCCGTCAGCCAGTTTTATGATTGAACTTACACCCTNATCTAATTTTCTCCTGTTTTCTGTATCTTTCCGCAGGGAAACAGTGAGCCTGTCATACTTGAAAAAAGTCCGTAATAAATATTTGAATTGGTTAAAGATGTTTTGGGCATCTGATTTAAAATCCAGATTTGATACTATTTCCAGGATCAGGGATTTACTGTCTTCTCCAAGAATATGTTTTTCAAGGCTCTCCAGGTTCTCAAGCCCGAAAGATACAAATTCGCCCAGCTGCTTGAGAATACCCATTTCTCTGTCTGTTGCATCGGTGAAATGGTCAACTCGGATTAAGACAAATCCTGCCAGGGTACCATGGAGAGTTACCGGGCTAAATATGGCGCATTCACTTCCTTTCCATGTCTGACCAAAAAAGAGTTCAGCCCATGCATTTGGATTGTCTTTTTGATGCAGTTTTTTTGGTTTATTAATATACTTTTTTACGGTGGTGTTGGATAGGGGAATTGAATCAGCAAATTCACTTGTTTTTCCAGCCTGCAGNGTAAAAACCTGTTTCCCGGGATCAATCACGTAAATAGCTGATTTACAATCAGGATTGATCGATTTTGCCGTTGAGATTACAAGTGATTTTAAATTTTCATAGAGGTTATGTGTGCTGCTTTGGGTTGTTACAGCATCCGGGACCCCATCTGGTACGTCTGATCCCGTGGAAGACTGAGGTGCAGACAACGAACCCAGAATCTGGTTATACATCATCAGAATTACAATAATGGCGATAATAAGGATATATTTTAATAGTCCACTTAGGTGTGCAAGGGAGTCGGGAATAAAAAAATAAAAAAATACAGCAAGGCAAAATACAGTTAGCGCTCTGGTAAACGTTTTTAGATTGGCCATTGATGACATAATATAAAAATCCCCGTCGATAAACTTAGCAAGTTTGGACGGGGATTAAAACCTGTTTGGCAAGTTTATATAAGTTCAATCATTCACAAAATGCATCTTCTTCGAAAAGTCTTTCTGTTGCTGTTTCTNGGGATCTATCTCTAATGAATCGTCTTCAGCATCTGCCANNTCTGGAGTGGTACGATTGANCGTATTCAGACCGGGGTTTGACAAGCTTGGTACCTGNTCATCCGCAAAAAGTTGCCTTTCGGTGGTCTGGGTACCCGATTCAGGGTAAAACAGCTGCATACTTACAAATACAAATGCAATCACCAGTCCGGTCATCAACGATGCATGGATCGGTGTAAACCCAAAAAAAGTTCCCTTGGAAGGGATGGGTGTGTCACTCCGTTCAATATCAGATTTGATCCGGGTCATGAGCCGTTCATTGAACTTTGGGCTCGCTTTGACCTTTGGCAGGGATCTCATTGTATCCATAGTGTACCGGACAGAATCAACGAGGGACCTTGCCTCCGGGTTCTCTTCCAGGTACGCTTCAAATTCTTTCCGTTTTGATAAGGAAAGTTCGTTTTCGATGTATTCTGAGATTAAATCCTCAAATTGATAGCGGTTCATCAATAGTATTCACTCCTGTTTATCTTAAGTCTTTTAACTCGGCCTGCAACTGTAGCCGGGCCCGGTTTATTCTTGATTTTACTGTACCAAGCGGTACACCTACAATATTACTGATATCATCATAAGAAAGTTCCTGAATATCTCTTAAGATAATTACTGTTTTAAAATGTTCTGGTAAATCCTGAATGGCAGCCTGGATGCGTTTTTCAACAAATTCATTTTGAATCTCCTGCCCAATGTCCGGCTGGACCGCTGGAATCTCATACTGACGTTCGTCCCGGGTCATCCGGCTTAGAAGGGTTGTTTTTCGTCTTTTTCTCTTTCTTAATTCTGTATTGGCAAGATTTCGGGCTATGGTATAAATCCAGGTCGAAAATTTTGCTATTTCACGGTAATAGTGCTTCTTTTCATACAATTTAAGCATGGTATCCTGGACCACATCTTCAGCCTGTTCTATTTCCCCTAAAAACTGGAACACAAAATGGNTCAGCCTGTCTCGGTAACGGTTTACCAGTTCTACATAGGCACGTTCATCCCCTGATTGAAAGCGGGCGATCAATTGCTCATCTGTGTAAACAAACGGTGATTGCTGTTTACCCAATGACATGGCCGATAAATTGGATGAGTTCTGTTTCATCTGTACTGAATGCTGTTTTTTGTCTTTTATCTATGGCGCCTAAGCGGTGCAGTGCCGATTCCAGTTTTTCCCGTGAAAATCCATGTGCAAAGTGTGGAATCCGCTTTTTCACCGAAGGCGGTATGGGCATAAAACCACGATGTTCTCTAAAAGTTCCATTTTTCATTTTAACGAATAACATTTCCTGGAACATGCTCGTCAGCGGATAGATCAGGGAGATCATGGATTCATGGGTTGTGATCAGGGTTTTTCCAAGAGAAACCGCTTTGTCGTAGTCTTTCCCGCCCAGGGCCAGTAAAAATTCCCACCGCTGCCGTTCCCGTCTCCAGCCTGAGAAGCGTTCAATATCCTGCGCTTCGATACGTGTCCGGTCCCCAACCAAAAGGCATATCTTTTCAACTTCATTATCCAAATGAGCCACGGAATCACCTGCTATATTCACCAGAATATCCACCAACCCGGCATGAACGGATTTACCCCGTTCCTTGAATAAATAATTGGCCCATTTTTTCATATCCTGCAGGAACGGAGTTTGAACATCAACCAAATCCGTTATTGTTTCAAGTTTAGTGAAAAAAGAAGATCGTGCCGTCCAGTCATCATGGACCAGTATCAATACATGGTTCTCCATTGGCGATCTGCAATAGGCCAGCAGGTCTGCACCGGGTTTTCCTTTTACCTGGTTTGGATTCCTCAGGATAAAAAGTTTTTTCGCGGCAAATAGATCACTNATTGTGAGTNGGGATATGATTTCCTTCCCTTTCATATCATCCGGCAGCATGAGTGTCTTATCTACCGGTTCAGTCCCAAAAAATGTTCTTGCCACATGCTCAATAAAAAAGGACTGGAGAAATGGATCGCCTCCTTTCAAAAGGTACACCGGTTGCACGACACCGGCTTTCAGATCATTGAGTGCCTCTCTAACTTTCATCCTGGGTCTGTAAACTCACCACATACACAGCGATGAATGCAAAAACAAAACTGGATAATCTTTCCGTTGTTATGGCTTGCAGTTCTGGAATATTAGCCCAGACGATGGTTGTAAGAAACCCGGTCAGCAAGCCGGCGATTACACCTTTCCGGGTGGTTTTATCCCACCAGAGCGTCATGACCAGTGCTGGACCAAAAGTAGATCCCAGACCGCTCCAGGCATAACTGACGACACCGAATATGTTCCTTCCTTTTACTTCTGAAAGAAGTGCAATCCCATAGGCAGCCAAACCAAGAATAACAATCATGATTCGACTCATTTTGACTAATGCTTGGTCTGAGAGATTTTTTCCTAAAAACTGNTGGTAAAAATCTTCTGTCACGGCAGATGTGGACACCAATAACTGTGAATCCGCAGTTGACATCATGGCAGCAACAGCGCCGGAAATAAAGAGTCCTGCAAGAACAGGGTGCAGCAGGCTNCTGGCTAAGAGCGGCATGGATTGTTCCGGGTCCACAGTCTGGAAATGGGCCGGCCCGAAATAAACCAGTGCTACTATTCCCACGAGGAACGCACCTGTAATTCCAGGAATCGCCCAGGCAATGGCAATTTTTCGTGCAACGGGCACATCTTTTGAACTGCGGATAGCCATATATCGGATGACCAGATGGGGCTGACCCAGATAACCTAATCCCCAACTTAAACCGCCCAATGCCGTTATGAGCGCCGCAGTCCCTTCCTTTCCCATAAAGACAGATCCGTTATGATTCCCGAATATTGAGTCCGCAGCTGCTAACCCATGGGCCACTGTTTTCTCTGATCCGGACAATTCAATAAAACCGGCAATGGGTAAAATAACTAGGGTCCCGATCATCAGAATTCCCTGAATCAGATCCGTCCAGGCTACGGCAAAAAACCCGCCCATCAATGTATAGACAATAATAACGGATGCTCCGATAGAAATGCCCGTTACCGGGTCCAGGTCAAACAATGAATTCAGGACTTTCCCCGAAGCATGAAACTGGGCGGACACATAGAATAGAAAGAAAAATGCGATAATTACTGCAGAAAAAAGCCGGATAANNTTNGATGTATCNTNANANNNGCGGTGGAGATATTCCGGGATTGTGAGCGCATTATATTTCTCAGTTTCATCCCGGAGTTTTTCGGCGATCAGAAACCAGGATGAAATAATTCCAAGAATAATGCCAATCACAGCCCAGGATTCTCCTAATCCAACGGTAATGGCCGCACCGGGCAGGGCCAGCAGCAGCCACGCGGATTCACCGGAAGCCCGTTCAGAGAAGGCCGTGACCCACGGTCCTAGCCTTCGTCCAGCCAGTAGGTAGTCTTCCTGTGTTTTATTGAATTTGAAGGTCCAAGCTCCCACACCCAAAAGAAAGATAAGGTAAAGGATAAATATGATGCCGATTAAATCCATTTCATATCACCAATGTTATGAGCCCTACACAAAGACAATAGATTCCGAAATAATGGAATTTACCCTCTTCCAGCCATCCCAGGAGCCATTTTAATGCAGCCACACCTACAATAAAAGAACTGACCAATCCTGCGAAGGCCACTGGTCCTGGAAACGGATAGGATCCCTCCATATCCAGGGCCGTCAATAACCCGGCACCACCGATCGCCGGAATGGCNAATAAAAATGAAAACCGNGCTGCTTCTTTCGGGGTTAACCCCATAAACAGGGCACAACTGATGGTCATCCCGCTCCGGGAAATACCAGGAATAATGGCAATGGCCTGGGCACAGCCGATCAGGANTGAAGTAAGGAATGAATGGTCTTTATTGCTTTCGGTGGCATAGGACGAGCCCACCAGAACCGCACCTGTAAACAGGAGGGCAGCACCTACAGCCGTCACATCCTCAAACAGAGTNTCAAACAGGTCTTTNAAACCAANCCCTACAATGANAGCCGGNAGCGTACCTATCAGGAGAAATAAAATAAATGTCTGTGTCCTNTTGGATCNCATTGATGATAGTAGAGATTTAATGTCATCAAAAAAAACTACTAAAACACTGGCCAGGGTGCCTAAATGAACAAGTATTTCAAATTCATTACCCGGTTGTTCAATGCCCAGGATTGCTTGTCCAAGCACCAAATGCCCAGAGCTGCTGATGGGTAAGAATTCTGTTAATCCCTGGACGATACCCAGGATGGTTCCTTCAATGATTGTCATACGAAAAAAAGTGGTGGAATTTAGAAGATGAAGATGGAATCTGGGAACTTGATTATTTCATCCCTAATAACCCAATCATCCGGCCTGCTTTTTTACCATTCCGTCGGTAGGAATGATAGCGTTGATCTTGGCAAAATGTACAGTCGGGCATGACCTGTATTTTATCTTTTTTAAATCCCGATCTTCCCAGCCTGTCCAGTGCGAGTCCTTGGAGGTCAACCCGATACTTTCCATTTTTTTTATTTTCAACAAAACAGGCATCAAATTGATTTACCACATCATCACTCACTTCAAAACAACAATTCTGTATAGAAGGGCCAATTACAATTTCAAAATTAGTCAGGACATGCTCATAGTATTTCAAGACGGTCCCAGATTCAGAAAAAATGCCATTTACCAGCCCTCGCCAGCCCGCATGGACTAGGCCAAATACAGGTTCAGCCCGATGGGCAAAATACACCGGCATGCAGTCTGCGACCTGGATGGAACACACTAGATTGGGGTTTGTTGAAAAAACACCGTCACATTCCGGGACCCGGCCCTGATCAGAACAAAACAAGATATGGGTTGAGTGGATTTGGTTGGGAATGATCAGGGATACAGTATCGAACCCGGCAGCTTCGGCTAAGGTCTTTCGTCCNTCCACTCCTTCTGCAGTAAAGGATTTATAGGAAAAAATGGCTTTGATGCCGGGATTTGAAAATCGGGTGGAAATGTCCATCCAGGTATGGTTGTTCATTCAGTGGTGTAGCTGAAGGATTCACCATCGAAGACACCCAGAGTCCTTAACCTTTTTTTCGCATATTCCAATACCTGGGCAGATCCATTTTCATTTTTGTTTTTTCCTGTAAAAAAAATGGATGTGCTTTTTCCATGAAAACCAGGCTGATTTCTAAGCTGCTCCAGAAATTGCCTTCGTTTTAATACACCCCTATCTATAATGGATTGAATAAAATCTGCGTGATCCAGCGCCAGGGCATGAAAATTGGTAAAGGAGTCTTGATTGCTGGCGGACAATGCAGAACTTACATCGGATATAACTCGCATGCCTTGAACATGGGGTCCGATCACTTCCTGGTTTAATACCTCCATATCCAGCCAATTCTCATTTCCAAATAACAAGGTCTTTAAATTATAGACGGGCAGTTGTGTTCCAATATAGGTCAGTTCATCAGGCCGGATAGGAATGTACATGGCCTGGATTGTTTCCAGGACAACCTTTGCAGAATCCTTTCTATCCATTATTTCTTCTTCAGGTGGGAGTTCGAAAAAATCAGTTACATCCACATCAAACAGGGCATCCAGGCTGTCAATCTCAAGATTCATGATTTGGTCCCCCGGTTTTTTTTCGGGGACCAGCGACCAGGCGGCACGGCGGATATTTTTTAATTGCCTGGATAAATTTTCCGGTTTTTCTATATACCACTCTACAGCGACAGGATCTATACCAAGCTGGTGACACTCTTCTAAAAAGTAATCTGTCATTAATTTCGTTTTTCCGCTTCCGTGCGAAAGAACAGCAATGTGCTCAAATCCCAGTTCCCTAACCATCATCTGGGCCGTGCGCTGCGCGATCGTCTTGGATGAAGGAGATAAAAAGAAAAGGTTTTGAGAAAGGTCCGAAAGCCCAGGCGATGCTGATTTAGGAATCAGAATCGGCAAGGGGGATTTCAACCCCGCCAGACCGTAAATCTCTTCCAGAGTCAACGGTCCCAAAATGGCGGTAACAGCAGGGTTTGATGGTAAACTGCTCACAATACGTAGGGCGTTCACGCCGGAGCCACCTGTATCATAGATCAAAAACCGGATCGATTTTGAACTGGAGCGTCCTTCCAGGTATTCTGCAAGACCCAGTAGGTAGGACTGGCCTTTTTCCCTGTCCAATCCCGACAGGGGCAGGATGACAGCCAGAGTGACAGACCGGGACAGAGCACCTTTTTGAACACTATGCAATGCACCAAAGACGCCTGCAAAAAATCCTGGCAGGTAAAATGTGTCAATTCCGTTCAGCACCATGGAGAGGTCATACGCATCCCCATTCTTCCAGGACTGGTACGCCCTGGCCAGATTAATGATCGCCCGGTTAAATGCATTCTTTTCCCTGAACAGGAACCCCTCGATCCTTTCTTCCTTGACACCAATTCCTATGCAGGTATAAAGTCTCTCGTCAATTTCATTCAGGTACAATAAATCTTCGATCAGGGGCCGCACAGATAAATAATGCTGAAATGCCGATGTAATTTTTCCCCGGGCAAGGGCAATGTCTCCCAATAAGATCATGGCATCACTTTCGTAGGGAGAACCTGAAAAATTTGAAAGTACCGACTTGCACGAACGAAGGGCCTTATCCCACTGACCCTGCCAATATTGTGATTTTGCCATTAACAGCTGTGCGGCAGGGTCCTTGTAATCCCGTTCATCAACTAGAATTGCTGTAAACTGGTTTTCAGCAAGACGATATCGTCCTTCTTTATAGGACTTTACTGCCGTATCAAATTTTTCATAATAAGACAGGTCCTCAAACCCTTCAGCCAGAGCAATCGTGTTCAACCATACAAAAAAGAAAAAGGTTTGGGTAAATCTAATCATGAGAAGCAACTCAAGTGAATTAGCTCATCTTCAACAGGGATGATGGGTATTTGGTTTCAAGGAATATCACTTGTTAATATAAGTCAATTTTCCATATTCAAACTGGTAATAGATCTTTTTGCCCTGATCCCGTGCATAGATCCACTGTTCGCCAATTCCATGGCGGCTGGACGTGGTATGTACTTTATCCGGATTACCGATGGAGATCCGGACCTGGCGGTCAGTCATGCCCAGTTCAATCTTCTGAGCAAGAACCTTTCGGATCATTTTTTCCCCCCAGAACAAGGGCAACGGTTCGGAGGTGTAATAATGATCCGGAGTTCCTACACGTCCTTCTTCACCATTATAACGCACAAAGGCCTCATCGCCGGTCCTGGCCTGGACCTTCAGCCAGACGGGGTAATCAAAATCACTGTTTTGATAATGAAATACATCCTCAACCGTGACAGGATCAAACCGGGGAAAAGCATAGTCAGAAAATGTATAAAACCCTCTTGGATCGTAGGTATCATTGAGCCAGATGGTTGTTCCAATGATCGTCTTGGCTTCCTTTAATACATCTTCAAAGAGAATATAACTGGGCATCTCATCCCGTTCATTCATATCTAAACTGAATACCATTTTATAGCGCCTGCCCTTTTTATCTTCGATCACCAGGAAATCATAATCGAATGTTTCGTAGGCCCCCACAATGGTATACTGTTTGTTTTGAAACCTGTGGTAAGGCCTGAAACGTCTGGAATTCAGTTTGGACCAGATCTGGTTAAAATTGGTTGTACGCTTATAGGCGTCATCCAGGTCAACAAAGTAGATGGTTTTACCTGTCCAGACATTGGGATCAACTATAATGTCCGGTTTTTGGAAATAAGAACAGGACATACACAAAAGAACAGCAGCAACACTGAACCTTCGCATCATAAGGGGCATGAGTTTCAATCCATAATTCATCGGGCTAAACCCTGACCGGGAGTGGTGATCCTTGGTCCGGGGATTATTATCCACATCCTCCCGATGCACAATCTTCCACCCTGTCCAAGGCAGTGCCAAACTCCGTATACCATCTTATTTCCTTCAACTGCCCCTCTTCCCAGACCTTTTCTTTGCACCTGTACCCTTGATCGTTAACAGTACGGATCGTACCATCAACTATGATCCCCTTTTCATAATTAAATTGGTTTTTGACTGTACCCTCCTTGGAAAATGCAGTCCACACACCTATTTTTTTTCCGTCGGCGTACTGTCCCATCAACCTTACTGTGCCTTGGTTATCATAGCCAGTGTAGGATCCAGAAATGCTGCAGTGTTTTGTTTCCGCTTCTTTTTTTCTGTCCCTGTCACACCAGAAAAGCCATGTTTCATTAGGCAGTCCATTTTTCATCATACCCAAGTATATCTTTGAGCTGCCCCTGAGTTTATACACTAATCCATCAATAGCTGTATCCCCGAACTTCTTGTAAAGGAAACCATCGCTTTCGACAAGATCCTCCAAATTATATTCCAACTGTGAAAGGCCTTTAGAGGGCAGCAGAAATATCAGGCACAGTATAGTTTTTATAATTGAGTGAATCGACCAGAAATCATAATGTTTAGTACATAGTATTCCTGATCCCATTTCCATTATTTAGTTGATAGGTTTACCATTTTTCCAGACACCCACCCGTTTATCCCCGTTTGGATAGGTAAATGTGCCCTGTCCTTCCATGGTTCCGTTTTTGAACTCACCCACATACTTGTTTCCATTTGAATATGTAAAAACACCCAGTCCTTCCCGTTTCCCATCCTTGAATTCGCCTATATATATATTCCCATTTGAGAAGGTGTATGCACCCTGGCCTTCCATATTTCCACTTACAAACATGCCTTCATATATATTACCGTTTACAAATGTGTATTCTCCCTGGCCGTTGATTTTATCATCTTTCCATTCACCTGTATATGTTTCTCCATCGGCAAAAATACAGGTCCCCTGTCCNTCNCNCTTTCCTAAATTAAANGTGCCGGAATACTCATTGCCGTTGGCATAGGTATAAGAACCCTGACCATTCAACTTTCCATNTAAAAATGTTCCTTCNCAGGTGCTGCCGTTGGAGAATGTATAGGTGCCCTGGCCGTTCATTCTGTCATCCTGCCACTCGCCCCTGTATTTTTCTCCATCTGCAAATGTGAACCTACCCTGTCCATCNTTCAAATCATTTTTCCATTCGCCCTGGTAGCTGTCGCCAAAGGAAGACATAAACGTGCCCTGGCCTTCCCGTTTTCCATATTTCCATTCTCCTTCATAGCTATCACCAATGGATGAGGTGTATCNTCCCTGNCCATGAAATGAATCATTTTTAAATTCCCCTNNATATGTTATGCCGTCCACAATAAATGTAGACGTACCTTTTCCTTCCTTTTTATTATTTTTCCAATCCCCATCATAAGCATCTCCATTTGAATAGGTAATTTTTCCATGNCCTGTCCTAAGGTTATTTTTCCAATCTCCAANNTAGACATCGCCATTGGCATCCTTATAGGTCCCCTNGCCNGTTCTNAGGTCATCCTTCCANTCACCTTCGTAAATACTGCCCTTCTCATCCGTGAAAATACCCGAACCCTCACGGATTCCGTCACTCCATTTCCCATCATAGGTAGCACCGTTTACATAGGTGAAGTTTCCCTGGCCCATCCTGACATTATTCTGCCACTTTCCAACATATCGATCCCCATTGGAATAGCTGTAAGTACCTTGTCCATCTCTGAGATCACTTTTCCAATCACCCTTATATCGATCGCCATTGGCATAATTAATGCTGCCTCGTCCATCCATGCGATCAAAATTCCATGTTCCTTCATACCGGTCACCATTGGCATAATCGAACTCACCCTGTCCATGCTTGCGGTCATCCTGCCACTCTCCCTCATAATGCTCTCCTGCTGCAGACGTTAAGATGCCTATCCCATTGCGCTTATCCTTTTGCCAGCCTCCTTCATAGGTATCGCCATTCAAATAGGTAAAAGCCCCCTGCCCATGAAAATAATTCTCTTTCCACTCGCCCACATAGCGGTTGCCCTTTGAAGATGTAGAAGGATCCTGGGCAGTATTGGAAACATCTTTTTTCTGTCCAACAAACGTATAGGTTCCCTTTCCTTCCCTGGTGCCGTTTCTCCAATCGCCCACATACCGATTTCCTATGGCATCAGTGAACGTCCCCCTCCCCTCTTCCTTGTTACGTTTCCACTGGCCTTTGTATTTATCACCATTGGTAGAAGTGAAGGTGCCCTGGCCTTCCTTCTGCCCATCTTTCCATTCACCAATGTACTTATCACCATTGGCAGCAGAGAACGTACCCTTTCCATTTCGCTTACCTCCTATCCACTCACCATCATAGGTATCACCGTTGAAATAACTGTATGTTCCCCGACCATCAAACGTATTCTGGCTCCAGTCGCCATCATAAGTATCGCCATCTGAGTAAATAATTTTACCCTTTCCTTCTTTGACATCATATTTCCATTCGCCCGTATAGGTGTCGCCATTGGAATAATTGAGAATATTATCCGTATTGAATATACCCTGTCCATGTCTCAGGCCGGCTTTCCACTCACCATCATACTGGCTGCCGGACGCATAAATGTATAACCCCGTTCCTTCTCTTAGATCATTGTGCCAATCACCTTCATAACGATCACCATTTGCATATGTTTGAGTACCATCACCTGAGCGGTGATCATTGGCCCACTGACCTACATATTTGTCCGAATTGGATGCAATAAAAATACCTTGGCCTTTCTTGAGTCCTGCACTCCACATGCCTACATATTTATCACCGTTGAATGTAACAAATGTACCTTCCCCATCTCTATTACCATCTACCCACTGTCCTTCGTATGTATCACCATTTGAATACGTAAATTTTCCTTCACCATTATAGGTGTCATTTTTCCACTCACCATCGTACATATTACCATTTGCATCAGAAAATGTACCCCGGCCTTCCATTTTACCATCTTGCCAATACCCTGAATACCTGTCACCATTGGCATAGGAAAAAGTACCCTGACCTTCTAATCTGCCATCCACGAATGTACCATCATATTCTTTTCCATCTGAATACGTGAAGATTCCCTGACCGTCCATTTTNTCNTTGGTCCATTGGCCNACATACNTATCGCCGTTNGCATAACTGTAATTACCCTGGCCATCCATCATACCTTNNGTCCATTCACCTATATAAATNTCACCATTNGCNTGNAGGAATGTTCCATCNCCNTNTCTTTTTCCATCAANAAACATNCCTTCATANGCATTGCCGTTNATAAATNTGTAAATACCAAAACCGGTTCNTTTATCATCCANCCAATCNCCATCATACCTGTTNCCATTAGCAAANGTNTACAGCCCCTGNCCGTTCATTTTGCCNTCCTTCCACTNGCCTACATAGGTTTCACCCAGGGANGACCTGAANGTACCCTGNCCATTCAATTTTCCNTCTNAAAATACCCCTTCATAATGGTTTCCGTTTGCTGCNGAGTAAATGCCTTCTCCTTCCATCGTGTCNTTCTTCCACNCNCCATGGTACTCGTTCCCGTTNTCAAANATGTACGAGCCCCGNCCATGCATCTTCCCCTTTTTAAAGTCNCCTTNATANACATCNCCATTGGCATAACTGTAGTTGCCCTGNCCATGCATAAGACCNNTTTTCCACTGACCTGAATAGGTNCCNCCNCCTGCATAGNTAAATGTACCCTGGCCNTGCTTTTTGTCATTTTTCCATTCNCCTTCATACTTATTTCCNCTTGGATAGATGAAGGTACCCNGNCCATTNTTNTCTCCATNCCANAAATCGCCTTCNTAGGTNTTNCCATTCTTGAATGNNAAAATACCCCAGCCGGTCCGTTTCCCATCTTTATGGTCTCCAANGTATTTTTCACCATCCGGGTAGGTNAATGTGCCTTCGCCATTTCTNTTCCCATNCTTGAACTCACCTACATANTTGTTTCCATTCTTGAAGATATAGGTTCCTTTTCCATGGCTTTTATCATCNTTCCATTCCCCTTCGTACACATTNCCNTTTGCAAATTTNTAGGTNCCNNGNCCTTCCATATTNCCATCATAAAATTCACCNTCGTACTNATCACCGTTTACATACGTAAAGGTNCCCTGTCCATGCTTTTTCCCATCTAGAAATCCNCCTTTATAGANATTCCCGCTTTTAAANGTATAGACNGCCTGTCCGTCCCTTTCNCCNTCTTTGAAATCNCCTTCATAAGTATTGCCTTCNCCATCGGTAGAAATTCCTTTACCATGCTTTTTATCATCTTTCCANTCACCTNCATATTTTTTCCCAAANGTATAGANATAGGTTCCCTTNCCATTCCTTTCATCATTCTTCCATTCGCCGGTGTAGGTATTGCCAAAGGGATAAAAATANGTTCCTTCNCCATCCNTCTTCCCATTTTTCCATTCNCCCTCATACTTTTCCCCGCCNATGATATGGAGGCTNCCCCAGCCATGGAANNCATCATTGACAAACCCACCAACGTATGTATGGCTNTCATCTTCATGTGTAAAGGTNCCTTCTCCTTCTCTTATATTNTTCTTCCACTCNCCTTCATAGNTGTCTCCATTGGGATAGATGTACTTGCCTGTCCCNTGGCGTTTACCNTCCTTGAAATCACCGGTGTAATTGTGTCCGTACTGAATCACATCCCCGGCAGATNCATTTTCCTGAGAGAGCCCCAACGAAAAAAGGAATAGCGTTAGTATGAAATGATTTTTCATGCTTGATGAAATTTACAAAATATTATTCTTTTATAAACAAATCCTGTGNATTAGGATTTTGGANTGGATTAAAGATTATTGTGCAGATTTAATAATAATTTACGAATGNATAAAAAATCATTTAAAATTGTTGAAAGTAAAATTGATAGGATAGATATTNATTTCATTAGTTTAATCGAAAGGGTCCTTTAGAACCAATAAAAGAGGTCTCATTAACCAACACATCATCCTTATAAATTCCTTCCCAATATNTCTTACCATCTTTATCATAGTATNTATATTTACNTTCTAGTTTTCCATCTTTATAATTCCCCACAACATTNACATCTCCAGTATCAAAGTAATNAATNTATTCNCCNTCTAATTTTCCATCTTTATAATTTTNTAANNTNCGTTTATGATAAATATCTCTACTCCCAAAAAAACCATATTCAATAAATTCNCCATCCCGTTTTCCATCCNTTAAGTTCCCTTTTTTCCATATTTCCCCATTTTTAAAGTAAAAAATCAATTCACCGTAATCTAAACCATCCTCAGTCCAATATATTTCATTAATCAATTCNCCATCCTNGTAAGTTNTTTCACGATACTCTTCTGTCCATTTTTATACCATTTCCACTTTGTCTTACTAATCATTTTTCCATCTTTGAGACTTCCTTCTTCTTTCTTTTTCCCATCCTCATATAAAGAAAATACTGGTCCAGAGTAGGGTTTATTAGTGTCTTTAGAATAAAATAGACCATCTCTTCCAATTAATGTGGTTTCATAGTTGATAGGTTCCTGACTAAAAGAAAAAGAAATCAGTATAAATAATAATGGATAAAATATTTTCATAATAAACTCCTGTGGCAACAAAACTTAAGGGATATACAATAAATACAGGTAGAAATAAAAAAGGTTCCATAGATAGAACCTTTTGTCGAAATATGGGATAAGGAAAAGAAGGAATGGGTTAAGAAAGGTCAAACCTAATTGTAATTCAGCTTAATCACAATCACTCCTATCCTGTTCTCCCACAAAATCTTCAACACAAGATGGATATGGAGGACAGAGTTGGTTATTGGTAATAATAATTAAACAATTATTTTCAATAAGGTTACAGATACTCTCTGGTATTACTCCCGTGAATTGATTATCATTCAAGATTAATTTAGTCAAATTGATTAGATTACTAATCTCAGATGGGATTAAACCACTGAAGTGATTATTTTCTAAATCTAATTCAGTCAAATAAGGCAAATTACTTATCTCTGGAGGGATTGAACCAGTGAGTTGGTTATTGTATAAAAACATTCGATTTAAATTGGTTAGACTGCCTATCTCAGATGGGATTAACCCCAAGAATTGATTATCCCTTAAATTCAAATAAGTTAGATTGGTTAGGTTCCCTATCTCTGGTGGTATTTCTCTCGTGAATTGATTTTCATATAAGACCAAACGCGTTAGATTGGTTAGGTTCCCTATCTCTGGTGGTATTTCTCTCGTAAGTTGATTATTACCTAAATTTAAACTAGTCAAATTGGTCAGATTCCCTATCTCTGGTGGTATTCCCCCCGTAATTTGATTATCGTTTAATCCCAAATAAGTTAAATTGGTCAAATTCTCTATCATTGATGGAATAGGTCCTGTGAGTTGATTCGAAACTAAATTCAAATAAGTCAGATTAGTTAGATCCCCTATCTCTGGTGGTATCCCTGTCAGTTGATTACTACCAAAATTCAAATAAGTCAAATTGGTCAAATTCCCTATCTGTGACGGTATCTCTCCTGTAAATTGATTGCCACCTAAATTCAAATAAGTTAGATTAGTTAGATTCCCTATCTCTGGTGGTATCTCTCCCGTGAGTTGATTACCACCTAAATTCAAATAAGTTAGATTAGTTAGATTCCCTATCTCTG
>PBCV01000005.1 GCA_002717915.1 Fidelibacterota bacterium | reverse complement strand
TATGATTGATCATATGGACTTTTATGATATTACAAAAAATAAATTTGGACTTTCTGCTGTAGAATATGTAAATACATTTTTCTTTGATAAAGCCAGGGATAAAATTTATTTAAATGAAATGAAAAAACGGGCAGATGATCTTGGAATAGAAAGTCTTTTGATCATGTGTGATAATGAAGGAAGTCTGGGTGACCCTGATCCAATTGCCCGTACAAAAGCCGTGGAAAACCATTATAAGTGGTCAGAGGCAGCGAAATTTTTAGGGTGTCATTCGATACGAGTCAATGCCTATCTCACTGAGTCATTGCATGGTACATCAACCGGAAACTACAACACAACAGGCTCCTATGAAAATCAGATCAATTTAGCGGCCGATGGACTGCGCCGTCTAACCGAATTTGGGGATACCATCGGTATTAATACGATTGTAGAAAATCATGGCGGACTCTCTTCCAATGGACAATGGCTCGCTGCAGTCATGGAAAAAGTAGATCATCCTCGTGTTGGCACACTACCCGATTTCGGTAATTTTAGAATTCAAGGTGAAGAGTGGTACGATCGATATAAAGGTGTGGAAGAATTAATGCCCTATGCCAAAGCAGTCAGTGCTAAAAGTCATGATTTTGATTCTCAGGGTAATGAAATCAATACAGATTATTATAAAATGATGAACATTGTGCTTGACGCTGGTTATAGTGGTTATGTGGGTATTGAATATGAAGGGAGTAAATTGGATGAAATGGCCGGGATCCAAGCAACCAAAGACCTGTTAGAAAAGGTTAGAGATTCCCTTTAATACAACAGGATTCAAATGGACCTTCCTAAATACAGTGTTCATCGATTCATTTACGAATTATTATTTTTATTTCTTTTTTCTTCCTGCACATCGGATACGGTTGAACTGGGAGATACCGTCATATTGGATTGTGTGCAGACAGAGCCTAGTGGGATTGTTCCAGAAGATCTTTATCAGGTTGGATCTGTCACGCCCACAGGTTCGTACCCGCCTTTCACAAAAAAACTGGATGTATGCGGAATTACTCTCATTGCCGGAGATGAGATTTCAAATTCATTTATGGAAAATGTGGCCCAGACCATCAATGAAATGTTTATTGTAAATGGGAATACGGACACCCTGCTGCAACAAACATTGCTAACCAATCTATACCAATATAAAACAGTGATCCCTCTTTTTTATGGCGAAGACTGGACGATGAAACCGGAAAATGAATCCGCCTGGGATGCATTAGGGGATGACAACAGTGTATGTGATATTATCATGGAAGGTGTCCCGGATCCGGTCATGGAAGTGGTAGAGCATATTCTACACCATTTAACGGACATAGGTTTACACTATACATACCCGGCTGATTGGGGCCTTACACCTTCGTCCAGGTTATACAATGTAACCCAGGAAGCCATTTCTCTAGGCTATTATGATATTGCACAATATTCTGATATCCCGGAGACAGGTGTTAGAAATAGAGTGATCCTCCAGGAATATGCCTACTGGATCATTTATACAGCCTGGGATCTGCGAGAGAACTATGGCCCTGCCCAGAGTGAATGGTCCATGCTTACTGGCAATGAATTGCTATCGAAATTGCCAGAGTCATATGCGCTTTTCCAAGAAACTATACCGTCTGTAATGACTTGTCCATCACAGGAAACACTCAATTTATTTCAAGAATGAGTGTGTTGAGCCATTTGGAGATCTTATGCATATATTAAATAAAGAGTNGATTATAGAGATTGTAAAGAAGCTGGACCTGGTGCCACTGATCCAGGATGGTTTCGTTGCCTATTCCCAGGGTCGATCCGTTGTTCCACCGGTAGGGGAATTATCGTTTAAAGATCCACCGGGGGATGTGCATATTAAATATGGATATATTCTTGGAGATTCNTACTACGTGATCAAGATCGCTTCCGGGTTTTGGAAGAATGAAACATTTGGAATTCCCAATGGGCAGGGAATGATGCTNTTGTTTGATCAAAAAACAGGCCAGCCCAAGGCCATTTTATTGGATGATGCAACCCTGACAGATATAAGAACAGCTGTTGCGGGACAGATCTGTGCCCAACAGTTTGCCAATGATGTTCACTGCATAGGCGTTTTAGGAACCGGTCTTCAGGCACGGCTCCAGGTCGAATATTTAAAACAGGTAACGAAATGCCGAACTGTTATGGTCTGGGGCAGAAATCAGGAAAAAATAGAACAATACCAATTGGATATGGAAGAAATAGGGTTCAAGGTAGCCTTAGGCGAATCACCACGGCAGGTAGCCCAAAAAAGTAATTTGATCATTACAACAACGGCATCTTCAGAACCTTTACTTTTTTCCGATGATATTTTNCCTGGAACCCATATTACAGCCATGGGGTCCGATACTCCCACAAAAAGGGAACTGGGTCCCGGTCTATTAAAGTCAGCTGATCTTGTTATTGCTGACAGCATTGCTCAGTGCCAGGAACGGGGTGAGATTGCCCATGCGNTCGTTGAAGGTGATATCTCAAATGATCGTATCGTGGAACTGGGGAACATTTTATCCGNATCCAAACCTGGACGAACANCACCAGAGCAAATCACGGTTGCAGATCTAACNGGCGTGGCTGTGCAGGATATACAGATTGCAACTGCAGTTTTTGAATCATACTTGGAGAAAGAAATATGAAATTTGAACAATTTGAATTAGAACGGAACCAGTCTCTTTTTGAAAATGAAGTAGATTATAATTTATCTGAAAGCGGGGTTCATCCCTTAAAACTTTCAGAAATTCTTACAGCAGAAGAGCAGGAGAAAATTTTAGATACAGAACTCTTTTACGGGTATACCAATGGGACACCACAACTGCGCCAGCGGGTNGCGGATATGTATACACCAGATTTATNTATTGANAATGTATTGATCACCTCTGGTTCTGCTGAAGCAAATTTCCTGGCTGTGATGACACAANTGGAACCGGGAGANGAAGTTGTTTATATGGTACCTAATTATCTGCAGATTTTNCACCTGGCAAGAAGTTTTGGTATTACAGTNAAAAATCTTCCCATAAGGCAGGACCTGGGCTGGCAATGGGATCTGGATGAACTGAGAAATATGGTTTCATCCAATACAAAAATGATCGCTGTGTGTAACCCCAATAATCCCACTGGCGCATTAATGTCGGATGAGATCATGGATGGAGTGATNGACATCGCAAAGGATNCTGATTGCTGGCTTCTTTCGGANGAAGTATACCGGGGGGCCGAACTGGATGGTCAGGAATGCCGTTCTTTCGCGGGGGCAACCGAAAAAACCATTGTAAATGCAGGCCTGTCAAAAGCCTATAGCCTTCCAGGCCTTCGCCTTGGATGGAGTGTGGGATCCAGAGAGTACGTTAATAAAGCCTGGTCTTTTCATGATTTTACGGTAATTAATGTTGCTTACTTGAGCGANTGGGTTGCATCNNGNGTTCTTGCCNATNACCGCAGAAGAAAGATCCTGGACCGCACCAAAGATCATTTGAATCATAATCTGGATATGCTNTGCGAATGGGCTGAAGATATACCTGCNTTAACCCTTTCCCGCCCCCAGGCTGCAGCCATTACGTTTGCGAAGNTGAACCTGCCCATGAGCTCCGAAGAATTTGTATTTACCTTGAGGGATAACTACAGTGTACTGCTTACTGCAGGTAAATGGCACGGGCTGGAAGGATANGTCCGGTTCGGNTTTGGAACTCCCACAGATTATGTCAGGGGCGGCCTGGACCGTATCAGGTCATTCCTGAATTNACACTAATGTAATTTAGACCATAAAACCTGAAGAATCGTCTCGAACAATCTAACGCCCTTCCGTAATTTCTTTCCCGATTTACCTGGTATAATCATTCAACATAATTTCCATGTCTTCGATCAATCCTTATATTTTTCGTGAATATGACATTCGCGGCAGGGTAGCAGATGATTTTCCTGAGCATGTGGTCAACAAACTGGGAAAAGCGTTCGGTACCTTTGTCAAGCGGGCAGGTGGCCAGGAAATAGCCATCAGCGGTGATATACGCCTTACAACACCGGATTTGATAAATATTTTCAAGGAGGGGACTCTCTCTACCGGGGTTGATGTGATCAATCTTGGTATTCTTCCAACGCCTGTCAATTATTTCTCCATGTTTCATCTAGGTGTCTTTGCAGCGGTTCAGATCACAGGGAGNCACAATCCGCCTGAATTCAACGGGTTTAAAATGTCGCTGGATAAAAAGGCTGTTTTTGGCAAGGATATCCAAACTTTATATCACTTGATTGATAAAATAGATTTTGATGAAGGGGAAGGAACAGAAGCACGATACAAGATCCTTAAAGAGTATAACCAGATGATCCAGGAAAAGATCACCATCGAAAAACCCATGAAAGTGGTTATGGACTGCGGCAATGCTGCAGGAGCTATCAATGCGCCGGATGTTTTTAAATCCCTTGGTATTGAGCTGAAAGAACTTTTCTGTGAACCGGACGGTACATTTCCCAACCATCATCCGGATCCAACCGTTGAAGACAACCTTAAAGATTTGATTGCTGAAATGAGAACGGGTCAATACGATGTGGGGGTTGCATTTGACGGNGATGCGGATCGAGTTGGTATTGTGGATGAAACAGGCGATATCATCTGGGCCGACCAGCTTATGGCACTNTTTCTTCCAGAAATTATAGATAAAGNCGAAGATATTTTATTCGATGTGAAATGTTCCCAGGCCTTAGAGGATATGATTAATCGCTACGGCGGGAATCCGATCATGTGGAAAACGGGGCATTCCCTGATTAAACAGAAGATGAGTGAATTGGGCTGTAAACTGGGCGGAGAAATGAGNGGGCATATTTTTTTCGCCGATGATTACTATGGGTACGATGATGCCCTGTACGTGGCGGCCCGCCTGGTTCAACTGTTATCCCGCACGGATAATTCCTTGTCCCAATTAAAATCCCAGATTCCCGTTTATTTTTCCACACCTGAAATGCGCCTGGAAGCGGAAAATGATGAAATAAAATTCCGCATTACTGAAAGAGCCGTTGAGTATTTTACANAACACTACGACTGTATAACAGTGGATGGTGTACGCATAAAATTTGGAGATGGCTGGGGCCTGGTTCGTTCTTCTAATACTCAACCTGTCATCGTCTGNCGGTTTGAAGCCAATTCTCCTGAACGGCGGGACGAGATTATGGATCTGGTTCTGGGCAAACTNAGCGAATTTGGAAAACTGAANATAGGNAGCCATTGATGTCCCAATTCCATGAGNTGATTGAATTTATTCGGGCAGAGGTAAATAAAGGNTTGAAGCGAATGTCAATCCCCGATGAACCAGGATATTTATACGATCCCATCCGGTATACATTAAAAGGAAAAGGAAAACGATTCAGGCCNATCCTGGTCCACCTTGCAGGAAGGGCCAANAATGTGGANCCNGATGCNTTGATGAANATGGCTCTGGCAGTAGAACTGCTTCATAATTTTACCCTGGTACACGATGATATCATGGATAACGATACCATACGCCATGGGCAGGAAACAGTCCATTCCAAATGGGATCATTCTTCGGCTATTTTAGCAGGTGATGGAATCTACACTCTTGCCCAGATTGTGTTGAATAGCCTTCCGGACAGGGCAAATGATGTATGTAGGTTTTTTAATAAGACTACCCTGGACATATGCGAAGGGCAGGCCCTGGATAAAGATTTTGAGAATAACTATGAGATCACAGAGGACCAATATTTAGAAATGATTGATAAAAAAACCGGTTCATTGCTGTCTGCTTCGGCGGCTTTACCTGCGGTATATATTGGGGAGAAGGAACCTATTGTGAACCAATATGAACAGTTTGGCCGGGCACTGGGAAAGGGATTCCAAATCCACGATGACCTCCTTGAGATTACTGCTGATGCTGAAACGATGGGGAAAAGCCTGGGGAGCGATATCGCTGAAGGAAAACAAACCATGATGGTTATTAAAGCACGCAATCACTTTTCCAAGGAATGGAAAGAGTTGATTTCGGATTCAGCCAATTCGGAATTGATCAATAATATTCATTTATTTTTTGTGGAAAATGGAATAGAAGATGAAACGAGATCCATGGCCAGGTTGTATTTTACTTCTGCCCGGGAAGCCCTTGGAAAATTAAATGGCGTTAATACAGACGAACTTTTTGAATTTGTTAATCTCGTAGAAAACAGGACTTACTGATGTACGAAGAATTTGACCGGGAAAATATGTTTGGCGCTATATGGGATTTCCCCAAAAACCTTGTAGACGCTTTGAAATTGGGAAATGAGATAACATTATCTCAATCCTATATTAATATCCAAAATGTCGTTGTAGCAGGCATGGGTGGTTCAGCCATTGGCGGTGATGTTGTTTCCATTTTAGAAAAAGACAACCTGGATATTCCATTTGTGGTGTGCCGAGGATACTCTCTCCCAAACTGGGTGAATGAACATACCTTGGTTGTGTGCTCCTCCTATTCAGGAAATACAGAAGAAACCTTATCGGCATTGGATGATGCCCTGAATAAAAAGGCCCAGGTCTGCGGGATCACAACCGGCGGAGAACTAGGGAAACGCCTGAAAAAATCAGGCGAGGATCTAGTAATAATTCCTTCGGGACTACAACCCCGGGCGGCACTGGCATTTTCCTTTGTTCCTATGGTAAAACTATTAGAAAAGGCGGGTGTTCTTGAGCCTGGTATGGAAACGTGGATCAAACACACCATTGATGCTTTGAAAGAAGCCCGGGAACTATACTGTCGTGAATCTGATGAAAATCCCGTCTATGAATTAACCCAGCAGGTCTATAATAAAATTCCAATTGTCTATGCAGACAATTCTACCCTGGGCGTAGCAGCAGTCCGCCTGAAAGGACAGTTTTGTGAAAACGCAAAAATGCTCGCCTATTATAATGAACTGCCTGAATTCAACCATAATGAAATTGTAGGATGGGAAAATAATTCAAATCTGTTTGAACATGTATTTGTATTCTGGCTGATGGATGCGCATGACAACCCAAGAGTTAAGCATCGCCAGGAAATAACTCAGACGGTATTGAATGAAACAGGTGTTGATCAATATATTTTGGAAATGACAGGAAATTCGTTCCAGGAGCGATTTCTCCATATGATTCATTATGGAGATTGGTTAAGTTTCTGGTGTGCCATTGCACATGGTACCGATCCAAGTCCGGTGGAAAAAATTTCTAGACTAAAAGAAGAATTATTGAAAAGAATATGATTCCGGTAAAAGTATTAAAAATCTCCTATCACCCGCCTAGTAGAAGCTATGCTGTAATCCTGAAAGAAATAACAGGTAAAAAGTGCCTTCCCGTTATTGTAGGATCCTTCGAAGCCCAATCTATTGCATTGGCTATTGAAGTGGTGGACACGCCCAGACCTTTAACCCATGATTTAATCTGTGACGTTATTACAGGGATTGATGGCTCACTTAAAACTGTGCGTGTAAATCATTTGCAGGACGGGGTCTTTTTTGCCCAATTAGAACTGGAATCGGATGATTTTGGAAACCGTGTGATTGATGCTCGACCCAGCGATGCCATTGCTGTAGCTCTGCGAATGAATACTCCGATTTTGGTGGCACCTAAAGTGATTAAGGAAGCGGGTGTGGATGAAGACACCTTAACAGAAGACACACCGGCTGAAAAAAAACCTGGTTTTTCTTTGAAAGTTTTAAAAGAAAAATTAAGGGATGCGATTGAAGAAGAAAAATATGAGATCGCAGCTAAGCTGCGGGATAAAATAAGCGAGTTGGAACCCTAGAAAACCGCTCCCAGTTCCTCCAACGCTAATTGAGCCGCAGTCTGTTCTGCGGTTTTTTTATTTGTTCCCAGTCCAGATGCATAGGTTTTTGATCCGATCTTGACTTGAATTTCAAATGTCTTCTGGTGATCCGGACCTGAAATATCCTTTACAAGAAATACAGGATTTTCAATTTCATGGGAATGGCAATACTCAATTAGTTTCCCTTTATAATTAGTGGATTTCCAAGCCTCTTCCTTATGAGCCCAGATGGTATCCAAAATAAGTCTTCTGCACGGTTCAATACCCCCATCCAGGTACATGGCGCCGATTAAGGCTTCGAACAGGTTTGCCAGTTGCTTATCTGCAATCTTTTCAATGTTTAGATTAACACTGTGTTCGATCTTAAGATGGTCCATGAGATCTAAAAGGTGGCCAATGGTGGCCAGAAACGGTTTTTGAACCAGGGAAGCACGGCGCTGGGTCAGTAATCCTTCATCTCCCTCCGGGAATTCACGCATCAGTTCCCGGCTGACAATGATATCAAGAACAGCATCCCCGAGAAATTCTAACCGTTCATAATTTTTCCGCGGGCTTGTATCCAGGGATTTATGGGTGAACGCCTGCCTGATATAGTCTTTATTATGGAATATGTAATTGATTTTTTTTTCGATGGATGAGACGGATTCGGTTCGATCAATAAAAAACTGTTTTAGCTTTATAAAAAAGTTCAACAATACTTCCGAATACAGATTACCGCATTATGCCCCCCAAATCCGAATGTATTTGAAAGGACAGCATTCACCGTGTGTGTCTGGGCTGTATTGGGTACATAGTCGAGGGTGCAGTCCGGATCAGGAGTTTCATAATTAATGGTGGGCGGTAGGGTTTGTTCTAAAATTGTTTTTACGGAAGCCACCGCTTCAATCCCGCCGGCGGCACCTAAGAGATGACCTGTCATGGATTTGGTTGAACTGACTTTGAGTTGACTGCTATGGTTTTTAAACAGTTTAGCAATAGCAGATGATTCATTTTTATCATTAAAGGGGGTGGATGTACCGTGTGCATTAATATAATCAATTTCATTGAGTCCAAGCTCCGCATCCTGAACTGCTCTTTCCATTGCTTTTAGAGCACCTGTGCCGCCAGCGGGGGGCTGTGTAATATGAAATGCATCGTCCGTGGACCCATATCCTGCCAGTTCAGCCAGGATGGTTGCTCCACGATTTTTTGCGTGACCTTCAGTCTCAATGACTAGCATACCGGCTCCTTCACCCAGGACAAAGCCATCTCTGTCATTATCAAATGGACGGCTGGCCCTTTCAGGCTCATCGTTCGATTGAGACAGGGCACGCATGTTGGCAAAACCGGCGATGGTTAAAGGCGTTATGCTGGCTTCGGTGCCTCCGGTAATCATCATATCAGCATCACCGGCAATAATAAGCCTCATAGCCAGGCCGATGGCATCTGTTGCAGATGCACAGGCAGATGTTACAGTTTGATTTGGTCCCTGAAAACCCCAGCGAATGGACAGATGGCCGCCCGCGATATTTGCGATCATTTTCGGTACAAACTGGGGTGATACCCGGCGGGCACCTCGGTTCTCTATAGTGGAATGCTGATCTTCCAGCGTCTGGATCCCACCTACACCCGTTCCTATGGTCACGCCCACACGATCAAGATTCAATTTTTCCGGATTAACCCCGGCCATGGTCACGGCCTCATCGGTAGCAACCAGAGCATAAACAGAGAATGGATCCAGCTTTCGAATTTCCTTGGGATCAAGAACTGATTCAGGTTCAAAACCACTCAATTCGCCAGCAATTTTAACCCGGTGCCCTGATGGATCGAAACAGGTAATGGGGCCAATGCCGCTTATACCGGCAGTTAAACTGGTCCAGAATTCATCCACGCTATTCCCATTAGGTGCCACTGCACCTAATCCAGTAATAACAATTTTTTCCCGGGTCATTGGNTAGGGGTGTTTATAATACTTTTTCTATATAGTCTACGGCAGAGCCCACTGTAGTAATGTTTTCAGCCTCTTCGTCAGGGATTTCAATTCCGAATTCTTCTTCAAATTCCATGATCAGTTCTACAGTATCTAGAGAATCAGCACCGAGATCATTTACAAAATGGGCCTCAGTTTTGATCGCATCTNCATCAACACCTAGCTTATCGATGATGACTTCTTTTACTTTGTCGAATGTGGACATGTTGTCTCCTTGGTTAATTGATAACTCGGCCGCCATCTACAGTGATGGTTTGGCCAGTGATATAATTTGCTTCATCGGACGCCAGAAAGAGTGTCGCATGTGCAATATCTTCCGGGGTCCCTATTTTTCCAACGGGTATTCTGTTTAATAATTCATTTTTGGAGTTTTCTGGTAATTCATCCGTCATCTCTGTATCGATCCAGCCCGGTGCAATACAGTTCACTGTAATACCCCGNGAAGCTACTTCCTTGGCAATGGATTGGGTCAGGCCAATTAGTCCCGCTTTGGAGGCAGCATAATTGGCTTGTCCCGGGTTACCGGTGAGNCCAACGATGGACGTAATATTGATGATCCTTCCGAATCTGTTTTTCATCATCGGACGTATGGCGGCTTTCATCCCATAGAAGGCACCCTTGAGATTTGTATTTAATACTGTATCCCACTGATCTTCATTCATTCTAATGAGCAGGGCATCNCGGGTAATNCCGGCATTGTTAATTAAAATATCCAGTCTTCCATGTTGCTTCACGGTGGTGTTTATGCTATCTGAAAATGCATCACCNTTGCTGATATCGCAGGGAAGATTGGANGCAGATCCACCTCTACCGTTGATTTCATCTGCCAGGGATTTAATCTTTTCNTCTGTCCGTGCAACACAGACAACGTGTGCGCCTGCTTCTGATAAAACTCGTGCTATAACCCGACCAATTCCCTGGGAAGCACCAGTGACCATGGCAACTTTATCAGATAAACTAAACAAGGATTTCTTCCAGTTGTTCAAAGGATTCTATTCCCTGAGAGGGCAGGGTTCGGTCAATGCGTTTATTCAGGCCCTGCAGTACCTTTCCAGGGCCAACCTCCAGAAACGACTCAATGCCAGAATGTTTCATGGNCAGAATGGATTTTGACCACAGGACAGGGTGTTCCAATTGCCGGATAAGTGAATCTTTAATATCACTTCCTTTTGTCACCGGTTTTGCATCAACATTTGTAAATAGGGGATAAGATGAGCTTGAAATTTCGAGGGAATTTANCACTTCAGCAAGGTCTTCCCGTGCCGGTGCCATAAGGGGGGAATGGAAAGCACCGCTTACCTTTAANGCCACAGTCATTCTTGCCCCGGATTCTTTTGCAGATTCCATGGCCCATTTTACTGCAGCAGGGGAGCCGGAAATGACCACCTGCCCAGGTGAATTGTAATTGGCTGCAACAACACTACCTTCACCCTTATACTGTTGGCAAAGTGAGTTCACGGCCTCGTCATCCAACCCTACAATGGCAGCCATAGTACCCTGTTGGATTAAGCCGGCCCTGGCCATACTTGCCGATCGGATTTTCACCAGATNCAGACCCGTATCAAAATCAAAAGNACCGGCTATGGTTAAGGCAGAATATTCGCCCAGGCTATGTCCTGCAACTGCAGCGGGAACCATCCCTTTCTCCAGGAGCAGTAGTCCTATAATTACCGAAACAATATAAATCGCAGGCTGGGTGTATTCAGTTTGCTTTAGTGTCTCATCTGGTCCGTTAAAGATTATAGATTGAAAATCACACTCCATGATTTCATTGGCGCGGTTAAAATAGGTTTTTCCAATCTCAGTCTGATTAAACAGGTCCTGACCCATGCCCACTTTCTGGGAGGCCTGTCCGGGAAACAACCACCCTTTCTTTGTCATTCAGTCTCCCATTTGATAAGAATGCTTCCCCAGGTAAATCCTGCACCAAAAGATGCAAGCAAAATATAATCACCATCCTTGATTTGATTATTTTCCACGGCTTCATTCATGGCGATGGGTATTGTCCCTGCTGTTGTATTGCCGTACCGATCAATATTGATTAATACTTTTTCACTGGAAATACCGCACCGCTCTGCAGCAGCATCAATAATTCTTTTGTTTGCCTGGTGGGGAATAAAGAGTGCAATATCTTCACCTGATAAATTATTTCGTGATAATATTTNTTCAGAAACGTCTGCCATTCCCCTGACGGCANACTTANATACCNTTTTCCCATCCTGTTTGATAAAATGTTGTCTGGATTTAACGGATTCTACCGTCGCTGGAATTCGACTTCCACCCCCTGGAATAATGAGATATTCACCACCGTTGCCATCCATATGAAGTATGGAATCAAGTATCCCCACATCGTTCTGGGTCGGTTCAAGTATTGCACCACCGCCACCATCGCCAAAGATAACACAGGTATCCCTGTCTTTAAAATCAAGAATAGATGTCATGGTATCTACTCCAATGACCATAACTTTATTATATTGGCCTGAACGAATGAATGTGGCACCGGTCTCCAGTCCATAAATATATCCTGAGCATGCGGCACTCAGGTCAAATCCCCATGCATTTGTTGCACCAATATTTTTCTGAATCAGAGCTGCAGTGGACGGTGTAAAATAATCGGGGGTGACTGTGCCTACAATAATAACATCAATTTCATCGGCTGAGATTCCTCTCTTTTCCATGAGGGTCTCAGCAATCCGTGTGGATATATCGGAACTGGCTTCATTCTCCCCTACAACATGCCTTTGAGTAATACCGGTCCGAGAGCGTATCCATTCATCGGAGGTATCAACCAGTTTTTCCAGATCATGGTTGGTCATGATCTTTTCAGGAGTATTATGGGCTGTGGCGGTTATCTTGGCGTTCAACTGGGGCCTCTATAATTGACTACCANACTNTTTATTATATTTTTATTTGCCAGAAAGAGCTGTAAAATTATTTCCACTTCATAAAAGGGGATTTTCATTCAGGAAGATCTTTACCTAAGAGGCAGATACAACGGGGCGGCCACGATAATACCCGCAATTGGGACATGCTCTGTGGGGCATTTTGGTTTGACTGCACTGAGGGCAGTTTGTGGTAGCTACAGAACTCGATTTATAATGGGTTCGGCGTTTACGCCCCCGGGCCTTTGATTGACGTTTTTTTGGCAGTGCCATGGGTTCTCCTTAACTCTTTTCAGGTTTAATTTGTTTTAATGCATCCCAGGCTGTTTCATTTTTNTTAATCTTGCAGGAACAGGATACATTATTATTATTTATTCCACAAACGGGGCACAATCCTTTGCACTGTTTTGTGCACACAGGATTCATGGGTTTTGCCAGTTCAATGATATCAGCAAAAGTACTGCTTAATTCCAAATATTCCTGATTTTCCGAATAATAAACAATATCCGCGCCATCCTTTTCAGGGGTAAACCCTTTTTCAGTGCAGAGAATTAGTTGGATTGGAAGTGTATGGGACACGGAGTGCACATCTAAGCAACGAACACATTCATATTCCGGTGCAGCATATACTTCACCTGATATTTCAAATCCATTTTGAACTGTTTTAGCTGTNAGCCTGCATTGGATAATCCCATCACGAAAGACAGAGCCTCTATCCGGCAAACCGCCTGTGGACATGTCAAAAAACCTGTCTTGAAATTCGGAATTTAATTCCGATATTTTTAGTTTCATTTACAGCCGGGAATATTACTGTTTTCCTTGAATCTATCCAAGGTTGAACAGATTAATATATTACTGGTTTTTTATATTGAAGTNTCAGGTTTCTGAGTCGGAATTATCACTGTCGCCGGAATCATCTCCATTAGAACCATCATCTGGGGATTCTTCCTGGGCATCATCTGAATCAGNCTCATCTTCATCATCGTCGAAACTGAATTCATCGTCCATATCCTCTTCCAATTCATCCTCATCTTTTCTTTGAAGTAAATCATCATCGTCTGATTTTTTCTTGAAAATGATAAACATAAGCGTTTCACCTACGGAAACAATCGATAAACCGTAGGATAGGATTGATAGACCGATCAAGAAATATGAAACAGCAAGGACAACCCCTGCAATTGCTTCCGTTCCGGACATAACACTGGTTGGTACCGCACACGTTGTTGAGAAAAGAGANGGTAAGCTGTAAGAGCATCCCAGGCACCCTGCAACACAATTCCTGACACAAGCTGCCATTTCACATATCCATGCCGGGCACACCAGAGAAGANGCATAACTGGCCATATTTGAAAGTTTTCCGGCCATGAACCATTCGCAACCAAAGACATAGTTGATGAATCCGATGGCATTAAACCAGAACCAGGAGAGGATTTCAAGACCCAGCAGTACCAGAGGGATAAGAATGATGTGGTAGGCGATAACCCTCCAGGGCTGAGACCATGCGATAGAATAAGACTGGAAAACTGTACCCATTGTATCTTCTTCATATACCCCCACAATGGAAGAAGTATAAACCAAAGAGACAAACAACACGAATAAAGTATAAAGAGTAAACACAGAGCCAAAGAAATAAAGGACATAAGGAACAACAAAGAGAAATTCTCCAAGATAGGGAATGGAACTCAGCAGGGCAAAAAACCCGGCAAAAACAATAAAGAAAGCAATAATTAAGCCGATAGCAACGGGTGAAAAAACAACGGCATGCCAATGTTTATGAACATAAGACCAGGCATCACCGGCTGAAAAGAAATCATTACCTTTCAATTGTTTTAACGTTACGCGGCTTACAGCTGTACATGCCAAGTAAATAGCCAATATCCATGCTTCAACTCCAATAAAATAGGTGACCCAGCTGTACCACTCAGCCTCATTTCCATAAAGACAGGGATAGAGCCCGTATTTTGCTATGGCATCACTCAATGCCATACCCGACATGGCAAGGGAGAGATAGGTAAAGACCCAGTATGCTATAAATCCTGCAAGGTTGCCAACTATAAATATCCATATCTTTTTTCCGCTTAAAGCCAGGCGCGGCGCACGAAAAATATCTCTGACATCAAAATAAAGATTCATTGGACCCATTATATTATCTCCTTCTTAATTATTATTGTTCTTTTCTTACAAAATCTACCCAGGTTGCCATGCCCAATTCGCCGGAAAGATCATCGGCAGCGGCTTTGGCTGAATTATGGTTGTCGTAGCTGCCTACTCGAACCCGGTACCAAATTTCATCTGTTTTAAAGACAACTTTCTGGATATAGGCATCGTACCCTTTACTGATCAATTTCTGGGAAAACAACTGGGCATCTTTTAGCATTTTTTTCGATGTAATTTGAATTGTAAATCTATCTGTTCTGGCAGCAATGGAGGTACCTTTTTTTTGTTCACTTGCTTTGGCTGTTACAGCATTTGCGGCGGTCATTTTGGCTACCGGTGTTTTATTACCAGATTCATCATCTTCATCTAAATCCTCCTCCTCATCATCTATCTCCTCATCTTCTTCATAAAGATCATCATCATCATTCTCTTCTTCATCATCTATTTCCTCGTCCATTTCTTCATTCAGCCAGTCTTCATTTTCCGGCTCCTCGCTGTTCTCATCACTTACTGCATCCCGTTCACTGGGATCCATAATTAAAAAAGCGAATGTTTGATTTGAGATTTCATCTCCATATTGGGAAATCA
>PBCV01000004.1 GCA_002717915.1 Fidelibacterota bacterium | reverse complement strand
ACTATACCACCTCCGAACTGATGATTTTTGACCCAACAACGGACAAGGTGGAGATCATCGGTAAGTCCGCTCCTTACTACACGGCCGAAATCTCGCCGGACGGCGAATATATCCTCATCGCGCGTCTGGTCGAACCCTGGTCCCACGAGGTAGCCTGGTGGCGATTCGCCAAAGAGATAGAAGTTTGGGACGCTCAAGGCGAGCTGGTAGCAAACATAGCTTCACTGCCGTTGGCAAATGAGGTCCCGATCCACGGTGTACCTATGGGCCCACGCTCTGTTTCGTGGCGTTCCACTGCTCCTCATACACTATTCTGGGTAGAAGCACTCGACGGCGGAAATCCAGTGGCCGAGGTGCCCCATCGCGACCGACTAATGCGTTTGGATGCGCCCTTTACGGCAGAACCTCAGGAGGTTTTCCTGGCCGAGCACCGTATTCAGCCTTGGCGGACTGCCTGGGGTGCTGAAGGCGGTACGCTCATGCTCGCCCAGCGCGAACGGATAAAACGCTGGCGTTATGTCTGGCTCCTGGACGTAGATGAGGGCACATCACGCCTATGGTTTGATCTTGATGAGGCTGACCGCTATGGAGATCCGGGTAATCCGGTGTTCCGTACGCTGCCCAACGGCCACTTGGTGCTGCACCAGAAGGTAGACGCAGTATACTTCCGTGGAAGCGGCGCCACTGAGCAGGGTGACCGGCCTTTCCTTGATCTGCGTCACATGGACACCGGCGAGACGGAGCGTCTGTTCCGCTGTGATCCGGACCGCTACGAGTACTTTACAGCATTTGCCGGTGACGAGGATCGCTTTGTGTTTCGATCAGAGTCTGCCGTTGATGTGCCTAACTACTATATGGCCACAATTGGCAAAAAGATCGAAGCGGCCGAGGGCGAGGCCACACGAGTCCTGACGCATAGACCAATCACGCTCTTTGAGGACCCAACGCCCCAGCTGCGTAAAATTAAGAAGCGCCTCATACGCTACCATCGTGAAGACGGCGTACCCCTCAGTTTTCAACTGCATCTGCCACCCGGATACGAGGAGGGCACAGCGCTGCCTACAGTGCTTTATGCCTATCCCCTAGAGTACTCCAGTGCAGCCACTGCCGGACAGGTAAGAGGCTCGACCCAGCGATTTATGCGTATATACGGTGCCTCCCATCTTTATTTCTTACTCCAGGGCTATGCAGTGCTCGACCGGACTGCCATGCCGATGCTCGGTGATCCTGAAACCACCTATGACACTTTTGTATCCCAGCTGGTAGCTGACGCGGAGGCGGCGGTCGCCAAAGCAGTTGAGATGGGAGTGGCCGATCCCAAACGGATAGGCATCATCGGCCACAGCCACGGCGGGCTTATGGTGGCCAACCTCCTTGCGCACAGCGACCTGTTTCGGGCTGGCATCGCGCGTAGCGGATCGTACAACAAGACCACTCAGCCTTTTGGCTTTCAGTCCGAGCGTCGTTCCCTCTTCGAAGCGAGAGATGTTTATATTCAGGTGTCGCCCACCTTTTTCGCCGACCAGGTCGACGAACCGGTCCTAGTCATCCATGGTAACGACGACTCCAACCCAGGTACCCTCACGTTTCAGTCCGAAGTTTTCTTCGAGGCCGTACGCGGTTCGGGAGGGACTGCCCGGATGGTGTTGCTGCCCTTTGAGGACCATGGCTACCGGGCCCGGGAAAGTGTGGAGCACGTATTGTGGGAGCAGCTGCGGTGGTTTGATAAGTATGTAAAGAACGCTGGGACCGCAACGCCTTAAGTCTTCAATAGGGTCTGAGCAAAAAGAGTCGTTACGGCCTAACAAATCGTTGCAGCCGACACCAAACGCATCCGCGTTTGGCATCGGAATTCTTGGTTTTGGCAAATGTTTTAAATAAACATAAATTATCGGTGGAGTTTGGTGCAGCTGAACTCCACCATTATATATGAAATCTAAACCAATTGCTGTTTTTACCACTGCTGGTAGTCTAGAAGAAGCCAAGAAATTGGTTACAACCCTGGTAGAACAAAAACTAGCTGCCTGTGCCCAGATCTCAGAGATCGAAAGTTTTTACACCTGGGAAAATGACATTCAGAATGACCAGGAATTTAGGATCATGTTCAAAACCACCAAGGATAAATACAAGGATGTGGAAAAGGCAATCCTTAAAATCCACTCCTATGACCTGCCAGCCATCTATGCAGTGGACGTGGATGAATTATATAAGCCCTATGGCGACTGGGTTAATGAATCAATAAAGTAGTTTCAAGCCTACCAGGGTAGATGATCCAGGTCTACATTCCCGCCTGAAAGGATCAGACCCACTTTTTTCCCGGTAAAAACCTCTTTATCCTTTAACACGGCTGCGAGAGTGATGGAACTTGAAGGTTCAACGATAATTTTCATCCGTTCCCAGATTATACGCATGGAATCAATGATATCTACTTCGGTCACAGTGATAATTCCATCCACTTTCTCTTTGATGATGGGAAAGGTAACAGTGCCGATCTGGGCCCTAAGTCCATCGCAAATGGTATTGATGGTCTCATTAGATTCTATTTTGCCGGATTGCAGTGAGCGGTAAGCATCATCTGCTTCAGCAGGTTCTGCGCCATAAACTTTTATGTCAGGATTCATTTCCTTTGCGGAGCATAACGTACCGCCCAATAGTCCACCGCCACTGACAGGAGAAACGATCACATCCAGTTCCGGGTAATCTTCAAGGAGTTCCTTAGCAGCAGTTCCCTGACCGGTTACGATCCGTTCGTCATTATAGGGATGAACCAACACTGCCCCCGTTTTATCTAATAATGCCTTTAAAACAGTATCTCTGGAAGCCTGCTCAGGCTCGCACCAAATGATCTTACCGCCATTCCGCTCTACATTATTGACCTTGATCTTGGATGTATTGTTGGGCATTACAACTTTTGTTTTCCCGCCCCTGTTCGTTACCGCCATGGATAAGGCAGCGCCGTGATTTCCCGATGATGAGGTAGCAACGCTCCGGTCCAATTCATCCTGTGTCAGTTGTAAAACGGTATTCGTTGCCCCCCGGATCTTGAAAGAGCCCGCTTTCTGGAAATTATCACACTTGAAATACAGTTCAGCCCCGGATAATTCATTCAGACTGGAATTGGTTAAAACAGGTGTCCGATGAATAAACGGACTGATCCGATTATGGGCTTCTTGGATTTCCTTTAGCGTTGGCATGGTAAAATTTAATGTCATTAACCAAAATGAATGACACTATGATTATTAAATTCTAAATATGAAAAAACATGTCTTACTTCTAACATTTTTAATGGTATCCTGCATCCATGAAACTGTGATTCCAATATCCATGGAAACTGAGTTGGGTTCAATCCAAATGGTGCTCTATCCAGATAGAGCACCTATCACTGTTTCCAACTTTTTAATGTATGTGGATGAAAACAGGTATAAAGATTTTCATTTTTACCGCGTGGTGCACATGGAGAATCAGCCTGATAATGATGTGAAGATCGAAGTGATCCAGGGCGGCCTTGGGTTTGATAAGCATCCCATGGAACTGCCTACCATCATCCATGAAACAACAGATAAAACAGGTATCAGGCACCTGAACGGCACCCTTTCCATGGCGCGGCTGGAACCGGGAACTGCCAGTTCTGAGATCTTTATCTGCATCAACGACCAGCCGGAACTGGATTATTCCGGCAAGCGAAATCCTGACGGCCAGGGTTTTGCCGCTTTTGGAAAAGTGATATCCGGAATGGATGTGATCAGGAAAATCCAGTTATTACCTGAAACAAAACAAATGCTAGATAAAGTGGTAAAGGTAAATTCAATCCAAAGAAATGGAGACATTGATCGAGATAGATAAAAAAACTTTAGAGAATTTATTNAGTATTATGAATTATCGAGGAAACAAATGAGATCAGTAATTATGTTCAGGCATGGTAAGTCCGACTGGGATGCCGATTATGGNCCGGATCACGACCGGCCTCTTNCNAAACGGGGCATNAANGCCGCNAAAAAAATGGGAAAATACCTGGCTGGATTAGATCANGTACCCCATATAGTGGTATCCTCTACCGCTGTAAGAGCCAGGACGACGGTAGAGTTAGCCATGGCAGAAGGAAACTGGGGTTCTGAATACAGGCTGGAAAGAGGAATCTATGGAAGTTCTCCAGAAACTCTGTTAAACCTACTGCGGAATCTGCCNAGTGATAATAACATAGCCTGTCTCGCGGGCCATGAACCTACATTTTCATCGTTTATTACCATGAGTACTGATTCAGGCTGGGTTCGGTTCCCCACCGCTTCAATGGCTCGAATAGATTTTGATGTACTTCAGTGGCAGGATGTCAGGTTCGGGAAAGGCACACTGACCTGGCTGATGCGGCCAAAGGAATTGAATTAATGACGCTCAAACCGTCCGTCCAGTTCATCTAAAGACATCTGAACTATAATGGGCCGTCCGTGGGGGCAATAATAGGGATGTTCCGTGGCAAAAAGCCGGTTTATCAACTCCTGCATTTCTTCTCTCATTAACGAATCACCTGCTTTTATGGCGGCTTTGCAGGCAAACATAGCTGCCAACCCTTCCTGGAAGGAACTATACTGCTTCTGCTCTTTAAGGAAATTATCCAGGATCTCTCGGATCACTTCCCGCTCATTGCCCAGAGCCATTTCGGAAGGTATAGCATCGATGCGGATCGATGATTCATCCTGTTTCTTGATCTTGAATCCGATCTTTTCTAAATAAGGAAGTACATCCAGCAACCCGTCAAAATCATCCGGGGAAAATTCCAGGACTTCCGGGAAAAGCATGGTCTGGGATGCCATGGAAGATGATTCAAACGCTTTCAGAGCTTCTTCGTACAAAACCCGTTCGTGGGCCACATGCTGGTCAATGATCACCAGTCCACTATTGATCTCGGACAAAATATATTTCTTATGGATCTGCCAGATATTTTCAGTCGCAATGGTTTCCGGTGCATCGATGGGTGCTTCAGCAAGTCGTGAAGCATAATTCTTGGCCCGTTCCAGGTTGGTCTGAACAGGTGAAATAAAATCGGAGATCTTCAGATCCATGTTTCCCTGGTCCGGGTTGGTGGGGATGGTTTCTGCTGGAGGACGCTGCGGTTGTCCATAAAGAGGTGCTTCCCCGGTCGGAGTGGATGAGGGCTGTTGAAAGGATGTATCAAACCCGGGAACCGTATCCAGTATGGAACTGAGAGCATCACTGACACCAGATTTAAGTACATTGAATACCCGCCATTCATCTTTGAACCGAACTTCCGTTTTCATAGGATGCACATTCACATCCACCTGGTCATTTGGCAGGAGGAGGTTAATCACGAAAAAAGGATATTCACCCCGTTTTACCAGGGATTCGTAGGCACCGTATACAGCTCTGTTCATGAGCCGATCTTTGATAAATCTGCGATTAAGGAATAAATACTGTTCTCCGGGCCGGGACCGTACCAGATTCAAATTTCCTACAAATCCTGAAAATGCATAATCGCCTTTGGCCAGATTCAACGGTAAAAGATTTCGGGAATAGGTTGGGTCCAGGAGATTATCAATCCGGTCTTCCAGCGTTTCTGATTTGACATGGAAAATATCCCGGTTGTCGGAGACCAGTTTAAATGTGACTTCAGGAAAAGCCAATCCATAGCGACGAACAACATCCACTATCTTTCGCAGTTCTGTTCGCGGTGTTTTTAAAAATTTTTTCCGGGCCGGTGTATTATAAAACAGGTTCCGGATCGTGATCTCCGTTCCGCCAATCTCCGCCGCAGGCTGAACATCACCGGGGCGGCCGTCTATGATGGGAAGTTCTGCCCCCTCACCGCTGCCATTGCTCGAAACAATAGACATTTCTGCCACAGAAGCAATGCTGGCCAGTGCTTCCCCGCGGAATCCCAGTGTTTTAATGGAAAATAGGTCTTCCATAGTGGCGATCTTACTGGTGTGAAACGGCAAGATCGATGCAGGGAGTTGATCCGGTGCCATCCCGCTCCCATTATCCCGGACCTGGATGGTCTGGTGCCCTCCTTTTTCAACAACGATGGAAATCTCAGTGGCACCGGCATCAAGGCTGTTCTCGATCAATTCCTTTACAACAGATGCAGGGCGCTCCACCACTTCGCCTGCAGAGATCTTGTTTCTTAAGTCTTCTGATAATGCCTTGATCATGAATCTTGAATTTACCCTTTAATGATAGCCATTGTTTTTTCAAAAACTGTTTTATGAAGTGATTCCCCCTTTTGGATCAGTGCATCCACTTCTTTCCGTTTAGCATCACAGTAGGATGGGTCATCCACTCCCGGTAGATTGATCATGACGTTCATACAGGCACCCCGGAGCCCTGCCAGGGCAACTTCAGCAGCAACGCCTGCATCTGAGACAGAATTGGGATTGCCCTTCTCCACAAGAGACTCAGCCAGTTCAATTATCCGCAGGCATTTTTGGGCCGTTTCCATCGGAATATCAATGGCGTATTTATTTGCTTTATCCAGGGCATTCTTCTTTAGTTCTTTTTCTTCATCATTCGTTTCCGAAAGTCTATTTGCTTCCATGACTGTGTTAAACGCTTCCGTATCCTCATCCACCAGGAATTCCAACCGGTCTTTCAACTCCTGGGCTTCGACGCCGATGCTGTCCATGAGCGGTTTGCTGTCCAGCATTTCTTTTTTCTCATGGGTCAAGGCCGCCACCATGGATGACAATGCTGCACGCAGTGACCCTGCCAGGGCAGATACACTGCCGCCGCCAGGCGCCGGGCTGTCCGTGGATAGTTCTTCCACAAAATCAGTTTTGACTAATGATTTTAAAGGACGATCTTCTTTTTTCACGGCATAATCTATTATTTTTTCTTTTGGATTAAACGGTGTTACATCATTCAGTCCAAGCGATTGAACGGCACATTCCACGATATCCTTCACAGGGACTCCTGGAGATCGATTCTGCTTCTTCAGGTAGTGCTTCCCTGCCATGAGAACTGCTTCAAGGGGAATCAATCCCACCAGCTCGCTCCCCGTTACTCGAACCCCCCGCTCATCCGCCAGCCGACAGGCATCATCAAACACATCGTGGATGGTTGATACTTTATAATTGTTGAAATTTATGGAGATCTGGGCCCGGTTAAAACTATCTACATACCAGCCAATGGCTTTAATGTCTTTGAATAGCCCTGCTACCTTAATCGGTTTACCATCTTCGTGACGTACGATTTCACCATCCAGCAGATTTTTCGATTTTGGATTCGGGATTCGCTTACTCCTGCCTGCTTCCCGCAGTTCAAAAGCAATATCCGTTGCCAGACGGTGATCTCTGGTATTCAGGTTTATATTGTATGCGATCAGGAAATCCCGGCACCCCATAACCGTAGCTCCCCCTTTAACATGCAGTTCAGCAGGGCCAAAATCCGGCTTCCAGTCTGGGTCTGCTAATTTTTCAGCCAATCCTTCGTATTCGCCCTTGCGGATATCCGGCAGTTTAACCCGTTCGGTGCTTTGCGCGGATTTTTCATACAGGTATACAGGAATATCCAATTCATCACCAACCCGCTTCCCTACCTGTTTTGAAAGTTCAATGCATTCATCATCCGATACACCGCTGACGGGAATAAAGGGGCACACATCCGTAGCACCCAGTCGCGGGTGCGTTCCCGAATGCTGGCTCATATCTAATATTTCAGCTGCGCGCTTAATTCCCTTAAACGCCGCTTCAGCAATAGCTTTAGTCGAACCTACCAGGGTCACAACCGTACGGTTAGTGTCAAAACCTGGGTCCACGTCTAACACAGTGACCTGGCTGACAGTGTTCATATGATCAACTATTTCATCTATCTTAGACTGGTCACGTCCTTCAGAAAAATTGGGTACGCATTCAACAAGTTTTTCCATACTTTAATTCAAAGCTATTGTATTTAAATAAATAATAAAAAACATGACGATTAGCATCATGGCGAATGTCCACCAGAGCGATCGACCTTTCCCGCTACGGTCCGGGATAATTCTTTTAAAATATCCCATTATTTACATAGAGATGCCGGCAAATAAAAGCATAAAAAAACTTACAAAAGGTTCCATCACCAGCCAGAGTATGGAAAATCCGGTAAAATAGCCAAACAGGATCAGTCCAAAAAGTACCTGTGGCCCATAAGTTTGTATCTTCCATGCCAACTGGGGGTTTGTTTTCATTAGATACCCGGAAAAGATCTGGGAACCATCCAGCGGTGCTACGGGAATCAAATTAAATACCGCTAGGGCAATATTGATCCGGGTAAAATAAATCAGAAAAATAAAAATCGAGTCTGTCAACAACCCCGTACCATTCATAAATCTCAATACCATTCCTGCAACCATGGCTAGGAGCAAATTGGACACGGGCCCAGCAGCCGCTACTTTCATCATATCGGTCCGCGGATTTCTTAAGTTTCGTCCATCCACCGGTACCGGCTTGGCCCAGCCAAACCCCACAAACAGGATCATCAGCGAACCCATCATATCCAGGTGCGCCATGGGATTCAGGGTTAGCCGGCCCATTCTGGCCGCTGTACTGTCGCCGCATTTTTCCGCCATCCAGGCATGGGCAAACTCATGAAAAGACAAGGCAAACATCAAGGTTGGGATCAGTAAGACCAGGGCTTCCGGTGAAAGTCGAAATAAAATAGTTAACTCCGCGGATGGTGCGTTTTATACACTTCTTTAAGATGGTGTTTATCCAGGTGCGTATAGATCTGGGTCGTAGAAATATCGCTGTGTCCCAGAAGCGCCTGAACAAAACGAAGATCTGCGCCGCCTTCCAGCAAATGCGTTGCAAAGGAATGACGCAATGTGTGTGGAGAAACAGGTTTGGTAATTCCGGAAGCACGCACCCATTTATTTAAGAGAATATTAACCATGGCTCGGGTTAGTGGTTTGCCATTTCTGCTTAAAAATACGGAACTGGAACCTGTATTTTTTAAAAACCCTGGCCGAGTATAGGTTAAGTAATCATTCAAATATCTTTTTGAAGTTCCGCCGATGGGAAGTAAACGTTCCTTTGAACCTTTGCCCATGATCCGGATCATATCATCATCCAGAAATAAATTGGATATCTTCAAATCACACAATTCCGAAACGCGGAGCCCGCAGGAATAAAGCATTTCTATGATAGCTTTGTCTCGTTTAGCAAACTGGGATGATTCATCCACTGCCTTTGTAATAGCAGCTATTTCTGTTTCACTCAACACTTCGGGAAGTTTTTTGGGTGCTTTTGGACTGGTTAAGACCAAGGTTGGATTTTCTTTAATAATACCTTCTGCCGATAAAAATTTATGGTACGAGCGGATGGATGAAAAAATCCGGGCAATACTTGAAGACGCCAATCCCCTATCATTCAGGGTCCTGATATATTCCCGAATGTGCATCTGGGAAATTTCACCCAAGGTGTCTACGCCTTTTTTTACTATGAATGCAAGATACTGGTTCAGGTCCCGTTGGTAAGCTTCAAACGTTCGGGGCGACACATTTCGTTCCACCCGCAGCATGGTCAGGTAGTCTTGGAAATGAGTCTCCATCTTAGCTCAAGAAATCATCTTCGATCAAACCGCAAAGAATCTGGCCCGTCATAATATGTCCTTCCTGGATCCGTTGTGTATCTTCACTGGGAACATAAATCGTTACATCTGCCAGGCCATTCATCCTGCCCCCTGATTTACCGGTAAAAACAACTGTTTTAAGACCTTTGAATTTGGCCTGTTTGATGGCAGCAATCACATTTTCTGAATTGCCGCTTGTGGAAATGCCAACCAGGACATCCCCTTCTTTTCCAAGACCCTGTACCTGCCGGGAGAACACGGATTCAAAATCCGTATCATTGGACCAGGCGGTCAAAAAAGANGAATCNGTGGTCAATGCNATGGATGGAATGGGTTTTCGCTCGTGGCTGGTCATACCGCCCATGAGCTCTGTTGCCAGGTGCTGNGCATCGCCGGCACTGCCGCCGTTCCCGCACCAAAGNATCTTACCGCCGTTTTGNATACATTCGATCATGANAGTTGCTGCAGATACAATATCATCCATACAGNCATCGACCATGNCTTCTTTCATGGATGCGCTGGCCAGAATCTGTTCTTTTATTTTTTCACGCATTATTCTTTCCAGTGAACTGCATCAGCCAGTTCTTTCATCCGGTTTGAATGTATTTCAATGATTGTGCCCGTTACAATAATNGAAGCACCTGCTTTTACTGTTTCAGANGCAGTTTCCGGGGATCGAATTCCGCCCCCTACGATCAACGGGACATCTACTGCATCGTTCACAGCTTCTACGACACCGGGTGCAACCGGTTNCTTTGCACCGCTGCCTGCTTCCAGGTAGATCAGGTTCATGCCCAGATATTGCCCCGCCAGGGCGTGGGCCACCGCCACATCAGGTCGATTCATGGGGATGGGNCGTGTCCCGCTCACGAATTCAACCGTGGATCCGGCTCCCCCATCCATGAGAATATATCCCGTTGGAATGGTTTCAATACCCATGACCTTTACCAGGGGAGCAGCAATAACCTGTTCCCCGATCAAATAATGAGGATTCCTNCCTGAGATGACCGACATGAACAGCATGGCATCATAATAACTGTTAAGCTGTCCTACACCGCCAGGAAAAAAGATGACTGGGACATTTGATACTTCCTTGATTTGTTTTACACGTTCTGTACAATTCCCGTCCATCATGAGACTTCCGCCAACAAAAAGTGCATCCACACCGGAATTATTTGCTAATTCTACACGGGAGTTGATGGAATCTTCATTCTTCCGGTCTGGATCAATCAGGACAACATAGGCGGCCCCTCTTTCAATGATAACCGAATTTAACTGGGAAAAAACGGACATTTATCCAACGTGTTCTTCGTATNATAGNAAATTCATGAGTTCATCTTTTTCTTCAGGATTTGACGGGGCAACTTTTATCAGCCAGCCATCACCATAAGGATCGGAATTTACAATGTCTGGGGAATCTTCCAATTCTTCATTCACCGCTGTAATGGTGCCGGATATAGGGGCATACAGCTCCGAAACTGCTTTTACTGCTTCCACTTCACCGAAAGCATCACCGAGGGTTAATTCTACCCCAACTTCAGGAAATTCTATAAAGATGACATCACCTAATTGGCTTTGCGCATAATCAGTAATACCAATAACAACTTCATTATCTTTAAAATCTGCCCACTCGTGGTCTTTTGTGTAGAGCAAATGATCGGGAGTATCCATTAATCTTCTTCCTTATTCGATTCTTCTTCTGGGTCATAGTTAAACGTTTCCAGGAAACTTGTGTCAAATTCCCCGGATTTAAATGTTTCATCTTTCATGATCGCCATTTGGTATGGAATAGTTGTTTTCGGGCCGCCAATAATCGTTTCTTCCAAGGCACGCTGCATCCGAATAATGGCACGATCCCTGTTTTTTGCATGGACAATGATTTTTCCGATCATGGAATCATAGTGTGTTGGGACAACATACCCGGCATAGGCATGGGAATCAACTCTTACTCCTTTCCCGCCTGGCATATGGAAACTGGTAATCTCTCCAGGAAAGGGCATAAAATTATTGGNGGGATCTTCCGCATTGATCCTGCATTCAATGGCATGACCCCGCAATTGAAAATCGTTTAAAACTCCAGGGCATTCTGATCCAGCGTGCATTTTGATCTGCTGTTTGATCAGGTCAACTCCGGTTACCATTTCTGTCACAGGATGTTCCACCTGGATCCGCGTATTCATCTCCATAAAATAAAAATTCTTTTGTTTATCCATTAAAAATTCAATGGTGCCGACTCCAACATAGTTTACTGCCCTGGCTCCTGCCACAGCTGTTTCACCAATCTTTTTACGCGTTTCTTCATCAACAATCGGCGATGGTGATTCTTCAATTAATTTCTGGTGCCGGCGCTGGATAGAGCATTCCCGCTCCCCCAGGTGGATTNCATTCCCATGGGTATCTGCCAAGATCTGAACCTCAATGTGACGCGGATTTTCAATGAACTTTTCAATATANATATCNCCGTTTCCAAATGCCTTTAGCGATTCCTGGTTGGCTGATTTATAGGCAGCNATCACTTCGGATTCTTCTTTGACCAGGCGCATNCCGCGACCGCCGCCGCCAGCCGATGCTTTTAGCATGATAGGATACCCCACTTGGTTTGCTTTTTCCAAAGCGTCCTCTGGACCCTCTAAAATGCCCTCACCACCGGGGACCACCGGGACACCTGCGGCTTTCATGGTTTGTTTGGCTTTAGCCTTATTTCCCATGGAATCAATGATTTCCGGGTCAGGGCCTAAAAACGTAAAGCCGTTCTCTTTACAGATCTTTGAAAACTGGGCCGATTCAGATAGAAATCCGTAACCCGGGTGAATCGCATCAGCNCCGGTAATTTCACCCGCTGCAATAATTTTNGGAATGTTCAGGTAACTGTCTTTGCTCGGTGGGGGACCAATGCATACAGCTTCATCAGCAAATTTTACATGAAGAGACAATTCATCGGCCGTAGAATACACCGCCACAGTTTTGATGTTCAGTTCATGACAGGCTCGTATTACACGGAGAGCTATCTCACCGCGATTAGCGATCAGGACTTTATTAAACATAGATTGTCAGGCAGGATCGATTAAAAATAAGGGTTGGTTGTATTCGACAGGGTCACCATTCTCAACCATGATTTCTNTTACAATACCATCACATTCTGATTCAATCTCGTTCATGATCTTCATAGCCTCAATAATACAGAGTGTTTGCCCCTCTCTAACAGAATCTCCCTTGGAAATAAAGGGTGGGTCATCAGGAGTTGCGGCAGCATAATATGTACCTGGCATCGGTGAAAGAAGCTCTTCTCCTTTGGAACTTTNCTCAGTTAGANCAGATTCACCTTCTCCAGGTGTTTCCTTGGGTCCTGTAGGAGCATCTACCNCTTGNACATCTGGGCCGGAATCATCCTGGGTTACAATATTTGGCTCTTTGACAACACGGAATTTGCGTCCCCAGAAACTGACCTCAATCTCATTTACATTGGAATTTTCCAATATGTAAATAATCTCTTTTAACTTATCCTGCCACATAGGACCTCCTCATCAAATTTATTGTTTAGACCGTTCAACATATTCACCNGTGCGTGTATCAATCCGCAGTTTCTCTCCTTCATCAATAAATAACGGTACATTTAATATAAATCCTGTTTCTACAGTTGCAGGTTTTGTTGCACCCGTGGCTGTATTTCCCTTGAATCCCGGTTCTGTTTTTGTCACTTCCAAAACAACATGAGACGGTAACCGCACATCAAGAACTTCGCTGCCGTCAAACAATAAATCTACATGTATACCTGCAGTNAGATAATTTTGCCCTTCTCCAACGGATTCAGAGGGGATATTTAACTGGTCATAGGTCTCATTATCCATAAATACACATGAGTCTCCATCGACGTAAAGAAACTGCATGGGTTTGGCTTCCACACGAATAAATTCCAGTTTATGCCCGGCATTAAATGTTTCATCTATAACTTTCCCTGATTGAATGTCTTTCAACTTGGTACGAACAAATGCCCCGCCTTTACCCGGTTTTACGTGCTGAAATTCAACCACTTTCATCCGTTTATTTCTATGCAGGATCACTGCACCATTACGGATATCTGCTGTTGTTGCCATGAAAGTCCTANATAATTAAAAAGTTACAGTTTACAAATTTACAATGGTGCCTTCTCTGTTCAAACGAGATGAATCATTTAAGATAGATGGGCTATAACTGATGGATAAGGNAACTGATCTTCTCCTTGTCAACAGACATTTTTTCCTTACTGGGAATCTCCCGTGCATATTTCACCATATCAGCTTCATTTAAGAATTGTACCCATTGGGAAAACTGGGATTCACCCANGGGAAAAAGTGATCTGAATGCATGTATCTCTTCCGTGGTCATTTCCAGGGCCCGGATAAAATANTTTGTTTCCATGTATTCCCGTGAAATATGGGAAAGGTCTGCATAATATTCCTTTGATAATCCCGATGCATCCAGTTCCTTGAGTCGTCTGAGTGCACGGTCTTCAGGTGCCTCCATTACAGCATAATCTATTTTTTGGTATTGCGCCCTTTGCCTTTGTCGCCACGTCCAGATCATACCTGCAACCGTTCCAATAAGGATCAAACTTAATAAAATAGCCCGGGTTGGGATGACACCTTTTACAGGAACCGGTCCCTTGATGGGACGAAAATCAGTCTGGTCAGTTGCTGCAAGGATTGATGAAATTGAAAAGCTTATAGATTCAGCTTTCAGAGAAAAATCAAGGGTTCNATCCAGGTTTAGAATATCTATAGAATAGTCAGGAGTAACAAATTGCCCCGTATCCCAGGTCATTATTTCGAACTGGATCCCACTTAATATTCCATCTTCATCGATCAAACGCTGGTTTCGGATGGTTATAGTGTCATTGATTTCACCCAGTTCCGGAAAACGGATAACCTCATTAGTTTGGCCATCGACCTTAACAGTCCATTGGATCACATCGCCAATAAATCCTTGGGTTGTGTCCAGTTCCGATATTACTGAAAGGCCCTGTCCAAAGATCAGGGAAGGAAGTAGGATAAGTAAATGTCGCATTAGTACCGCTTTTCCCTCATTCTAAAAAAGGACATGAGGGGATCAACAAAATCCTGGTTTGTGGCAATAGGAATTAAGTCGAAGCCGATCTTCCGGGCATCTTTTTTAAATTTACTATGTTGGGANTCAAGTTCCTTCTCCAGCCTATTNCGGGCATCCAGGGATGATGTATCTATCCAAAATGCTGCGCCGGTCTCCGGATCTTCTACTTTTGCAAGCCCCATATCAGGCAATTCCATTTCTGCCGGGTCGTACAATTGAATACCGATCAGGTCATGCTTTCTGTTTACAACTTTCAGGGATGCCCAATACCCATCATCTAAAAAATCGGAAATGACAAAGACCACACTTTTTCTTTTTGCTACTTTTAAAAGATAATCCAGAGCAGTTTTAAGGGAAGTACCGGTTCTTTCAGGCTCAGTATACAACAATTCCCGAATGACGCGCAGGACGTGGCTTTTTCCCTTTTTAGGAACAACGTATTTTTCTACATCATCTGAAAACAGGATCAGACCAACCTTATCATTGTTTTTAATAGCCGAAAAACCCAAAACAGCGGCAATTTCTGCACCGAATTCCCGTTTAAGCTGCTGTCCGGAACCAAATTCACCGGAAGCGGAAATATCAACCAGAAGGTAAACAGTAAGTTCGCGCTCTTCTTCAAAAACTTTTACAAAAGGCGAGCCAGCCCGTGCAGTTACATTCCAGTCAATAAGACGAATATCATCGCCAGGCTGGTATTCGCGAACTTCAGAAAAGGTCATGCCTCTGCCCTTGAAGACGGAATGATACTCTCCGCCAAACAGATCATTGACGAGCCCGCGGGTTCGGATCTCGATCCGTTTCACCTTCTGCAGGATCTGACGGGGGATCATAGATTAATCAGGGAACTTCTATGACTTCAAACAAGCGTTGGATTACATCTTCCGGTGTTAATTCTTCCGCTTCAGCTTCGTAGGTAAGAATAACGCGGTGGCGCAATACATCGGCACCAATATATCGAATATCTTCCGGAGTGATGTAGCCACGGTGTTCTGTAAAAGCACGGGCTTTTGCCGCGCGGACCAAATTAATGGTAGCCCGGGGAGAAGCACCGAAATCAATAATACCTTCCAGATCACTTAAACCGTGGCTGTCCGGGTTCCGGGTGGCAAAGATGAGATTCAATACATAATCTTCAACTTTTTCATCCACATAGATATCATGGATCACNGATTGGGCATCCANGATGTCATTCGGGGAAATAATTGAATTTATTTNATCAATATTGAATGATTTAGTATTTTGTCGAAGGACCAGTCTTTCTGAANTGCGGTCCGGATAATCCACGATAAGTTTGAACATNAATCGATCCACCTGTGCTTCTGGNAGAGGATANGTACCTTCCTGTTCAATGGGATTTTGAGTNGCCATAACAAGGAAAGGANCATCCAGNGCAAATGTATTTTNACCTATGGTAACCTGTCTTTCCTGCATGGCTTCCAGGAGTGCACTTTGCACTTTTGCTGGNGAACGGTTGATTTCATCCGCCAAAATAATATTAGAAAATATTGGTCCTTTCCGGGTATCAAATTCACCTGTTCTCTGATTATAAATCAAGGTACCCAATANATCCGCCGGCAACATATCTGGAGTGAATTGGATCCGTTGAAAATTGGTCTCAATCAATTTGGCCAGTGTTTTTACCATTAGTGTTTTGGCCAGCCCTGGTACCCCTTCTAATAAAATATGTCCATTTGCCAGCATGGAGATCAGGATCTTATTAACCAGTTCTTCCTGGCCAAGGATCACCTGGCTCATCCCCTGTTTTAGGTTATCTATAAAANTGGATGATTTAGAGATTCGTTCATTGATCTCCGATAGACTGAAATCGCTCATAGTACCTTTTCTCTAAGACGTGATATGCTTCAGCGCGGGGATTTCATCAATACTTTTACCCAGAAATTCAATCTCAAATTGGACAGAAGGTGAAAGTTCATGATTTGGAAATTTCTTCAGAAATTCTTTGTATTCGATTTCTGCACTTTTACTGTCATTTACTACATTGGCATAAATATAACCNATCATGAACANTGCATGTGGTTCCTGTGGNGACCCACCATATTTCTCAACCACCTTTCTATATTCTTGGATTGCCGTTGTAAAGTCACGGAAATCATTCATATAAATATCACCCAGCATATACTGCCCTTTGGGAGTTAATTCATGCTGGGAATATTTTTCAGTCATATACATGAGGTGATCCACCGCTTCTTTTATCATTTTACGTTTTCGAAGTGATTCCGCTTTATTAATTATATATTCAGGAAATTCATTGATCTCAATCTGGGCTTGTTCCCCCTGAATTGAATTTTCATACTTAGTTACCGTNTTCTGTAACGCAGCGTACCCGGCAGTAAGATCATTTTTCCAATTTAAATGAATAGATGCAAGTTTGTATTGCGCCTGTGAAGCCAAACTATCTTGCGGATATTTATTTAGGAGTTTTTCTAGATCATCGATGGCTTGGTCAATTTGATTATTCTTAAGGTTTTCCTCTGACAGTTCAAAAAGTTCCCTGGACGACTTCGAGCAGCCGCCGATAAGCAAAAGCCCTACTAATGGCAGAATGAGTTGTATTTTCATTATCTTCCTTAAATTAAAAACGGCGGAAATTAAAACTGTACTTCTTCTTTAAAAAGCGCAAGGTCAATATAATATGCACAATTCTTTTCTAGGTTCCCGAAGAAGTGCATATCTTAAAAAAGGCTCTGGACTCCCAGTTGAATTTTCCCTGTTTGCGGATCATCAAACTGTAATGCGTAATCCAGCCGGGCTGGACCTAAGGGTGTATCTATGGTAATACCAATACCGCCATCCCATAAAAAATCAGATAATACAACTTCGTTCATATTGCTGGATAAGATAGCACCATCGACAAAAAAGGTTAAACCTACAGATTTGTAAACAGGGAATCGATATTCAATATTGGTCATGAGACGAATTAATTCACCTATTGGCAAATAGGTTATTATATTTTCTGTAGTAACTGTTTTAAATTTAAATAAATACTTATTAGAGTCTGTCCCTAATTGCAAAGGGAAATCCCAGCCACGCATGGAGGTACTGCCTCCCAGATAGAATTTTTCCATGGCTACATCATCATTGTAATCCCACCCCCAAATACGTCCACTTTTTACCCGACCTGCGAGAACAGATTGCCTGCCTAGAGGCACATAAGTCTGAAAAGTAAGGTCCGCTTTAACATAATCCCTTTCGCCACCAAGGACATACCCTGCAGATTTAATTTTTCCAGATATATAATACCCTTTGCGAGTGAATAAAGGATCATCTCTTTTATCCCGATCTATAAGTACTGCAATAGACCTCTGTTCCACATTCTTTTGAGGTTGATCACTTAAAAAATCCAGAGATTGGCCTCTGAATGACTGCCAAACAAATTCGGATTTAAGGAAAGAGTGTTCAACAATCCGTACTTTTTGAGTGAGCTCCAGACCGTATCGTTCTGAGATCTCAGTTTGTTCGTCCAGTTTAAACCTTTTGTAAAATAAATTCAGTTTCGAAGGTAACCTAATACCCAAGATCCAATTACTGGTAAGAGCAATATCATAGTGAATAAAAAACTCGGGACTACTGATAAGTTGATTCCAAAACTCAAATGGTATACCACCCATAAGTTTGGTTGAAAATTGTGTTGGTGTATTAAAAAAAGATCGATTCCGCCATTCTATAGTTCCACTAAGAGCAGGCAAGGGGTCTGCCCCTTCGGCAAAACGAATTGGATCGTATCCACCAGTTGAATTCCATTCTCGCTGTTTATATCTCCTGAATTCGATAACCATGTTTACCAGAGAATCCGAATCTGCAACTTTCACAGGAATCATATTTGCCATGGAAAAAACTCCCATTTCTCTCAGCTTTCTTGATGTATTATCCATATCTGGTTTTGAATAAAGGTCACCTTCACCGTAAGTGAGTTCTCTCCAAATGAGTGAACTGTCAATACTCCCAATTTTTTCTAGAAATGTTTTTTGAATATAAATATACTTCCCCTCATCGATTTTAACTGTAACATTGATTGAATCAGTAACCACATCTTGCACAGTGACTGAAAGAAATAATTTGCCCATCCGATGATATTCATTTTCTAATAAATATATATTTTCATTGATACCTACGGGGTTGTAGGGTGTACTTATACGTAACCCGAGAATTTCTTTTATCTGTTCATCGGAGATCAAACTATTCCCTATTACATCAACTTTTGATAAATAATACTGTTTACCCTCATCAATCGTATAGACGATATCAGCATATATATCTTCAACTGAATATGATTCCTCAACCTCAACATCAAGAAACCCTTTAGAATGATAAAAACTCTTCAAGGTTAAAGCATCCAGTTTCAAAAGCCGGGGCTCAAATTTTGGATGGCGAAAAAAGAATTTTGGAGGCCTTTGCCGAATAATGAATAATACNTCATTTATTGAAACATGTTCATTACCCTCTAAAACTAAAGATCGAATTACAACCGGATCTGATTGTGGGTATACACCTCCCAGACATGCCAGCAGGCATACGACAACCTTTATGTAATGGATCATAAATTAATAAGCGTATCTGTATCGATATTTTAGGTTTAATTTTCCTGTTTCCTTATCAAAACCACCAACCACAGAAAAATGACGGTTTAATTTATATTCTACACCTATCTGGTGCTGTTCCTGATTAAGAGAAAAGGACCTTTTATAGGATAAATTTAAGAAAGTTTTATCACCAATTTGTTTATTCGCAGTAAACTCAAAATCTTCTTCCGCAGCCTGGAGTAAACCTGCAGCTCCAGAAATATTAATGTCATCCACATAATTCATCATACCCATACTAGTAAAATTCTTTTCCAATTGATTTTCCAATAGAGAACCAAGAATAGATACAGTTTGATTCCCAAACCCTGTTGAGGTCAGTTTCTGATCTTCAAAACGTTTTCCCCAGGTTAATAATTCTAGAATATCACTTTCAGAAAACCCGCTTCTCGATTCCAGGACAATATCAAGATCATCTATTCCACCCATCATCCTTAAATCAATTCTTTCATCATCGATCATGGTATAAGCATTAACATCTATAAACGGGTTAAATCCTTTATTATCAAAACTGACCAGTCCCTGAAGCTCCTTAAAATTATCCTTGTATGAAAAAACACTGCCATCCTCTACAATGATTTGACCTCCAAAATCNATTTCCTGGTAACCCATCTGGGTTAAACTCAACTCCCCGGTCACTTGTGCATCGATTTGGGAATTTTGAAACAACGCGGTTCCACGTATCGGAATATTGAGGTTGTAGGACATTACTATTTCACTTTCTTCCGGAAGAGCCGTACCTACATCTTCAGTTGTAAATTCATAGAATACATTAGCATCCTGCGTTTCGATCGTTCCTGCAATGGATACAGTATCTTTACCGGAAATGGTCACATTAAGATTACTTTGACCCGATATATCTAAAGCAAGCAATCTATAAGACGNTTCNTTNCCTTTTATCCGCAGATTGTATCCAGGATTAAAAAATTTTGAAAAATCNACTGAGCCCATGATAGACACATTTTGCTTTCTTGGTTTGGGATACTTTCCATTTGGATGGTAGAGCATAGCAATTAAGTCTTGGATGACCAATTGGTTATTCTTCATGGTTGCGGCACCATCAATTGCAGTGATGGGATCGCTAATTAGCAAGGTATACAGTTTGCCATTTTTTATGTTTACATATCCACTACGCTGGATCTGTTCTGCTGGGCCGGTCAATGAAAGTGAAATATCAAAATTGCCGCGGGCTGAATCCAAATCCGATAAATATGGGGACAGAAATGGAAGNGAACCAAGCTGTGCTTGGGCATGGAAGTTAATTGAATCATNATTAAAAAATTGGCCGAATTCAGATGAACCAATGTTGAGATCNAANGGTACNGAACCATATNCTGTTATNGTTNCNTCATCCCTGANGGATTTTGCTGATTCNACNAAAAGTNTGCGCCCGTCATATTTCCCTTTACTGGTGAAATGGCCTAATGCTATTACATCAAATAACGATTCATTAATCTCGAGATCATACTTGAATTGTGTTTTTTCAGGAGTTCCCTTTAAATGCAGAAATCCGGAGGCGGAGCCCTTTAGTGTGAAAAACTTTGGTATAAAACGATGAATAAATTCCATGGATAGATTTGAAAAACTTGATTTTAGTGAAATAGATGAATGTCCAGTCTGGCTCTGTCTGAAAGGAATGATGCCATTTGCCTGCAACCCCATGGAACCTTCCCTGGTCATAGAAATGTCATCTAAATGCAGCATACCATTCTTATAAAGACAGGAAAGAACCATTTCATCAAAAGGCTCACTCATATACATTCCTCTCTTTAAGGATAGGTCAGCATCCAGATCTAATTCATTACCGGTCGATTGGATCCAAATTTCACCAAAAATTAACCCAGAAAATTTCAAACGTTCATCCTTAAGGAATTGGGTGAGTATTTCCGCATCAAAATTGGACATTTTAAATCGTCCCTCAGGATTAGAACCTCCCGTAATTACGCCCTCCATCATACCATCGTTGATATGAAACTCAAAAGGGTCAACCTGCAAGATTGAATCTTGAATGGAGAAAAGAAGTGGTCGGGAATTCACCAGATAATTGCTCTGGTATGCAAGTTGAACCCTGTCAATTTTATATTGATCTAATCCGTCAAATGTGCCCGATGCTTGCAGAAAATCATCACCAGACTTAAAATGGCAGTTTTCAATAACTACAGATTTATTTTTCAAAGTAGCATTTACCGTACCGCTTTCAAAGGATCTATCTCTCCACCTCCCCTTTCCTGCTTTTATATCAACAAAACCGGAAGGTATGGTATCCGTTACGGTTATTTGAGAATTCAGCTCGATAGACTGAAGATGAAAATCACTTACTTTAACGTTTTCACATATCAGTTCAGCTGTGGCGGAAGGTGAATGTATATTCCCATGTACCTTAAGTTTTCCTGTCGCTTTTCCAGAAATAAAGTCACCGGGTAAAAAACTGTTTACCAATTCTATATCTGCTTTTTCCAGATCCATTAGAAAATCAACAGTATTAGATGCGAAATTTCCCTGCCCATCCAAGGTGAGGTAACTGTCTCCAACCATGAGCATTACAGGATCAATTGTTGCAATGATGCTGTCCTTGTANGAAAGTTGACCGTGTATTGAAACATCGCCTTGNTTGAATAATTTGGATTCTACCATTTCTAGAGTCATGTCAATCTGATCAAGTGAACCTGAATTTGTTAAACCACCATCCAGTATNAATAAACCTGACATTTGTGTTGGATTTTGGTTTTTCATCCAGCGGCCCAGATCAAGATTATCCAAATTCATGTAACAACTGATTCGTTCACCTTCTTCCCACAATCCATTTAACGTTAGCCGGGATCTTTCACCCGTTAATTCAAGGTTTTTCACCACCCAGGCTGTTTTTTCTTTACCGACAGAAAACTGGCCTTTCATATCCAGACCTAATTCATTTTCGAGAATCAATTTTCCATTAAAATAGTTAAGATCAGATTCGAAATTAAATTTTCCGGTAAATGTAGAGAATTTGGTTTGCAAAGGTAACGTACTAAAAAGTTCTTCAGGAAAACTAAAGTTCATAACATCAATGGTCCCGGTTAAACGGGAATTGGGTTGATCAAATGCTATGTTCCCCATAATAGGTAAATCCAGAAAATCACCTTTTANATCCCTTAAAAAGTATACTGAGCCATCATGACCCAGAACCAGATTATGGAAATGACAACTCAGGTTCGATTTATCTGCCATTGATATTTTAAGCAGGTCAAAATTCAATGATGGAGTTTCCATTCCAGTTAACCCGCCTCCGGCCATCAAGTTAACAGTGTATTTTTTGCCTTTAATGTTCGTAGTGATCTTACCATCAACAAAAAAGGATCGAATATGATAGGGAATATTCAATAGGGAATTATTTTTTTGTGTCGAATTTGATTGATANATATCCCCGCTTAATTGTGCATTCATGCCTTCAACAGATATTAGATCTAAGACTGGAGTACTAAAAATAGATGACANAACACCAAAGTTTACGGATGTTTTATCGATCAGGATCAATGAACCGGATGTGTGTCCCAATGTGACATCGTTTAAGTGTGTAGTTCCAAATAAATGTCCAGATGATGTGCCCACATCCATCCTCCACCCGCTTAATGCTATCTGTTCATTCAGCTTAGTCTGTAAATATTCCCCCCAGACTNCTGAACGGAATAGAAAAATTAATACCAGGATAATAATTGAACCTGTGACGAGAATATATTTTTTTNGGTTTTGCATCATAGAAAGGTTACAATATGAACTCTAATTTAGAAAGCGAGTTCCATATATAAAAAAAGCGCTCAAATGAGCGCTTTTTNATTTAGAAATTAAAAACAGGCTTCAATCGACAACTTCAAAATCTGCATCTTCTATTTCACCTTCTTTTTTCTTCTTTTNTGCAGGNTCTGATTCTGTATCAGGTCCAGGCGCNTCTCCTTCCTGCTTNGCTGNATCATACATCTTTGACGCAACAGAACTCCAGGATGCATTAAGATCATCCATTGACGCTTTTATGTCATCGATATTTCCACTGTCTTTTGCTNTTTTCAATGCTTCAACTTTTTCAGTTAAATTGTCTTTTTCAGCAGCATCTAATTTATCATCATGTTCATTCACATTTTTTTCTGTTTCATATATCAGATGCTCAGCCTGATTCACCACGTCTATTTTTTCACGTTTTTCTTTNTCTTCTGCTTCATGCTTTTTAGCATCATTCACCATTTTATCAATCTCAGTATCNGATAGCCCGCTNGATGCTTCGATTCGGATGCTCTGTTCCTTGCCTGTGGCTTTATCTTTGGCATTTACATTCAGGATCCCATTGGCATCAATATCAAACGTTACTTCGATTTGAGGTACTCCACGAGGTGCCGGTGGTATGTCTGCAAGATGGAAACGNCCAATAGTTTTATTATCCANTGCCATNTCTCTCTCACCCTGAAGGACATGAATCTCAACCGTTGTCTGATTGTCTGCAGCCGTGCTGAAAACCTGCGACTTTTTGGTGGGTATGGTTGTGTTTCTCTCAATTAAAGNTGTGGAAACGCCNCCCAATGTTTCAATACCCAATGAAAGGGGCGTCACATCCAGCANAAGTATATCGTCCACATCCCCGGAAAGCACACCACCCTGGATTGCTGCTCCAAGGGCAACAACTTCATCGGGATTTACACTCTTGTTTGGCTCCTTTCCGAAAATTTCTTTTACTTTATCCTGGATTTTCGGAATNCGTGTGGATCCGCCAACTAAAATAACCTCATCAATCTCTGACTTTGACAGACCTGCGTCNTTCATAGCCTGCACACAGGGTTGNATCGTCCGTTCAACAAGNTCATTTACTAACTCTTCAAATTTTGCTTGCGATAGTGTCANGTTTAAATGTTTTGGCCCCGATGCATCTGCTGTCACAAAGGGAAGATTGATATCTGTCTGTTTTGAAGATGAAAGTTCTTTTTTTGCTGTTTCAGCCGCTTCCTTTAATCGCTGGAGTGCCATGGCATCTTTCCTGAGATCGATGCCATCTGATTTCATAAATTCATCGGCAATCCAATCGATCACTTGTTGATCAAAATCATCACCACCAAGGTGTCCATCACCATTGGATGATTTTACTTCAAAAACTCCATCTCCCAACTCAAGAATTGAAACATCAAAGGTTCCCCCACCAAGATCAAACACGGCAATTTTTTCATCTTTTTTCTTATCTAAACCATAGGCCAACGATGCTGCAGTGGGTTCATTAATGATCCGTCTCACATTCAAGCCAGCAATTTTACCAGCGTCTTTTGTGGCCTGCCTCTGTGAATCATTAAAATAAGCTGGGACAGTAATAACTGCATCTGTTACTTTTGTTCCGAGATATTCTTCTGCTTGCTGTTTCAATTTTTGAAGAATCATAGCAGAAATTTCAGGCGGAGTATATTCTTTATCACCAGCATTAATAACACAGGCACCGCTGGAATTTTTTTCAACTTTGTAGGGAACTTCAGATATTTCCGTGCTAACCTCATTAAACATTCTGCCCATAAAACGTTTTATGGAAAAAACTGTGTTTTCTGGGTTGGTAACTGCCTGCCGCTTTGCAGCCTGGCCAACGAGACGCTCACCATCTTTGGCAAACCCTACAATTGAAGGGGTTGTTCTTCCGCCTTCAGGACTTGTAATCACCGCTGGTTCACCTCCTTCTAGAACCGCCACACATGAATTGGTTGTTCCAAGGTCAATTCCTATAATCTTGCTCATTATGTTTCCCCGTAATACATTAGTTTATCAAATTTGACACACCAGTTTAGACAAGGAACGTACCACCGACGATGATGGTACAATAAGGCAGAAGAATATAAAATATTATCCTATATGGCAGACTAATATTTATTTAGAAGGTAATTTCGGTGATTTTGGTTTAGGCTTTTCACCTGGCTTATAATCAAAAATAAGTTCATTTTTCAGAGCTTTAACCGAAATGGTTGTACCTTGAGTGAAAACGTTCTTAAGCAGCATCTCAGAAATTGGGTCTTCCAGCGATCTTTGGATCTCCCGACGCAAGAGGCGCACACCGTATCTTGGGTCAAATCCCCGGTGGGCAAGACACTTTTTTGCAGATTTGTTTAATTGAAGGTTAAGTCCGAGTTTAGAAAGGTTTTGAATAAGATCTGAGACTTGGAGATCAATGATTTGATACACATTCGATTCAGTCAAAGAATGAAATACGATCGATTCATCGATGCGGTTCATCAGTTCAGGTGAAAATAAAGATTGGACCCGTTCCATAATCCTTTCTTTCATTTTATTATAATTCTCATCATCCCCATGGCTGCCGAAACCAAAACCACTGTTTCTAAGATCTCTCGTTCCCATATTAGATGTCATAATAACAATTGAATTTCTAAAATCAACTTTCCTTCCAAGTCCATCAGTTAATACACCTTCATCAAATACCTGAAGTAACACATGAAATATATCTGGATGCCCTTTTTCTATTTCATCCAGCAAAACAACTGAATAAGGGTTTCGGCGGACTTTTTCAGTAAGTTCCCCGCCTTCCTCGTATCCCACATAGCCAGGCGGTGCACCTATCAACCTTGACATTGAAAATCGTTCTGTGAATTCAGACATATCAACTTTTACCAAAGCCTGGTTATGAGGAAATAAATATTTTGCTAGAGATTTCGCCAATTCTGTTTTTCCTACACCCGTTGGACCCAAAAAGAGAAATACTCCTATAGGTCGATTGGGGTTCTTAAGACCTGTCCTGGAACGCCGAATAGCATTGGTCAGGCTACTGATCGCTTCCTCTTGACCAACAATATAATTGCTTAACTCGTTGTTTAGTTGTAAAAGCCTCTGGCTTTCCGATTCAGCTACTTTTGATAGAGGGATCCCTGTCATTAACGAGACAACATCAGCAATATTTTCAGAATTAATTTTAACCGAGACCTTTCCTTCTTTCTGCTGCCAGTCTTTTTGTGCTTTTCCTAATTTTTTTAATAATTTTCTTTCCTTATCCCGAAGAACAGCAGCATCTTCAAACAACTGGTCAGATACTTTGATCTCTTTTTCTTCTCTCACGTGTTGAAGATCATTCTCAATATTCAAAATACTTTTTGGTACTTCCAGGTTATACAGGTGGGCACGAGCCCCCGCTTCATCCATGACATCGATGGCTTTGTCTGGAAGAAATCTTTCAGAAATGTATCGCTCGGATAAATGGACACACGCCTCAATGGCTTTATCAGTATACTCCACTTTATGGTGTTCTTGATATTGTTCCTTCAGCCCGTGTAGAATATCCATGGATTCCTCGGTTGAAGGAGGATTTACAGTTATTTTCTGAAATCTGCGGTCCAATGCACCATCTTTTTCTATATATTTCCTGTATTCATCCATAGTGGTAGCACCAATGCAATGAATGTCCCCTCGGGCCAGGGAAGGCTTGAACATGTTGGAAGCATCCAGAGAACCCGATGCACCGCCAGCACCAACAAGGGTATGGATTTCATCTATAAAAACAATGATATTTTCGTTCATTTCCAATTCTATCATAACACTTTTTAATCGCTCTTCAAATTGACCGCGGTATTTTGTTCCAGCAACGATAGCGGCTAGGTCTAAAGATAGGATTCTCTGGTTGTGAAGAATTCTTGGAACCGTTTTCCGGATGATTCTTTGTGCCAGACCTTCAATGATAGCTGTTTTACCCACCCCTGGTTCGCCAATTAGAACGGGATTATTTTTTTTTCGTCGGGTCAAAATCTGGGCAACCCTCTCAATCTCACTTTCCCGTCCTATAACCGGGTCCAATTTCCCTTTCTTCGCCATTTGAGTAATATCTCTGGAAAAATGGTCCAGTGTAGGTGTCTTACTTTTACTGGAGGGTTCTGGAGAACGTTCTAATTCCAGTTCCGATTCTTCTTCTCCACCCGACTGGACCAAATCGCTGACTGTGTCATAGTCCAGAGAAAATGATTTGAGAATATCACTGGCAATTCCCTCTGATTCACGGAGCAAAGCCAACAATAAATGTTCATCATCTGCCATAGTCTCACCCCTGGAAGATGCTTCACTGAATGCATTTCTCAGAATGCGTTCGGCCCTTCGGGTTAAAGGTAGATGTCCAAGTGTCATGGTGCCACCGGATGACTTGATCATATCTTCAATCATGGCCACCATTTCATCAGGGTCAATATCGTACACATCCAAAACCTTCTTTGCTAGACCCGGATTCTCTTTTAACATTCCCAAAAGGAGATGTTCAGAGCCTACATAGCTGTGTCCCAGTCGGATCGCTTCCTCCTTGGACTGTTTTATAATAAGCTGGACGCGCTTGGAAAAATTTTCTTTCATTTGAATCCTACTTTATTCGTATAGAAATCCGTTCTCAAGTTTAAATTGTTTATGACCGAATGCAGCCACATCAGGATTATGGGTAGTTAATACGATTGATTGATCAAAATCTCTGTTTATTTTACCTAAAAGGTCAATGAGTTTTATGGCATTTTTTTCATCAAGATTGCCCGTCGGCTCATCGGCAAGCAAAATCTTAGGTTGATTCATTAAGGCACGTATAACAGCAACCCTGGATCGTTCCCCGCCCGATAACTGGCTGGGTAAATGATCCACACGATCCAGCAACCCCATTGTTTCGAACAATATTAATGCATCATTTTTCTTTTCTTGATTCCCGCTAATCCAGGCTGGAACTAATGCATTTTCAAGTGCAGAAAATTCCGGAAGCAGGTGATGGAATTGAAATACAAAACCAATGTCCCGATTCCGAATCTCCGATAGGTGCATCTCATCTAAATTATTAACCCGGGTTCCGCTAATTTCAAGGGAACCAGAATCCGGCTGATCCAGGGTCCCTAAAATATTCAAGGCCGTGGATTTTCCCGAGCCGGACTGCCCCATGATTGTAATAATGTCATTTTTTTCTACACTAAGGGAAAAATTTTCAAGGACAGAAAGTTGATGGTTACCGTTTGTGTAAGATTTACAGATTTTGGTTGCTTGGAGAACTATTTCGCCCACTGGAGTGCCTCCTTGATATTGGAATGAGCTAACTTTCTTCCCGATGTATATGAGGCAGCAATAATAAATATGAATGAAAGAATTACAATAATAAATAAATCTCTTGGCATAAGCACCATGGGAAGTGCATCAACAAAATAAATATCTGATGGGATTGGGATCAGTGAAAATTTAGTTTGAACAAGGACAAGAAAAATTCCGCTTACAAAACCGGATATTGCACCTTTCCCTGCCCGGCTCAAGCCCAATTGAATTATCATCTTCAAAACAGAATGAGTTGGTGCACCCATGGCTCTTAAGATACCTACTTCTTTCATTCTTTGAATAGAAATAAGTGTCAGAGCAGCCGCCAGGTTAAAAGCAGCTACAAGAAAGATCAGGCACAGAATTACGATAGTTCCCAGGCGCTCCATTTTCATGGCATCCACCAGAGACCGGTTCAGATCTTCCCAGGATTGAATTTCCATTTCAGGACCCATATTGTGAATAAGATCATACTTAATCTGATTTATATCTGAATTGGGCTTGATTCTAAGGTCCACGCCATCATATCCAGATTTTCGCCTGAATAGACTTTTTCCATCACTCATTGAGAGAAAAACAAAACGGTCATCATAATCAAGTACTTTTGTTGAAAAAATAGCACTGATTACCAGTTTCTTTCTGGGCGGCAGTCCAAAACCAATGGCTTGATCAATGGGGCTGTAAACAATGATCTCATCCCCTATATCCTTTCCCAACCGGTAGGCCAGGTCCTGGCCAATTGCTACCTGTCCAGCCTTTGGAGTAACTCCACGTAGGGGAAGGTTGTAGAATGATTCCATCGTTTTTTCATTCACGGCTTTCAGGGAAACCACTTTCTGCACGTCATTGGATTCAATGACACCCCGCCGTTCCATATAGGGCATTGCAGCCTCAATTCCATTCAACCCTAAGACAGGGGTTTCGGACATGTGCCCCACAATACGAAGGTCACCTTCAAATCCTTTTAATTTTCCATGGACAAGGGTTTCAAATCCGTTCATGACCGATAATGAAATAATCATAGCAAAACAGCCAACACCCATGCCGATCATTGAAAAGAGGCCGGAATACCATCCCTGATTTTTTGAAGAATCATAAAATCGGTTTGAGATAAATTTTTCCCAGTTCATTCGTACCTCAATACGGCAGCAGGATTCATTCGTGTTAATGTTTTCGTAGGCCACCAAGATGCCAAAATGGAAAAAAAGAATACAAGAGTAAGAATAATTCCAAAAGCAGAAAAGTCAAAGGAAAAAGGAATTTGGTCCATGAAATAGATTTCTGCAGGAATGCTCAGAATCTCAAATTTGAATTGTAACACAATGATCACAGTAGAAAGCAATCCACCAATAATTCCACCCATGAACCCAATAAATCCGCCTTGGAACATGAAAATTCGTTTCAGTGCAGGTATAGGTGTACCCTGGGCCATAAGAATCCCTATTTGCCCCGATTTTTCTAAAATGATCATGTTTATGGCTGCCAGCAGATTGATAATTCCAACCAACGCAATAAGTCCAAACATAATATATGCGGGCCAGCGTTGCAGGGTGATCCATTCAAACAACAGCGCATGGCGCTCGCGCCAGGTTTCAAAATAATAAGGATAATTCATTTCCGTGATAAAAGGCGATAATTCAGTATCATTCACAATTAATCCAGTTGCAGCATCCGTTTTAAACCCAAAAAGGTCTCGTGCATCTTTCAGATTGGTATAGGCCAGGGTTTTATCATATTCCTGAAGCCCTGAATAAAAAATATCCTTTACGACCATAGGCCTGATCCGTGGTGTATTTGAAAAAGAGTGTCCAGATGAAAATACCTGAATGAATACCCGGTCTCCTTTCTTGATATTCAGCCCATTTGCCAGGCCCCTTCCCATTACAATTTCACCTTCATGGATGTGTTCAAAGTCGTGGTTTGAAATTGATTTTGGAAGGGATTGAACCCCTTCAACCAAAACCCCTTCAGCTTTGGACCCAGACCTAACCATGCAAACCCCTCGGACAAAGGGTACAACTGTATTGGAAGAACGCTGAATAAGTGAATCCAGCGTTGGATCAGTAAGATCGATTGAATTTCCAAGAATATGCTGGATCCTGCCCTGCCCTTCAAAGGAAGATAATTTCTCAGAAATTACCTGCTGGAACCCATGTATAATACTCGCAGTAAGCATCAGGGCAGCAATGCCGATTGCAAGTCCTCCAATGGCAAGCCAGCTTGCGTAGCTGGAAAAACTTCCTTGTTTAGGGGAAAATACGAAGCGAAGTGCCAGCCGCAGGCTTAGAGGCATAATCAGAAATTTTCGGGACGAAGCGTCGGAAAGAGGATGACGTCCTTGATCCAACGATTGCCAGTCAAAAGCATCGTGAGGCGATCGATCCCTATGCCAACCCCGCCCGTTGGTGGCATACCGCACTCTATGGCTTGAATAAAATTCTCATCAACCGGTTGTGCTTCTTCATCTCCCCGTTCTTTTAAGGCTGCCTGTGCTTCCAGCCTTTTTCGCTGATCAACCGGATCATTTAACTCTGAAAAAGAATTGGCAAATTCTGCACCACCAATGAACAGTTCAAAACGTTCGACCAAATTCGGATCTCCATTGCGATGTGCTTTTGCTAAGGGAGATATGGCTTTAGGGTAATCAATAACGAATGTAGGTTTAATCAAATGTGGTTCTACGAGTTGGCTCATCAATTCATCCAGCATTTGTCCATAATTGTCATTATCTCCCACTTCCACGTCTTTTTCTTTGCACACTTTTCGAAGTTGATCCTCGTTAACATTCCCAAGATTGTGCCCTGTGGCTTCTTTCAACAGTTCAAGAAACGATTTTCTTTCAAAGTTCTTGGAAAGATTAATATCCATTCCACCCCAATCCACATTTAAGGCTTCTACTTTTTCCGCTGTTTCCTGAATCATGTTTTCCACCAGATCCATGCAATCTTCATAATCAGCATAGGCCCAGTAAAATTCCAGCATTGTGAATTCTGGATTGTGATTTCGATCCATGCCTTCATTGCGAAAATCTTTGGCGATTTCGTAGACACGGTCTATCCCGCCAATAATGAGCCTTTTTAGATACAATTCATCAGCAATGCGTAGAAAAAGGGTATGATCCAATGCATGATGATGTGTGGTAAAGGGGCGTGCATTGGCACCGCCGTATAGGGGCTGCAGTACGGGTGTCTCAACCTCCAAAAATCCTTTTTCATCTAAAAATTTCCGTATGGATTTAATAATAGCAGCCCGCTTTATAAATGTTTCTTTTACTTCCGAATTGAGGATCAGGTCAAGGTGACGGTTCCTGTAGCGCTGTTCTTTATCAGTAAATGCATCAAAAACTTCCCCATCCTTTTCTTTTACAATGGGCAGGGGACGAATACTTTTTGCCAGGATTGTAAGAACAGACGTATGAATAGTAATCTCACCTGTTTTAGTGGTAAACACAGTGCCTTCCACACCCACATAATCACCAATATCCAACAATTTGAAATGCGCGTAGAATTTTTCACCAACATCGTCCCGCTTGATGAAAAATTGAATCCGCCCTTCCAAGTCCATCACCTGTGCAAAAGATGCTTTTCCCATTTTTCGAATCGCCATGACGCGACCTGCAATTTTGACCGTTTCCCCTTCCAGGTTATTATAATTGGATTTAATGGTTTCACTTGTATGAGAAGGATCAAAATTTGTGGGGTAAGGATTGACTCCATCTTCCCGTAGCGTNTTCAGTTTTTTCAGTCGGAAATCAATGATTTGCTGCAAACTTTTNTGGTCGTCTGACATACTTATTCCNCTACGGCTTCTTTTTTNCTACGAATTGTGCTTAATAAATAAGCACGGATAAATGGATTNAGATCACCGTCCATTACGGNTTGCGTATTCCCATTTTCTTCNTTGGTACGATGATCCTTGACCATCTGGTAAGGATGAAAAACATAGGATCGGATCTGGCTTCCCCAACNAATTTCCATCTTCTGGTCTTCCAATTCTTTATTTTTCTCCCGCTCTTTCTCCAATTCAACCTGNTATAACCTTGCCTTAAGGATTTTCATTGCTTGGTTTTTATTTTTATGCTGAGATCGTTCATTCTGGCACTGGGCTACAATTCTTGTTGGTATGTGAGTGACCCGAACAGCAGAGTCGGTTTTATTCACATGTTGGCCACCGGCACCACTTGCCCGATACGTATCAATCCGCAAGTCTGATGGATTAATATCAATTTCAATGTCTTCTTCCACAGCAGGATACACAAAAACAGATGCAAAAGATGTATGCCTGCGACTGTTTGAATCAAATGGAGAGATTCTTACCATCCGGTGCACGCCTGCTTCAGCTTTAGCCATNCCAAAGGCATAATCACCCTTGATTTCAAAAGTAACATCTTTTAAACCTGCCTCATCCCCCGCCTGGAGATCAATAACGTCTAACTTGAATTCTTCTTTTTCGGCCCAACGTGTATACATACGATAGAGCATTTGAGCCCAATCCTGGCTTTCAGTACCGCCTGCGCCGGGGTGAATAGATACAATTGCATTCTTGATGTCTTCCGGTTTACCCAAAATGAGTTTCATCTCCACATCATCAATGATCTTTTGATAGGCCCTTAATTCTTTTTGGATTTCCGGCAATTCTGTTTCGCCTGCTTCTGCAAATTCAAATAGCACTTCCACATCATCGTGGCGGCGAGATAGATCGGTCCACAATTCAATTTCTTTTTCGATTCGAGAGATTTTTTTCAGGATGGCGGAAGCGCCTTGACTGTCATTCCAAAATTCTGGATTAGATGATTGTCCTCTGAGTTTTTCTAGTGTTTTTGACCTNGCTTCAAGGTCAAAGATACCTCCGAATCTCAGAATCCTTCTCCTTGGCCTGGCTGAACTGCTCTTTTAATTCGCTTATCTCCACATAAAAATTTACAGCACGAGTAAACAAGGATTAAGGGNGAATTGTATTATTATCAGTCGCCGGAAGAAATGAATAANCGCTCATTCAGATAACGGCGCAGTTTCATCTCATCCATTTCTAAATGGGTAAAGCGGCCATTTTCAGCTGTGGAAATGGTACCCCGTTCCTCAGAAACAACCACAACAACGGCATCTGATTCTTCCGTGATCCCCAATGCAGCTCTATGCCTGGTACCCATTTCAGGTAATACCATCTGGCTCTCTGTAAGAGGTAGTATACATCCTGCTGCTTCTACTAATGTATTTTGCAAAATAACAGCACCATCATGCATGGGCGANCCAGGGTTGAATATTGACATGAGCAATGGTGTAGAAACTTCAGCTTTTAATTGGGTACCGGCTTCTTTATANGAACGGAGGCCTGTTTCTCTTTGGATCACAATCAGAGCACCCCATTTTTTTTCAGATAGACTTAAGGATGCTTCAACTATGGCCTTCAGTGAACGAGATGTGCCCATCCTAAAAATCCGCTGGAAAAACCGTGTTTGTCCAACATAGATCAATAAGCGGCGAATTTCCGGCTGGAAGAGAATAACAAAAGCTACCACCCAAACGGTCTGGAACTGGTTTACCAACCAAGACATGGCACTCAATCCAAAAGAATTAAATACAAAGGATGATATGAGAAGAATCACCAAACCAACCAACATCTGACCTGCCCGGGTCTCCCTGAAATACTGGGATACTTTGTAGAATATCCAGGTAACCAGAATAATGTCAATCACATCAATTAGCGTAATGGTCAGAAATCCCAGTTTAAAAAGAGTCATGCTGCCGTCCTTATTTTTTCNGTAATGGTCACAACCCTNTTAATTTCTTTCACATCGTGAACACGNACAATTCGAGCACCATTCATAATTNCTGCTGTAACCACGGCAGATGTACCNTCCAGTCTATCCTCAGGTGGAAGATCAAGAGTNGTACCAATAAACGATTTTCTGCTAGGTCCAATCAGAATGGGATATCCCAATTTGCAAAATTCATTCAAATTTTGAATCAATTGAAAATTATGGTCTATGGTCTTCCCAAACCCTATNCCAGGATCTAAAATAATTCGCTCCATCTTTATGCCTGCAGTATTTGCCAGTTTGATCTGATCAGAAAAAAAAGAAGTGATATCCAAAATTAGATCCTCATAGNGTGGATTAANCTGCATATTAGCAGGTGTTCCCTGCATATGCATTATAACAATTGGAACGCCCAGATNAGCAGCAATATTTGGCATGGTTTNATCCATGGTTAAACCGCTGATATCNTTAATCATATTGGCNCCCGCTTCTATAGCNNGNATAGCAACTTCAGACTTATAGGTGTCTATTGAAATTAATGTATCAGGTGATGTTTGACGAATCTTCTGAATCACAGGGATAGTACGTTCCAGTTCTTCCTGCAATAAAACATGGTTTGCNCCTGGNCGGCTGGACTCTCCTCCTATATCGATAATGTCTGCACCATCTTTAATTAATTGTATTGCATGGAGGATAGCTTTTTCGGGGTGATAAAACTGACCTCCATCGCTAAAGGAATCGGGGGTCACATTTATAATACCCATAACCAGTGTTTCACGGTCAGGATCTTGACACCAGTTTTGGAAGGAGTTCGGGGTTATGCTTTGATTCAATTCAGGATTTCACTTCCGGTTTTTTTCTGGATTGATTTGGTTTGGATTTCCCTCTTTTTTTACTTTGGTTGGTTGTTGTCGGCTGCCGAGTTTGATTCTGTGATCCGTTGCCTGGAGATGTTTTTTTTGTTCGACGGCGTCTAGGTTTACGCTGGTTTCTTGGTTTAACCTGACCATTAATAGGACGGGTTAATTTATTGCCCTTCAAAATCTTTTTCAGATCATCTGCATCAATNGTCTCATACTTCAATAATTCCTGAGCCAGACGGTGCAAAATATCTATATCCTTTTGAAGAATTTTATCAGCCATTCTTTGCGAATACCGCACAATTCTTGAAATTTCCTCATCGATCATACGGGCTGTCACTTCACTGTAATCCCGGTGAGATTGAATCTCCCGACCTAGAAATATTTCTTCATTTTTCTTCCCAAAGGTCATGGGACCCAGCAGATCACTCATTCCCCACTCTGTAACCATTTTTCGGGCAATCTGAGTTGCTTGTTCTATATCGTTTCCAGCCCCGGTTGTCATTTGGTTAAAAATGAGCATTTCAGCACTTCTCCCGCCCATGAGAATGGCTAGACGCCCTTCGACATAATTTCGAGTATAGCCGTGTTTTTCATCTATGGGGAGCTGCATAGTAAAGCCAAGTGCACGACCCCGTGGAATAATGGTAATCTTATGAACNGGATCTGCACCTTTTGTTCTAATAGCCACCAGGGCATGACCGGCTTCATGATAGGAAGTGACTTCTTTTTCTTCATCTGAGANNATCATACTCTTTCGCTGAACCCCCATCATAACCTTATCTTTTGCTTCTTCAAAATCATCCATATCGATGGATTTTTTTCGTTTTCGAGCTGCAAGCAGTGCAGCCTCATTTACAATATTGGCAATATCAGCACCTACCATACCTGGTGTACCCTTTGCCAACGATTCCAGGTCTACCTTTCTATGGTTTATGACAACCTTCTTGGTATGAACTTTAAAGATTCCAAGACGGCCCCTTATGTCGGGTACATCCACCACAATCTGCCTGTCGAACCGACCAGGCCTCAACAGAGCAGGATCTAGAACATCGGGACGGTTCGTTGCTGCAATTACAATTACATTTTGAGAATTATCAAATCCATCCATCTCCACCAGCAATGCATTCAACGTTTGTTCACGTTCATCGTGACCACCGCCAATCCCGGCGCCCCTTTGGCGACCGACGGCGTCCATTTCGTCTATAAACACAATACATGGAGAACTCTTTTTTGCCTGTTCAAAAAGGTCTCGCACCCGGGATGCTCCAACCCCAACAAACATTTCAACAAAATCAGCGCCGCTTATACTGTAAAATGGAACCACTGCTTCACCTGCGATTGCACGTGCAAGCAGTGTTTTACCTGTGCCCGGGGGACCTACAAGCAGGGCACCTTTAGGGACCTGAGCACCCAACTTTTGGTACCGTTTCGGGTTTTTCAAAAAGTCGATCACCTCTTTCAGTTCTTCTTTTGCTTCTTCACATCCGGCCACATCCTTAAACGTAACCCTGGGCTGATCGGATGTCCAGAGTGCCGCACGGCTTTTTCCGAATTTAAANATTCCGCCAATACCGCCAGCTCCTCCCTGCATTCTTCTGATCATGAAAAACCAGAAACCCAAAAGGAGAATCCAGGGAAGCATATTGAGAAGATACCCAGTCCAATCGATCGTTTTTTCTTTGAAGGTATANTCTAATNCAGCTGCATCCCATTCTTCTGTATTTTCACGATCAACAAAAGGCAATGTAAGCTTAAAATGAGTGATCTCATTTAACTGGCCTCCAATAGGCGTATCCAGGGTCTGGGGGACCTTGAACTCACCGTGGAAAACATCACCCATGATTACTCCTTTCTGAATATCACCATTGTCCAAGTATTTTCTATATTCTGTGTATTCTATCTCTATTTCTTTTTTCCCTGTTTCTGTTAATAACCCGGAAACATATACAGCACCAAAAATGATCATCAGCCAGACAAAACTGGTTTTACCAGCACGTTTCCAGTCGAAATTTTCCGGCTGATTATGTTGACCGGATTTGTTTGGATCCTGTTTTGGATTTTGTTTTTTATTTTGCATAAATACCCTTAATTGTAAGATTTACCTTCCAGTCGGTATACCCCATCTAAATGTCTTAATTTTTGATTGTAATCCAACCCGTATCCTACAACAAATTCNGGCGGAATTTCAAACCCAATAAAATCTACTNGAAAATCTAGTTTTGCTACATCTGGTTTAAGTAATAAAGTTGCAATTGAGAGTGATTTTGGTGATGCGCTAAAAAATCTTTCACGTAAAAACTGGACGGTATGTCCCGTGTCGATAATATCCTCTACCAAAATTACATTCCTGTCCGTCACATCAGCTGATATATCCTTAATAAGTTGAATAGTTCCAGATGATTTTTTACCGGAATAACTCCGCACCTTGATAAAATCCATTTCACATTCAATTGTAACTGCCCGTAATAGGTCTGCCATAAACATAAAACTGCCATTTAAAACACCAATAAAAATCGGGTCTTTTGCCTCAAATTTTTCGGATATGGATTTGCCCATAGCAGATACTCTNTTTTGAATATCAGCAGATGAATAAAGCAGTGCCAGNTTGTTTGTTAGGTTTTTCATGTTTGAATGGGTTGACAAATAAGGAAAGCTGTTTCAGCTGTTGATTCAGTAAGTTTGACCCGATCCGAGATTCTTCTTCCGCATACCCATACAATTTCCCCGTCTGCAGTCAGCACACTTTGAGATTCTTTNGCAAGGCAGTCCACTTTTTCATTGATTAGAAAATCGCTGATCTTCTGGTGCCCATCCATACCCAAGGGTTGAAACGAATCTCCTTTCTTCCAGGTACGAATTTCAAGTTTCCGATTTTTTAAAATGGACCAGTTTATAGTTTCCGTATTGGTATTTTCACTTGGATCGTATCTACCATTGAGAATCAGTTCATACCTATACTCATTGTAGTTTAACGGTACGTTTGGATAAAGTTCAACTGCATTTTTTTGAATATCAGCAGATATCTTTTCTCCAATCAATACATCTCGATTGTGGAGCAGTCTCCACCCATTATGCAGTTCATGCACATTTCCAGTATTGTCTTTATTTATAAATTGGTTCAGCATATTAAGTTGATGTTTTGACCANAGTTCACTGCCTGAATCATCCATCAAAAGGTGTACCAACCTTATTTTCGCCATTTTTGGCAGTGTGATCATCATATCCATTGGAATATCAAACNTTTTGTCGGACTTTTTCACATTTGGGAAAAGTGATTTTATAATTAAAAAGTCCAGAGCGGTTTTCCATTCATTAAAATGCCGCACGGATCCCTGTAGACCGGAAATGAGACCAGTAACTTCATCTTCCCATGGTTTTACAACCCTGTGACGAATGAAATTCCTTGGAATGGTAATGTCTGAATTAGTGGAATCTTCCNTGTAGAGACATCCTGTCCTTTTTGAAAAATCATTTATTTCCTTTTGTGTAAACGCCAAAAAAGGCCGCAAGAGGTTGCCATCCTGCTTTGCAATCCCTCTAAGCCCCGAAACACCCGACTGTCGTGCTAGATTCATCAACACAGTTTCAGCCTGGTCATTTCCATGGTGGGCCGTCATAATCCATTTACTATTTGTTTGTTTAGCGATCTTTTTTAAAAATGAATAACGATTTGTCCGGCCCCATTCTTCAACACTGGTGCTTTTATTTCGGGAATTTGGATCTAATGATTTAGAATAGTACGGGATATTTAGATCACCACTTAGATCTTCAACAAATGACTTATCATTATCACTTTCGGGACGCAGGTTATGATTAATATGNCCAACTATGAGATTAAATTGTTCAGTTGAATTCATCAGNAATAAAAGTGCTACTGAATCCAACCCGCCCGAAACAGAAACAATGATTCTATCTCNCCTGGATAAACCAGAAAAAGTTTTTAATTGCTTTTTAAACTTTTTAAAAATGGGATCCCTTTGAATCATTGTTTTATTCAATGTTTGTAATTCACTCATTATCAGGAATTTACCCGATTTAATTATCGGATCAAAAACTGGTTTTTTTATTTCTACTTATAGCATTGTNGAAGGACNTCGACCAGAAAAAAGAATATAACTCCGGGAGATTCTATTCCAGACTTTTACACCTCTATCCTATCTTTTAGTGGAATGGACCTGTGGCAACCCGAACGATAATTAAGATCAAATGATATTAAAGAACAAATGGGACAAGCATTGAATCTTATCTTCGTATGAATGGGGATAAAGAACCCACTCTGCCGCCGAAATCGAACTTAAAATAGAATTTCCATCTTGTGGTGTAAAACAGAAACCAGATATTTCATGTTCATTACGAACGTGGAGGGACTGTTCTACAACGACTGTTTGGTTCATGATCCTTCCATAATGACCGTGGTCCCGTCCAAAAGAAAAAACCGTACTTGTTAAATCCTTTGATGTCATTGCAACATGTTCATTATTATGAAGCATCTCCTTTACAGATGTAAGTGTTGTCGGTTCTTTAACTTTCAGGTTGAACCATAATACATGCATGTACTGGCTGTTCACCTTCATAGCAGATGAGAATAAATTAAGATCCATACCCATGGTTGCAAATAATCCTGCAGCATCNGCAGCATGATGGGTGCCGTATTTTTCATCGTCATGGGATCCTACCTGGGGTGAAGGAATGAAACTGCCAGCCTGACTTAAGTCATTGGCCCGGCGGACACACACATATTTCCCTTCTTCAAGATTATCCGGGTCTTCACTAACGGCCAGCGTGTTAGTGATACAGGATACGTTGTGGGTATTGCAGGATACAATCTGGATAAATTTATCAGATGAATTCAATGCACTATCATTAATTCCCCGNGCATATTTTTTACCAAAACCATCCTCACTTCCCTGAGCTAGAAAACCTTTTACATTGTGAGAAAATTTTTCATAGTAGGTTACTTTATTGGAATGCCCAACTCCCTTGGGTGTACAATCAATGACCACCGAAGCCCGTTTTATTGATTCTTCTGTTTCAAAATCCGAAACCATCCCAAGTTTTTTAAATTCCTGCTCTTTCCCTTCATCAACAGATAAACGAGCACCGCGGTCTAATAAATCTGTTACTTTAGACCTGTCTCGATGCAGTGCGGAGTTTTTATGGAAAGTGACTTCATCAATTCCCAATTGGTTATCATAATCGCATAAAAGTCCGATAAGAGGTTCTCCGATAGTTCCCGTTCCGATCACATGCACTATTTTACGTTCCACGTATAAATTCTCCTCTTTGAAGTTTTATATCACAGGAAAAAATAAAAATGTTTACCTGATCCTAAATTATAACCAAGACAAGCACCGAACTTAGGAAAATGATATTCAGATTCAACCATTATTCTTCCCCAAACCACATTTAAAAAACAGCAGTTTCCTGCCATTCGCCAAATTCTGCTTTCATCGCTACAACGATTTCTCCCAAGGTTACATGGGCTTTTGCTGCCTCAATAATCGGCGGCATAAGGTTGGTATCATTCTTACAGGCTTCCTGGATGTTAAGGAGAGCAGTTTGCACATTGGATTCATTTCGAGACTGTTTTAATTCACCCAATTTTTTGCACTGATCTGCGCCTGTCTCAGTGCCAATTTCCAATACAGGGATCTCTATTTCTTCATGATCCTTAATAAATTTATTCACCCCAACAACTATTCTTCGTTTTTCATCTACTTTAGATTGATACTCAGATGCGGAACGAGCTATCTCACGCTGAAAAAATCCCTGTTCGATAGCAGAGATGACACCTCCAAGACTTTCAATCTCGGAAAAATATTCCTCAGCCTTGGCTTCAATCTGATCCGTTAATTCTTCAATGTACCAGGAGCCACCCAATGGATCTACAACATGTGCTGCACCCGTTTCATACGCTATTAATTGTTGAGTCCTTAGAGCAATCTCTGCTGCTTTCTCTGTTGGCAATGCCAACGTTTCATCCATGGAATTGGTATGCAAACTCTGGGTACCACCCAGTACACCCGCTAACGCCTGGAACCCTGTGCGGGCGATGTTGATCTCAGGTTGCTGGGCTGTTAAACTGCATCCTGCGGTCTGGGTATGAAAGCGAAGTTTCCAGGATCTCTCATTTTTTGCGCCATAGGTGTGTTTCATACGTTTTGCCCAGATTCGGCGTGCAGCCCTGAATTTTGCAATTTCTTCAAAAAAATCTAGATGGGAATTAAAAAAGAAAGATAGCCGCGGCGCAAAATCGTCAACATCCAAACCTGCTTTAAGTCCATGCTCAACATAAGAGAAACCATCTGCTAATGTGAAGGCCAGTTCCTGTGCAGCAGTTGACCCTGCTTCACGGATGTGGTACCCGCTGATGGATATGGTATTGTATTTTGGCATGGTTTTAGTACAATAGCTCAGCATATCCGTTATGATGCGCATGGATGGTTTAGGAGGGAAAATCCATTCTTTTTGCGCTGTGAATTCTTTCAAGATATCATTTTGCAGGGTACCCTGGAGACGATTGAGTTCCACTCCCTGTTTTTCTGCAGCAGCGATATAAAATGCTAATAGAATAATTGCTGGACCATTTATAGTCTGTGAAACGGAAATATCTTCTAGATTTATTCCGTCAAAGAGAGTTTCCATACCCGGTAGAGAAAATACGCTAACACCGCATTTCCCTACTTCCCCATGGGAAAATGGATGATCGGGATCGTAGCCCATTAGGGTGGGCATATCATAGGCGACTGAAAGTCCTGTNTGTCCTTTTTTTAANAGGTTTTTGAAACGCTGATTTGTTTCTTCAGGGGTTCCAAANCCTGCAAACTGGCGCATGGTCCAGAGTTTTCCGCGATACAAATTGGAATGCACACCACGGGTATAGGGGAATTGGCCNGGAAAACCCAATCTGTCCATATAGTCTGCACTGGGATTTTCAGGGAAATAGCATGATTCCAGCTTTTCCCCGGAAAGGGTATCAAAATCAGCATCACGGGTTGATGAAGAATTCACNTCCTTTTGCCACTGCTCGAGGGATTTGGTAAATAAATTTAATTGATCACTCATCTTTGAATTCTATTTTGCTNACCGACCCTTGNGANAAACCAACCAACCTTCGTACAACATCCATAAAGTAAGCANGAGTAATATANCAACAATAACAAATAAAAGTCGATTGTTCCCCATGAAAGACATNGCATGCGTAANAAGAGATNCAACCGTAGTTACAGATAGAAATATAAATGGNAGAATCAGNGGTAAAACTGTTNTATTTTTTNTCCAAAAGTAAATTGANACCATCATCAATGTAAGTGCNGCCAACATTTGATTGGATGCTCCNAAAATAGGCCAGAGAACCCAGCCGGCTTTCAGTAATGTTCCTGAAANTGGATCTGTCACATTCCATAATGTAAGTGCCAATGCAGGCAAAATGGCNATTAGTGTTGCTGTATANCGGTTTTGAAGCGNAGTTATGTGAGATGNNTCNCCAATCTCCATAAGGATAAACCGNTGTATACGTGTGGCTGTATCNAGTGTTGTTGCTGCAAAAGAAATNACCAGGACGGCCATGATNGTTTTTGCCAATGNCNCAGGAATCCCAATGGATTCTATTAATGCNCCGCCTCCTAAAACAAATGCNGTNGCTTTATTTGTCGNTGCATTTGCCCACGTATCATAATAAATATGCCAGTTTAAATCACTAACNNTNCCCACAGAAGGCAGGTTGCATTGTGAAACCAANGATATACCNGCTACTGCAGCTATTAGTGATGCAAGTGCAAGGGTTCCTTCACCCACCATGGAGCCATANCCTATTAGTTTTGTNTCCCTTATATNTGNAANCTGCTTTGAAGTNGTTCCTGNTGCTACNAGACCATGAAATCCACTGATAGNACCGCANGCGACAGTCACAAATAATAAGGGAAATAAATTCGGAATACCTTCTCCNNNGGTGCGAANCATAGGTGCATCTACGGCAGGTTGGGCTATNGCAATTCCAATAAANATTATGCCCANTCCAANAATGAGCTGGTGACTATTAATGAAATCTCGGGGTTGGAGCAATAGCCAGACTGGTAGTAGACTGGCAATACCTGAATATATGAATAAGAGGACGATCCAAAGGGTGGTTTGGGAGGATTGATCCAATCCTAGCGATGCGAATGAAACTGGGTATAGAGAACCAAGGTACACAAAAATATATAAAAGAACCAGGGCTGTTATAGAGGGAATAAGTGCATCTATTTTTTTTAAATAGAGGATATAGCCCATAATCAATGCAAGCAGGATTTCAATATTTACAGGTAGCACAGCTGAAGGGATACTCACAAATAACCCTGCAATCGCCATGGCAAATACAGCCAGTACTAACCATGAAAGAATCATTACAAAGATAAGAAACATAGTTCGTACACGTTTATTAATAATGGTACCAGTTATGTCTGCGATCGTTTTTCCTTTTTCACGAACCGAAATCACCAGAGCGCCAAAATCATGGACCGCCCCAATAAAAATAGTTCCAAAAACGATCCAAATTAATGCAGGTAGCCAGCCCCAATACGCAGCGATGCAAGGGCCTATGATGGGTGCTGCACCAGCAATGGAAGTAAAATGATGACCAAACAGAATCTCTTTTTTCGTGGGTACAAAATCAATCCCATCCTCAAATTCCACAGCGGGTACTTGATCTTTAATTTCTTGGATCGAATATATTTTATGAGCAATAAATGAAGCATAAAAACAATACCCCAATCCAAAGAGCATAAGTCCTGATATTGCCAGAAAAAGAGAATTCAAGTTTTAAGGAGTAACAGGTTTTTCCTTTTTAGTTACCATTTCCTGGATTGTTTTAGCAACTCCATTTTCGTCTAGGCCCAGCATAGTAAGAATCTGGTCGCGAGAACCATGTTCAACAAATGTATCAGGCAGACCAAGCCGTTTCAACGTTCCAGAAAAGCCATTTTCCAAAAGCCAACTAGCAACACCGTCTCCAAAACCACCTGTGGTTGTACCTTCTTCCAGTGTAATGACCTTGGAAAACTTAGATTTTATGGAATTAAGGTATGCAGTATCCATTGGCTTAATAAATCTGCAATTTACTACTTCACAGGTTATTCCGATTGAGGCAAGGTTTTTAGCTGCATCCATTGCAGTGTAGGCCATCGGTCCCACAGCCAGAATAGCAACATCTGAACCTTGTTGACATGTTTCCCAGGAACCAATCGGAAGGAGTTCCATTTGTCCGGTTTCATCAAATTCTACTGAACTTGCTTTTGGATAACGAATTGAAAATGGCTTTTCAGTTATGTTCAGTGCGGTATAGAGTAAATGCCTGAATTCATTTCCATTTTTTGGCGCGGTTACGATCATATCCTGGATGCAGCGTAAATAAGCAATATCCAATGCACCGTGGTGAGTGGGACCGTCCTCACCGGCAATACCGGACCGGTCCATGCAAAAAATAACAGGAAGATGCTGTATGGCACAGTCGTGGATGATATGATCATAAGCACGCTGCAAAAATGTGGAATAGATCGCTGCAATTGGCCTGATACCCTGTGCCGCTAAACCGGATGCAAATGTAACGCCGTGGCCTTCAGCAATACCTACATCATAATATCGATCTGGAAATTCTTGTGAATATGGTACAAGCCCTGTGCCTTCGCGCATGGCCGCCGTAATACAAACCGTATCATCCCTGTTTCGAGCAATTTCACAGGATAGTTTACCAAATACATCCTGGAAACTGGGGGCGGAAGATTGAATTGGAACATTTGTTTCAATTTTGTCTGCAGCCTGGGCCTTTCCATTGGGTTTTACTGCGTGAAATTTAACTGCATCATTATGGTATTCACGGCTTTCAACATCCATGGATACCATTCCTTTACCTTTCTTCGTCAGGATATGAAGGAGAACAGGGTTCTGGATATCTTTGATATTTTCCAGGGTGTGTATCACCTCATTTAAGTCATGACCATCAATGGGTCCAAAATAACGAAAGCCCAGTTCATCAAATAATATTCCAGGAATAATGAGGCTTTTTAAACTTTCTTCCACTTTTTTTATGAAGGACCTGGTCTTCCTTCTGGCTACAGGTAATTTACCCGTCAAATCCCAGAATTCATTGCGAACCCTGTTATAAAGTGGGTTAGAGATCAAGCGGGTAAAATAGGTTGAGATAGCACCTACATTAGGACTGATAGACATTTCATTATCGTTCAAGACAACTAAAAA
>PBCV01000003.1 GCA_002717915.1 Fidelibacterota bacterium | reverse complement strand
AGGTCCAATTCAAACGTAAGGTAACATCCCTTGTAATAAGCAAAGAATTCGCATAGACCCTGGCAGTATCGTCTTCAGTTTCTATAATATCTACCCACTGCATATAGGTAGGACCTCGGTCCTGCATGGCTTTTATTTCAATATTGAGTGGTTCAATGGGTTTTATCTCTGCCCCCAGACTGACACGATAACCTTGGCCTCTATTCTTACCATAGCCCGTACCAATTTCTGCATCTATAACCAGGTTTTTTCGGCGGTCAGTACTAAAGCTTGGACCCGCATATCCCCAAAGTTCTGTTTCGTAAGCCCATGCCTGTTCATTCCTGAAAATATCATCATCATTGTAAGCAGGTAAAAATACTTTACTAAAAAAACCAGCCGTCCAGTAATTGTTAAATAAATTCCTTTGTTCAATTTCAACCTCTCGCTCTAAAACCAAACCATCACCACGCCATTCTTGCATGTATTTAAATTCTAGATCGTTATTAATAAATTTTCCCCAAGGTTCCTGCTTTCGGAATTCTACACGTCCACCAGCCCAGTTCGTGTTATTACGTCGTAAATAACCTAGGTCATTCACATCGAATTTATCATCAAAATATCCATACCAAAACCGGGCGCTCCACCAGGACGGATCCACATAACCCAAGTTAAAGCGGATAGCGTTTCCAGTTATTTCGTTGGCATCTGAACGAACAATTTGACCATTAGTAAATAGTCTATTTTCATATAAACCAAGGTTCCAATCTATTCCCGCAACGGTTGCTCCAGGGTTATTCTTGCGAGAAACATCTGTAACCATAAGTCCTACCCTGGAAACATCATTAATTAATGGTACTTCAATGCGGCCAATTGTATAGTTTGTTCTGGGTTCAATCACGACGGTACTATCACTTTGGATATCAGCGTTATCGATAACTAGTTCGGCTGATTCTTCAGCAGTGACAGCTCCTATCAAACCGTAATTAATACCAGATGCTGTGTTACCCATAACTTTCGTGGCCCCTAGAATTGTTGTGTACTCCGGCGCATCTTTTAATTCTCCTTCTTCCGGTAAGTTGTAACTAGGAGCCCTCCCAATCCTTCGGGAATGAAACAGAGACAGACGTGAACTAAAAAATTCAGCCCCCTCGGAAAAGAAGGGTCGTCTTTCCTCATAAAATGTTTCAAACGCTGTTAGGTTCAAAACGGATGGGTCTGCTTCTACCTGTCCAAAATCCGGATTAAAGGTCATTTTCATGATCGAATTTGATGTGAGCCCATAGCGAACATCCATGCCCAGATCAAGACGGGTCTCCGTGCTACGGCCCAAAAGTGTATAGGGTATTATCTCTAACTGTTTTGGATCGGGAATATTTTTCAGACCCAAAAGCACCCCCAGTGGGAACACGCTTCCCCGCACCGCTTTAGCGCGCCCTGGCCACATGAGAGATTCCTGAACTCGGTGAATTCCCCTCAGGAATTCAACGCCCCACACCAAGTCTGTTATATTATCAAATTGAAACATGGCAAAAGGCAGATCAAACTCTGCTGTCCATCCATCATCATCAAACGCAACAGCCACATCCCAGACAGCATCCCAACTGGGATCATACTCTTCATGACCGGAAATTGAAACATCAATCTTAACTCCAGATGCGTTTACTGCAAAAAAATAGCCATTGTAATCATCATTTCTTGAATCAATAGAGAAACCAACCCAGTCAGAATTGGAATTAAATCCTTCCATCCAATTATCTCTTCTAACCAGGGCACGTTTGATTTGATCTGGCTGTGAATCATAAGAACGGAATGAGATGTAAAGTGAGTTATCATCATAAAGGACCCGGGCTATCGTTGTTTCCGCTGGACGAGCCAGTTCCAATGGATCGATCTGAAAAAATTCATCTACCGGTAAAGCTGATTGCCAGACAGATTCATCCAAAACCCCATCTATGACCGGTGGTTCTGAACATCGGACCGCTGTAGCCGTTTTGAATCTCAGGGAATCAGGATTAAAGTCCGTTAAATAATTTGATTGTCCATAACCCACGACTAAAATAATCAGGTTAACTATTAGAAATCTAATTATGAACCATTTTCTAATGGAGCGGGTGTAAATTATCATTTGTATTTTTTGATTCAATATTTAGTCTGCTTCTACTTCAAAATCTAATTTAAAAACGTCATATATCATCTTATCACCAATGTCTGGATAATATTTCCCTGACCTGTACTTAATATCGTAGAGAGTTCTGTCAATTTTTATTTGTCCTTTAGCAGTTGCACCTTTATCTGAAAATCTTACAACTGCAGAAAATTCTACAGGATGGCTTATACCCTTGATAGTCAGATCACCAGTGAGATCAACTGACCCTTGTTTATAGGAAACGCCTCTAATCTTTAGCGATGCTCTAGAATGGTTCTCAGTATCAAAGAAATCACTGGATCGAAGATGGCTCTCAAGTTTTTTGCCATAGGGACTGTCCTTCATATCCATAACCGTTATGGTTGACATATCCACTATACATTCACCGGTTAAGATTTTTTTACCTTTAACCACCACAGAACCGCCTTCAACTTTCACATACCCCCAGTGGGTTCCTGTGACTTTTTCTGCAGTCCACTTGAGTACAGTATTATCAGGATTCAGAGTAAATGTTTTTTCACTCTCTGCATATACAAAACACAGGAATATGACTGGGATAAATAGTTTTTTCATTGTGGTTACCGATCTAATGGATATTGTTTAGTGAATCTGTCATTATATCAAAAAAATAGCTCCAATCATGGAGCTATTAGTTAATTATATCTCAATAGAGTCTCTTTAGTTACCAAGGGCCATGTCAACGATTAAGAGTATGTCAAATACATCCACTGAACCATCCATGTTCACATCTGCATTTTGGATCTGTTCATTATTGAGATCAATATAGCCAATTATATAGTTGACCGTGACAATCACATCGAGAACATTTACAATACTATCAAAATTCAAATCTCCAAAATCGATATTCAGCGGTGGGATAGCACCCGGCGGGAAATAGATCCTGTCTACCCAGGCACAGTCTTCACCTGAACTCTGGGCATCATCTTTTTCGTAGACCCAGCGAAGTGTATGTTCGCCCGCTGGCAGGTTTACCGTGTATTCAGCCCAATCTGTTGTACCGCCAATCATTAACTCTTGAGGGTCNTTNTCTATATAGAAATCCAAATAATCATAAACCGTTCCTGATTCCCCNTNNTCGGATGATGCTTTGGACCANAATTGAATATNACCTTCATAAAGAATATTCATTACNATNGAAAGTTCTGANGTTTGATCATGACCAATNTCACCAGATTTTGCTGAAAAACTACCTGAATATGCGTCTGAATCAATNACCCAATCCGCATCNCCACCATGTACCCANTCNAACGANGCNAAGTNCCCTGTTTCAAAGTCTTCAATCATGAGACCAAATGTAATAGGAACGGGGTAAACAAATTCATAGTCTGTATNTAAAGCCCCNATGACCAATCCAGCAAGTGCTGTATGACCAACAGGGGCATCTGATGATGCAGTAATTTCGATCGTTACAGTNACCTGCTGATCCATGTCCCACCAGTAGGCATTGTCACTTTCTATGCTCCCAAGTGTAAGATATGGATCACTTGTGGTGGCTTCGAATGTGGGATAACTCACAGGNGCNTGCCCTATGTTTTGTATCACCAGTTGGAGAATGGTTGACTCACCAGGATCCAGGGTGCCATTTCCATTATCATAGAATTCAGCAGAGACTAAATTATATGCTGGAGCTTCAACNGCCATGTTAANATCATATCCCCAGGTNTCTGCGCCATCGATGGCCTGTATCGTAAAAGGAACCATCGCTCCATCTTCAACATTCCAACTCACTTGCAACTCAAAGGGTCCAACCGTTACTTCATCGCCGGCAGCAACCGAACTTTGAAAAATTTCTTCCGTAATGATGTNTACCATCGATCCTTCATGGGACAGGATAAAGGTTAGATCGCCCGATGGATCCTGCCCTACATTTTCAAANGTAGTGTAGAAATAACCCATNTCNCCATANTCCAGGATTTGATCTCCTCCACTGTTCACTGTAACATCCCCCAAGAGCATATAGGCACCATCAGGAGCAATCACATTTATAGAAGTTTCATAAGGGATCCTATTATAAGCCGTCACAACAACATCAACAGGTCCAGGTATATCCAGAGCAGTCTCAAAAAACAGGCCTACAGCACCGGAACCATCCGTGTAAGCCGATGCCAGGAGATCTCCATCCCTGGATACTGAGACTAATGCTCCGCTTTCTCCAGTTTCGATGTTGAATTCGGTAGCACCTATGATAATTACATCGCTGTGGGTCACTTCCATACCCGTTGGAGTATCAGACCGCATCACAACTGACGGATCGCCAAATATTGTCCAGTAACATGTTTCATCATAGCCCTGGGAACCATAACTGTCATTCATCTGGCTCATTCCATTGAAAGAAAGACCACCAAAGGTTCTTTTAATATTATCGGAATAGGATTCAACAAATATAGCATTCATTTCGTCCTGGCCTTCCATAGGAGGATTCCAGGCCTGATTAACCGTTGACATAAGTGTTGCAATAGCGCCTGTTGGATTTCCATCGGAATCGGTGGCACGGAGCCAGGTTTCGGCAAAACAGGTCCCAACATTAAATTCACCATTTACACAGGCCACAGACCAGATAAAGGGCCACATACCTGTATTCACCAAACCATTTACATTGGTGTTATTCATGGGGCAGCCATTTCCCCAAGATCCATTAGAACCATGCCCGGTGTAATTCACAATAGACCGCCCTTCATTTATGGCGGCTTCACCCTGTGCAACTGTACCGTCCGGATCGTATATCTGATCTACTTCAATATACGTGTAAGCTAAAAGCAGTTCACGGATATTATCCAAGTGTTCATCATCATATTCACCATCATCACCAGGTCCCTGGTTTGAAGCAAATCCAGATCCCTTTTTATACCAGTCTGCTGCTGGATCAGGATCCATTTCATATCCAATGGTTCTGTTGATCATGGTTTCCACCTGTTCACCTGTTTCCGCAGAAAATCGTCCTATGATCAGGTCAGGATAAAAATCATTACCGGCAACAAAGGTAAGTGAATTATCAGATGGACTGTTGGACCCTGCACCATCTGAACGGCGTATGGTCTCAATCTGATCAATGTCTCCCACAAGCAATACAAATGCAATCCCATTCTCATAATACTGGTCTTCAACCAATTGGGCAATATCATCCACATCCCCAACATCTGCTATGTCTACCATTTCAGTTGGGATGCCCTTATAATTTTTCCAGTCTACAAAGGTCTGCATTTCATCCATAAAGTCGCCATAACTAATTATCAACATAGGCCCCTGCTCACCCAGAACATCATATCGATCATCTGTCGGGTAATTTATGAAGTGGTCTTTATACATGTGCTCAAATTCACGAGACCCGCCATTTGCCGGGCGTCTTGTCAGCGGATTATTCTGACTTAACCCATTTTCTAGAATAGATATTTTAATATGGGTATAGATCCGCAGTGTCCTTTGAATTGGGTTATACTGAATCGGTTGTAAAACGACTGTTTGCCCTCTCAAAGAACGCATGATGTAGGGCTCTCTCATAAATACAAAATTACTGGGATACCATTCATCTGTCTGGTAGGGTTTACCATAGGTATAGGGAATGGTTGAAGGATCAATATCCCGAGTTAAGTTGCCCTTGGACGGCTCTATGTTCTCCACTGGCACGTCTATGAACTCTGTCTCTAAGACAGACAGCTCCATATGCGCGAGGTCCGGTATAATGATGGATCGGGCCATGCGGGGAAGCTCAGGAGCGCCGCTTTCAAGTATGGGTACACTTCCTGGGAACGTGATCCGATTCTTCCCATTTGGCAGTTGTTCTATAAAATATCCACCTACATCAAACGATATTTCCAGGTGCCTGTCTGAAATGGAATTTACATCCCAAACAGGTTCCGATGGTCGTGACATACCGGTTTCTACCCATTGGCGGGCAAAAAGTCCCGTTAGAATGAAAGACAGAACAATAATTTGTTTTGATGCAATTTTCATGAATACAATTGAAGTAAATGTATGCTCTGGTAATAATACGTTTCAAGGAAAGGCGAAACTCATCCTACTGCTCTCATTATTCCTGAGCTTTGGAATCTAATTCTAATCTGACATATTAAGCCAATCATGAATCTTTTTTTCAACAGATTGGAATTCAGTATTTTTATCACGTTTCTTAAGCCCTTTAGCATAAATCTGAAGTTTATGAATCAACATATCTTTTGCTGCTTCGAATTGAGATCCTGAAAGTGATTTAGATGTTAATATTTTTTCTAAGGATCGAATCCGGTACTGCTCTATACCGCCAAAAACTCTTGAAAGTTGGTCAGAATGGCCACCGAATTTTTTAATCAATGGCTGATCCAGAAACAGGACCGGGTATTTTGCAGTGATTCGCAGCCACAGATCATAATCTTCACACACGTCTAGAGATTCATCAAACAGCCCTACATCTTTGATTACGGATGTGTGGAACAGGGACGATGAGGGTGAGATCCGACAGATATCCAGGCACTTTTTAAAAATATTTCCACCATATTTCTGGTGTTTTTTCATTTGATTAATGCGTACACCATTTCGAATCCAGATCTCATTGGTGTGGCAAAAACGTAATTCTGCATTGTTCTGCAATAACTTGACCTGTATTTCTAGTTTGTCTGGTAACCACTCATCGTCTGAATCCAAAAGGGCGATCCAGTCACCTCTGGCACTATTAATTCCCGCATTTCTTGCTGAGCTGACGCCTTTATTGGATTGTTGGATTATTTGGAGTGATGAATAATTAGCAGAAAGCCAATCCGCGGTACCATCCGTAGAGCCATCATCTACAACGATTATTTCGTATGGTTGATAGGTTTGGCTTAGGATCGAATCAATTGCCCTGTCTAAGGTCTGTCTTCGATTGAATGTAGGGATGATAACTGAGATGTTCATGATCTACAAATCTTATTCATCGAATAAGGGTTGGTCAAATATCTTTATGTATCAGTACCCAAAATAATATCAACAATGATGATTGCATCAGAAAGATTTACAATACCATCATTATTTAAATCAGCCAGGTATAAATATTCATTATCAAGCATCAGTTCAATAATCCCCAAGAGATCTGAAATATTTGCCTTGCCATCAAAATTTATATCACCGACAATTATATCCGGGTCAAGATATTGGTCGTCACCATTGGATAACCAGTTCAGGCTAAATCTTGCAAAGGACAACTGATAAGATTCATATTCGCCATTTTCATAGAAGATGCCGATTGACCCATCTTCCAGGATTGTCAAACTGGAATACGCGGCATTTCCGCTGTAGATCTGTTTTGAATAAGGCCATGTATCCGCTTCATCCACACTCACAAAAGCATGGAGGTTCACACGGGATGACGAATGTTTTGGATTTGAAAACAAGATTCTATTTCTATTGAACCCGTTTAGCGTTGAAGTGTACCTGATAAAATCTGCATTGCAAAACGGATCAATAAGTTCCGTTTCATAATAAGGAGTACCCCACATCTCACCGTCTGTGTCCGACACTACAATCTTTCGATAATTCTGGCTCCTGATATTCATCATCAAATCACCATTATTCAGTTCAACTATTTTTGCTTCATTTCCATTATAAGAAGCAACATCTGATATATAGTTCCAATTCACACCTCCGTCATCACTGTAAATCATGTGATTTGCAATAGCGGAACTTGCGGAATAGCGGACACCAATTGCTGCTACAATTCTTCCATTGGCTAACTGGTGCGCGCTCCCGGANGCAACCCAGGCTGCATACCATCCCGTCGCATAAACCTGGTCGGTAATTTCAACAGGGGTGTCCCAGGTTAAACCATGGTCAGAACTCCTGGATAATTGCACCCTGATTCGATTGGCTGGCGTGGACTGAAAAAGCCCAACGTGGGATGCATATAAACAAATAATATCTCCTGAATTTCTATCAACAACTAAAGCAGGATCAGATGCACCATAATTCCCAAAATCTGCAATGATAACAGGATCCAACCATGTATCACCATTGTCTGTACTCCTGCGAACGGTGATGTCAATATTACCGGGCAAATCGGTATTATTATCAATCCGGGCATCCGCCGCCACTATTAATGACCCATCTATGGCAGTACAAATGGCGGGGATTCGATAAGCCGCTGAATTATAGTCGCCGGCAGAATAAAGTATTTTATGTCCCAGGAGAATGACCCTCTCGCCTTCAACAGATGTTTGTGTTGGTACTTCAATATTTCCNCCAATTGTAACCGTTTCGCAGGTGGCATCTATCGNTTCACCTTCAACGGCATTGGGGCTAATGTCATAAGTAATCCAGAAATGATTATTTCCATGGTCTAATGGTTGAGATCCGGATATAGAGAATACTCCTGTTGCGGGGGCTGCTGATCCGAACAAATAGGTCGTATCCAAACGGGAATTATTCCCTGTAAAAAACACGTCCACATTTTCTACATTATTCGGATTTGTACCACCAAATGTAAGGTCAAATTCTGTCAATATTGACCGAGTTGAAGACATAACCACATTCACCAACATTACTCTTGCGTTTTGACTCCCCCGTCCGGTCGGAAGTGTTGTTTGACTGATCGTTGTGGCTACATAAGTAGAGGATGAATCCGGGTTAACAATAAATGCGCCCCCGACTAAACTCCCATTATGACCGTTACCGGAAATATCCGGTGCAATTTGATCAGTCACATTTTCAAAATCCCATGATGCTAATAGGTCAGGTTCCATGCCTGACACAGTATCTGACATATCATACTCCAGTTCTTCCGGAGTCAAAGCGGTTGACCAAAANCTGATTTCATCAATATCACCGGGGAAATAATTATTCAAGTTCGTGTCAAAACCAAAATATAGATCAATTGCATTTGCAAAACTGGTTGTCCCAATGGCCGAATGTGTCGCGGTACAATTATTTTGAATGATGCCATCAATATAAAGTTTATTGGTATGNTCAACAGTATTTACAACCATGGCTGTATGGTGCCAGTTCCCATCCAACAGGATCGTTTCGCTCCAGTTTGGAGAACCCACATGAACATTTTGAACATTTTCAAGATTATTGGCAAAATGGCCAGTTAAGTTATTCATCAGTTCATAGCCGGTACCTGCATTTGGCATTCGCTTATGGATAAACCGATGGTAGTTTGACACATCGCCTGAACGGACCCAACAGGTAATTGTAAAATCTTCACCAGTATTAATATCAAGATCATCATGATCCTGGANGATGACATAGCCAGATGATCCATCTAATTGCAAGTAACTGTTAATTTGTCCATAAGACTTACAGAAACAAAATCCTGCAATAATAATCTTTATAATTGCTTTGTTTTTTANCATCGCATGCAAACCAATTTATTTTACTTATCAGTTTAACTTTTCCATAATCAGGTGTGCCATGGCATGGTCCTGGATAGCGTTTCCAACTGATTTAAACAGCGTGATCTCATTTTCTGATTCACGGGCAATTATATCTCCGGAAACCACCTGCCCCAGTTCTCCATGCAAGTGTTCGAANGACCAGGAACCTTCTTGAACTGGAATAATTAAATCACCTGCTTCCTGTTCACAAGCTTCTCTNTTATCCACNATTATTTTAGAACNTGCAACCAGGCCCGTTGGCACTTCTCTAAAACTGGGCTGGTGTGAGCCTACAACATTNAAGTGACACCCCGGTTTAATTTCGTCGGTTTCAAACAGCGGGGACTGGGCAGGAGTTGTGGTGCAGACAATATCAGCTTCCAGCAATGATTCTTTTTTGCCAATCACACATTCAACTTGATTGGCAAGTGTACTGAAAAAAAATTCTGCCGATGGTTTACTGCGGCTGAATACCATTATTTTTTCAATGGGCCTCACTTCNAAAACAGCTTCAATATGGGAAGCAGCCTGGACCCCAGTACCAAAGACTGCACAGACATTTGCATTCTCCTTTGCTAATAAATCCGTAGCTAAGCCGGATGCTGCACCGGTTCGAATTGCTGTAATCGATGCGCCATCTAGATTCGCAATATGTTTCCCGTTTTCAGCATCAAATACCTGAACAACTCCGTGAATCAAAGGCAGTCCTTTATCTGGGTTTGAATAGTTCACAGACACGATTTTAACCGTATAGTAGGGACTCCCAGTTGCATAGGCAGGCATCACAAGGGATGTAGCATTCTTATCGGGGATATCCAGGCTTAACCTAGGGGGTACAACAGCTTCTCCATTGCTCAATTGAGCAAATGCAGTCCCCATAGCTCTAATGGCTTCTTCCATAGAGATCAGATCATTGATCTGGTCTCTATTTAAAAAGATCATTCTTATATAATTCTATTGGATCATTTTGNNTANCTAAAGGGANCATCATGAAATGATAGGTGTGCTCTTTCGACTGAATCTGGTATTTGTCCAACGGCTGTGCCCACCAGCTGTCTTCACCGCCAACACCCATTTGTAAATGGTCAATATCNAGATGGACAAGGTCTCTTTCTACTAAATCTATCGTATGCATACTTTTCTTGGTTATCTTGATATCCTCATTCGTCCCATTTTGGGATCTCTCAAAACCATGATCAAAGTCTTCTGGCTTAAAGTGGCTGGCATTTAAGGAAAGGAATCCCGTTACCATGATGCCATCACCCCGATCATTCCTCAATGTGGCCCAGCGTACATCGGTCTTATTCCCATTTTCCTGCGGACGCACATAGGGATGGTATTGTTCAGAAACTTTTCCCGAATAGATATCTACTTTTGCGCTGGATTGCCGATCCCAATAGTTTTCATGGGGCCCTCTGCCAAACCAGGTCAGGTTATTATATTCTTTTGGAATTTCCATGGTTACACCAAACTTGGGCAGGTTTGGCAGTTCAGGCATATTCGGTTCAAAACTATGGTTGACCAATATGCGGCCGTTACCATAAATACTATACACTATTTCTCCTTTTGAACCGATATCAGGATATTCATAGCTGACCCGGATCCCGACTAAATCATCCTTAATTGTGACACGTATATCATCAATTATTTGATGATCCGTGGCATCTTTCCATACTGCTAATCTCTGGGGCATTTTATTACCAAAATCATTATCAATTGGAGTCCTCCAGAAATTCGGCCTGGGACCCTTTAATAAATATTCCTTCCCATTCCATATCCAAGACTCCAATGTGCCACGCTTCTTGGAAAATTTTATTTTGAAATCACGTCCAACTATCTCTACCCTGTCATCGGTCTCATTAACCTTTTCAAAAGTAGGAATATTCGCCAGACTTCCTGCCTGCACTACTGGTGAAACATTTTTTATCGTATTGTAATTCACCAGGGGTAGTTGTTCCCATGCAACAAGATGCCCCTTGTTTAATAATCCCTGATCATGCTTAAGTCTGAATTCAAATTCCAGGAAATATTCTGTCAATGGTTCCATGTTAACTGCAGTTACTGGAATATTAATGTACCGGCTTTCCTGGGGTTTGAGACTAAGGTTTTTTAATATTCCTGATTGAATTGTTTTTCCTTCTGATCTCAATTTCCATGATATTTCAAACTCTTTGGAATTGGTAAAAAAATGCTCATTGGTGATCTCAACCAAAAAGTCGCGAAGGCCAAAGGGTTTAACCAAAAAATTCTGATATGCTTTTTTTGCTTCAAAAAAATGCGGGTTTGGTTTTCGATCGGGCTGGACCAAACCATTAATTAAAAAATTGCCGTCGCTGGGCGTATCCGGCGGCCCATAATCGCCACCATAGGCAAAATAGGTTTTACCTTTGTCCGATGTTTTTTTCAGTCCCTGGTCCACCCAATCCCAGATACAGCCTCCTTGAAGCTGTGGTTCCTTTCGGATGAGGTCCCAATATTCTGCCATACCGCCGAGACTATTCCCCATGGCATGCATATATTCACACATAATAAGAGGCCGCTCATGTTTTTTTTCTGACCATTTTTTCAACCATTCCACACCGGGGTACATGGGTGAAAATACATCAACATGATCCCGATTTTCTGCTCGTTCATAGTGGACGGGCCTGGAAGGATCTCTTTCGTGAATCCAGTTCGAACAAGCAACAAAATTCACCCCGTCCCCGCCTTCGTTTCCCATGGACCACATGATAATGGACGGATGGTTTTTATCCCGTTCTACCATTCTTTGAATACGGGTCAGATGGGCAGTTTCCCACTCTGGTTTATTTCCTAGGGTTCGATCAGGGTGATACCCCATGCCATGGCTTTCAATGTTCGCTTCACCAATAACATAAAGACCGTATTTATCGCAGAGATCATACCAGTATGGATCGGATGGATAGTGACTGGTTCGGACTGTGTTAATGTTGAATTCTTTCATTAATTGGATATCTTTTTCCATCAGTTCAGGGCTGATAACATGTCCCGTTACCGAATCATGTTCATGGCGATTCACTCCTTTAATCAAAATAGGCTGCCCATTGACTAAAAATTGTCCGCCACTAACTTCTATAGATCGAAATCCAATTTGATCACTGACTGAAGCAATGACATCATATCCATTTTTCAACGTAATCTGGAGCGTATATAGGTTTGGAGTTTCAGCGGTCCAGGCATCTACATTCATAATCCTTTTTCCCAACTCATGAACCAGGTCTGAATGAGCTGAAACCGTTATCCTGTCGGTTTTATTGTAAACCCGTCTGCCATTAGGTTTAAATAATTCAGTCTGAACGGATATTCGTTCATCGGAATCAGAATCATTTTTAATATTTATTTCAAGTTGGAAATCACCATCCTTAAACGTTTCATTCAGTGGTGTCTTAGCCCAAAAGTCAGCGATCCTGAGCCTTGGCTCAGCAGCCAGAAACACGTCCCGTTCAATACCGCTGATGCGCCAGAAATCCTGGCACTCCAGGTAGGTTCCATCGGACCAGCGGTACACTTGCAGTGCCACTAGATTTCTCCCAGTCTTTACATATTCAGTGATGTCAAATTCTGCAGGGAGTTTGCTGCCCTGGCTGTAGCCAACCTGCTGTCCATTCAGCCATAGAAAAAAAGCAGATTTCACTGCGCCAAAATGGATTACTATCCTGTGGCCTTCCCAAGCAGAAGGGATTATAAATTCTTTTCGATAAGAACCAACTGGGTTATATCCATCAGGGATATTTGGGGGGTCAGGATTATAGGAAAATTCGTAGGGATGGTTCAAATAAATTGGAACACCATAGCCATTAATCTCCCAGTTGGCAGGTACAGGAATTTCATTCCACCCGGAATCATCAAAATCAGTTTTATAGAAATCCATTGGGCGGTCAGCAGGGTCTCGTACCCAATTGAATTGCCAGTCTCCATTAAGAGATTGGTAATACTTTGACTGTGATAGATCGTTGGTTTTGGCTAATGCTTTTGATTCATAATTAAAAAAAGTCGCTCGAGCTGGCATTTTATTGATCTCAACAACGGCTGGATCTTCTATTTCAGGTGGAGTGTTCGCTGCCAAAATCATAAATACAGAAAGATTAATCTTTATCGCTTTGTAAAAATAAGTATTCATTTGCTTCTCAAAATAGTTGTTTAGGATATGTGCCACGATCGATCAGTTTTTGAATTTCTCCCATAACAAATGGCCTGTCATCTTTATAGGTTACACCAAACCAGGAAGACGCACTGCGCAGGACATGAACATCTTCCCTGCCGCTTTTGATCAAATCATTCACAACAGAAGGAATCAGGTATTCACTCTTGAGTTCATTGCCTTCGTCATTTAAAAATTCCACAAACATAGTTTTTAAATATTTAAAAAGTACCGGTGTGAATCCCCAAACATTCATGGAAACAGGCTCACTACCATCCAGTTTAATATTCCGATCCGATGTAACACCTTGCTCTGTCCTTTGAAGTTCTCCTGTTTCTATAACGGTATCCAATTTCCCTTCTTTCACTGTACAAAGCCCTCGTGTCACACCTCCAAAAGTAGACAATGTTTTATCCAATTGAAAAGCAACCATGGAAAAATCATCGGCTCCACTTAGATAATAATCAGCAACAACTTTGAATGATTCTCGTCCATAAAAATCATCACCGTTGATTGCAACAAATGGTTCATGAATCAGGTCCGCAGCGGCAAGAATCGCATGCCCGGTCCCCCAGGGTTTATTTCGTCCTTCGGGACAGGTGAATCCATCAGGCAGATCATGTAAATCCTGAAACGCAAACTCAACCTGAATCTTGCCAGAATATTTATCAGTGATCTGTGACTTGAATTCATCTTCAAAATCCTTTCGGATAATAAAAACGACCTTATTAAACCTTGCCTGGATAGCATCGTAAACAGAATAATCGATAATCGTTTCACCGCTGGGACCAACTGCATCCAATTGCTTTAGCCCACCGTAACGGGAACCCATACCTGCTGCCATAACTAATAATGAAATATCTGTCATTCGTCTTATACCTTATTCTGAATCATCAAATTAAAACCTTTGTTCCTTCATCCGAATGGATAATGTATGATTTTCCACCAACAGATTCTATCGCTTCTGCTACGGACTCAGGGTTTTCGGGTGCATAGGTAAACATACAGCCGCCGCCGCCAGAGCCGTTGATCTTTCCGCCAAGAGCACCTGCATTTTGAGCAGCATCCATCATGGATTCTATCTTGGATGTGCTGACCTGTAGAACATCTCTTAATACAGAATGATGTCTAGTCAGGTATTGCCCAATTTTATTATGATCTATCTCATCTTTTTCTAATTCAGCTAATGCTCCATTAAGCAGATCGCGATTTTGTACCGTACCTTGAAATAATGTTTTTTGGTCTTCATTGAGATCAGAGAGATCAAGTTCATCACGGTACTTTTGAATATTCAAATTTGGATTCAGATTCTTTAATACTTCAAATAATTCCAACCTGGCTTCCCGGCATCGGCTCAAAATCCCCATAGTATCTTTCGGCTCACATGAATCACCTAAAACAAATGCTCCCAGATTTGGATTCAAGGTTTTAATGGAAAGGGTCGGTTCAGATTCAAGATAGATCAGGTTTCCAATCGCTGTGGAATATTGATCCATCATGCCGCCGGGTTCGTTGAATTCTTCCACTTCTGTTTTATAGGCCAATTCACCAATCTTTTTTTGATCCCAATGTGGTGGTTCATCCGCCATCTGGGATAAAAAATTGATCCAGGTCACGGAAATGGCGGACGAACTGCTGGTCCCAGCGCGAATGGGAATTTCGCTGGTGACATAGCACTCAAATCCATTGGAAAAGGTGATGCCTGCATTTTGGCAAACCTTGATCCCGCTTTTGAAATAATCTCTGGGTTTTTGATACGAAAGATCATCCAAAAAAAAGGTTTCTGACTGTTTAAGATCAAGTTTATGGATTACAACCTTCTGATCAGATCTTTTTTCTCCCTTAAGATTTGCCCTGAGTGAAATCGCCATTGCAACGACTGGCAGGCCAAGGTAATCCTGATGCTCACCAAACAGGCAGATACGGCCTGGTGTACTTACTTCCAAATCTTAGATAACCCAATTGAAGAAACCACACCCAATCCACATAAGATTGATCCAGATTCAATGTGACCATAGATCAACTGACCAACACCAAGCAGGAATCCATATACAGCAACACAGCCGAACAGCATGCATAAAATTCCATTTGGAACCGGCCAGGGCTCACTTGAAATCCCGTCAGAATATTTCGTCCATCCGGGTCCGCCGGGATTTACCTTCTTTACAAAATTCCGCAGTGTTTCATCATCATCAGGTTGAGTGAAATAAGTAGCTAAAATCCATACAACGGTGGTGAGCAAAGCACCGATAACAATCTTCTGCCATCCTTCCAAAGGTGAATCACCAAAATTGAAATAGCCCGCTATAATAATGGAACTGATCATAGCTACAATCTCGGTGTAAGCATTGATTCGCCACCAGAACCAGCGCAGGATATAGATCATTCCAGTGCCGGCACCAATCATGAGTAATAATGTAAATGCCTGACCTGCACTGGTAAGCATCAACCCAAGACCGGCACCTAAAATGACTGAAACAACTGTGAACAGTCGGCCTGCCAGTACCAGTTCTTTTTCTGTTGCAGCAGGTTTAATAAAGCGGTGATAGAAATCATTGACCAGATAACTGGCCCCAAGGTTGAGCTGCGTGGACATGGTGCTCATAAAGGCTGCAATCAGGGATGCGGCAACCAATCCAAGCAGTCCAGACGGCAACAGGGTCAGCATGGCTGGATAGGCTACATCGTGCCCCAGTTTATCCGCCGGTAGATTAGGGAATGCTTTTTGAATGTCCGACAGTTCGGGAAAAATGACCAGGGATGAAAGGGCAATCAAGATCCAGGGCCAGGGTCTCAGTGCGTAATGCGCTACATTGAATAAAAAGGTGGCGCCTACAGCATTTGACTCATCCTTCGCAGAAAACATCCGCTGGGCAATATAACCACCGCCACCGGGCTCTGCGCCGGGATAATAGCTGGCCCACCACTGGACCGCCAGGGGAACCAGAAGGACAGGGACCCACACATCTGGATCTGATAGATCCGGGATCAGAGGTAATTT
>PBCV01000002.1 GCA_002717915.1 Fidelibacterota bacterium | reverse complement strand
CCTACTGGCTCAGGGATGAACTATTGGATTATGGCTACAGTCAGATCGATACAGTCTTTTACCCACCGGTGCAACAAGGCGCACCCTATATCATAGAGTCCATTGATAATGGTGTAGGAATTGTAAACTACCGTGGCTGGGGCGATGCCAATGGCTGGCATTACCCGGAATTCCATGTGGATGATGTCAATGACCTGAATAATGGCTGGCTCACACCGGTCTTTATGAGTTATGTCTGCAATTCAAATGATTTTGCTAACAATGTGGATCCCTGTTTGTCCGAAGCAGTACTGCGTGGTGGTACACCCACTGTACCAAAAGGGGGTGTAGCCTTTATCGGCCCATCCGATCTTCATACCAGCACGAAGTATAACAATGTGATTAATGCTTATATGTACGACGCCATGTTGAATCATGGTGTGATGGAACTGGGACCAGCCATGCAGGCGGGGCAATCGGGATTAATCAAGGAATTTCCCGAACAAAACGGTCCTGGGGAAGCACAGGAATTCTATGCACAAGTTTATAATATTTTGGGTGATCCGTCACTCCAGGTTTATGTGGATACGCCAAACCAATTTGATATTTCTGTGGAAGAAATCACAGCTTCTGATGATTTTATTAAGGTATCTGTTAGTGATTTGGGAGGAAATGCAATAGATCAAGCTGTTATCAGTATCATGGAGGATGGTATATTAGTTGCGAAAGGAATAACCGATCAGAATGGCCAGTTTGCTGCAACATTACAATTAAATGGAACTCCTACTCTGGACATTTATGCGAATAAAGATAGTTTTATTCAAGGTCATGAGATTACTGAGGTGCAACCTGTAATCTCAGATTTATATCTTGTTAATTTAAATATTACCACGGAAAACGGTAACGAAAAACCTGCATTAGGGGAATTGATGAGTTGTTTGTTTATGCTAGAGAATGGGTCAACGAGTACATCAGATGCTTTTACCGGAACACTTTCATTTTCTCAAAATGTTGTACCAAATTCAATAAATGTTGAGATCCCATCCATTATGCCCGGAGAAACAACACCCATTAGTAATATAGAAATCGTTGCTTATGGAACCGATATAAGTCATACGATTAGCGGAACAATAGCGGATGGTGGCGGAAACACCTTTTCGCAATTTGCAATCGATGTTGAAATGCCTTTTTTTGAGATTTCATTTGAGAATCAACCTTCACCGGGATCTGAATTCGAACCAACTTTATCTATAACTAATTATTCACCTGGAACTTATACAGGTGTTTGGCTTGAATTATCTGCACTTTCAGATGGCGCAGAAGTAACACTGAATGTAGCTTCAGATTTATTAGCTGATTTCGCGCCTTTTTCCACTATATCTAACGCCACGAATTATTACATATCAATTGGTGATGTAGCGTATGGCAGTGACATTACGTTTCTTGTAGATTTTCAAAAATCAGGACACACCATTTACAGTCAGGAAGTCCCACTCCATATTGAGCCAACATTAGAGAATCTTCCCGTTGCACCAACTCATTATGGTTATTGGGCTTATGATGATACAGATACTGGATTTGATCACACACCCGTATTCAATTGGGTGGAACTGGACCCTGCACATGGCGGAAGCAATGGCACGTATTATCAGTTAGATGATGATGATCATGTGGATATTGAATTACCATTCGTGTTTAAATATCACGGAATTGATTATCAGGAGATCACAGTCAGTTCTAATGGCTGGACATCCTTTGAACCATGCTATATCGATTATTTCTGGAATATGTCCATTCCCATGTACATGGGGCCAAAAGCCATGCTGGCGCCCTTTTCTGATGATTTAGAAACCATCGATTCCAATGGAGACGGCGATATTGATGTCTGGATCAATGTTTTTACCTGGTACGATGATGCAAATGGCAGATTTGTCATTGAATGGTCCAGAGCCTTGAATGGCTATGATGAAACCACAGAAGAGACCTTTGAGGTCATTCTGTATGATCAAAATGCCCTACAAACCGAATCTGGCAATGGTGTGATCGATTTCCAATACCTGGAAATAGAAGATGTGGATGCGACCAAGAATTATTCCACGGTTGGTATCGAATCACCGGAAAAGAATTATGGACTCCAGTACGTTTTCAATAATGTTTATGCGCCAGGTGCAGCCCCGTTGGAAAATGAAAGAGCCATTCGTTTTACAACCGAAGCACCCGATAATTATGTGGCACCACTGAGTGTTGATGACACATTATATCCGAATGTATTTTCATTAAGTCCTGCTTATCCAAATCCGTTTAATCCCACAACCCAATTGGATTTAAAGATTGGCAGGCCGGAATTGGTTAAAGTTGCAGTTGTAGATATATTGGGACGAGAAGTTGCTGAACTTCAAAATGGGTATATGGTGCCAGGACAATATACACTTTCATGGAATGGAACAAATCGTTTTGGTATAACCATTTCATCAGGAACGTATTTTGTTGTGCTGGACTATGGAGAAAAAACAAAAATACAAAAACTATTATTCTTAAAATAATTCGGTTATAATAACTTCAGAGAAGTAATAGAAAAAATATTAAAATAAAGTGATAAAAATTTATTCAACCAGCTGGTGTGGACCTTGTAAAAACGTAAAGCGGCTCTTGGAGGAACGAGGCCTATCCTATGTTGAGATTGATATTGAGGAAATAGGTTGGAGCCGTGATGACCTTTATGATTTGACCGGCGGGCGTACAGTACCCCAAATTGTGATCAATGAAAAGCCTGTTGGAGGCTATGATGATTTACTCAAATTGGACCGTGAAGGGAAATTGACAGTTTGATTCAATCCTTATTCAAATTCAACAGGGTTTTCGCAGTGGCGGGAACCCTGTTGTTGTTTTGGGACTGTGCCGGGAGAATAAAACCATGGAAATTTCGTGATACGTATGCTCTGGATGTACGGATTTTAAATACACAACAATGGTCTAAAACGATTTCCCGGGATTTAATTGATCTGGATAAGATCATGGTAAATGAATTGCGGTTTTATCTAGATAATGATCTCCGCATTTATGAACGGTTAGAACTAAATTATAATTTATTGCAGTCATCCATTACGGATGCAGACAGCCTAATACAGGAATTGATTCATATTGTCCAGTCCATGAAAGAATTGAGTTCTGCTGGGCTGGATTCCATTGCAAATGATACNTCTGTCACCTACAGGAAAATAATCAGGANCAAAAGCAATGAAATTCAAAAAGTACAGNGGAAGTATTATAAAAGCAGAGAAGCATTAAATAAAGGGTTCAGGAAGGTTCGGAAAAAATTAGTGTTTGTTNAAGAAGAATCGNAACCCCTNAAAGAAACACTGTACAAGATAAAATNCAGGCGTGATGCCCTGCAACCNTATATNGAGCATTTTAACAGTGTATTGAATCAANCTCTTTTTGAGAATCCTGAATCTCTCTATTCAAAACGAATTACCNAACTTTCAAAAAAATTTGAATCTTACAGGGTTACAATGGATGAATATGAAGAATTTATATATAATATCAATGACATAGCCCGGGAAGAGGCAGGAGGATATGTCATGCTTACGTCTAGAAAAGGGAAACCTATGGACTATATCATACGCTACGAAGANGGTCTTGATNAATATTATATAATTCTAGATGATATTCGTAAGATCAGTGAGTCACTCTGATTTTTTCAACAGAGTTATCCTGTGACTTTTTTGATCTGATCGACCTTCCAATTTTATAAGATATATACCATTCGCAACTCTTCTGCCTTCTTTATTTAACCCATTCCACATCAGGGTTACCAATTCAGGATCACTGAAATGGTTTGATGATGACCACATTTCCCGTCCCAAAAGGTCATANACCTTTGTATGGATCGTTTGTTCACTGATAACCTGCAGGTCTATATGTACCGTATTTCCATATGANGGGTTAGGATAGGGCGGGAAAAAAGTGAAATCTTCGGAATATCCNTCTTTAAACTGTAAAGTGAAATCCCAGTTTGTCTCATCCAGTCCCAGGGATGAAACAACCAATGATATCCATTCAATACCGATTTCGGGATCAATATTTAATTCATCCCCAGTACGGACCGTCCACTGTTCTGTCCCNTGATGTTTTACGATGGATGATAAGGAAAATTCTCCATCAGATTTTGTTAGTTTGATCTTAACAGGGCTCTCGGTCGTCAGTGAATAATAGAGGCTTTCATAGAGACGGAGGGACTGATCCTGTTCTGTTTCAATATTACCCTGTTCAAAAATCAGGTACTGTTCAGGCGGNCCNGTTACAACCGTTCTATAGCCGTCTGCTTCATTATATGAATAGGGATCTGCGTTCTCANTGGCACTGAGNATNCTGTTGGCAATACGCATACGAATNTAGGCATCCTCAAAGGATGAATTNTAAGGTTCTAAGGCGGCATCAACTGCTGCAACACTGATATCATTGACAGGGNTTGCCAGGGAATTGGAGTTATCCCAGCAGGCTTTGATTGTACCTGGACCTCCTAAATGTTCATCGATATACTGAAAGTAGATGAACGATCCGTACATGTGGCTGCTTTCGTCATCAATTGATTTGTCCGGATTTGAAAACCAGGAAGCCATATAGCGGTAGTGGTCATTGATACCGTTGTATAATTCATCTTCACTCCATACGGCCGTTGCTTCCATGAGCCATAATCGCTCAAAACAATTATATCCAAACTGGATTGAATGAAAAAATTCATGAACGGCTGTAACCTTGATATTCTCCAATTCCGTATGGTTGCTGAATTGGNTNCCCGAATAATTATTACGCATCCGGATGTAACTGACGCATGCGGGATCGCTAATATTGGCATTGGTGGTATAGGTGACTCCAAAATAGTANGTTGGTAAGTTTTCAAGGTAAACCTCGTAAAGGTCATGGGCCGCATCAGGGTCTGAAGGGGGTGGTTCAAATTCCAGTGTATCCATGTAAAAGGTCCAAACCTGTTCAAATACCTGGCCGACTTGNATAACNTATTCCAGGTTTTCAACTGAATCGTATCCGTCNAGGGTGTAAAATAACCTGAAATGCTCTGTATCATAAGACTGGTCAAGATCAACGGGAGCCAAGGCAACAATATTTTTTCCTAAAACAGCGAGCCCTAATCCTGCTAAGTCCATTTTTTCATTTGTAGATAATTCCTGAGCACCATTCCTGATCAGGTTGGTGATATGGGGTGTAGCATGGATGGGGCCCTGATTACCAAAAAGAGTATTATAGGAATCCATTACCGTGATTGATTCCCCTGTTAGTATGGCAGTTATTCCAAAATAAAATAAAAATCTATTGATCCAGGTCATCAAACCTATCTTTGTATTTAAAGCGCAGATAAAGGCCCATGCAGACAAAGGCTATTGCCCAGAAGATTGAAAAGTAAACAATGGAATCCATCAAAGTGACTGCCATATTTTATCAATAAGAAAGGTGGATAACAACAGGCTGATGCCGGCAATGGATTGATGATTCAAACCAGGGTCTTCATTTTGCATAAGTCCCGCCAAAGTAATGCCTGTTCCGGTCAGGTAGAGCCATTTTTTTATTCCATCAGGCATCCCTTTATTGGAGCCTGGCCGTTTCATTTCCTGAATAGTATCTAACTNGGCAAGGTATTGGGTTGAGTAGTGAAGGGTTGCCAGCACTGTTTTGCTGTTATGATTTGTTGAGAATTCATAATTCTCAATGGGCTCCTTTAACCTCAGTCCCAATTGAAGGGATTCATCGCTTGGGANGACCTGAAAATCAAGCATACCACTGGGAATATCTTCAGGTATGAGGGNNGTTGAATCTCCCTTCACCTTATAAAGTGTTATATAGAACCATCCTGAATTTGCCTGCCATGCCGTAATGTTCTGCGGNTCAGGGATCGTNTCCATTTTCATATGCAAAAGGATGCCATTTGCCTTGGATTCTAAATGTAATGCTTCCAACAGTATCTCTTCTGAACACCCTAAGGAATGAACAATAGCAATTGTGATAATGAAATTGAAAATACGTAAGNGCATACTTCTAAATGTATCTTTAATCGATATCTCTATTTATGTCAAAACCAGGTTTTAGTTTCATTGCAAATTGGTTTTGTTTCTGGGTCGCCGATTTACCCGTTGTCCAGTTTGAAGGCGAACGGTAATTTTCTTGACGTAAATCTGTGAATAAATGAATTTTAAATCCATACCAATCATCACCCTCCTGACCACGCAAATTCTAATAGGCCAACCGGAAGAAATGGACCCGGAAACTACATCATCCGACAAATCAGTTCGGGGAGCATTTGGTGCTGTAACNATCGATGGTAAAATCTGGAACCAGATCGCACTTCGTCCCGTACTGCCCTTTGGTAAATTATCCGTTGCACTGGATCTTGTCATTTNCATTGATCAGGATGGGAACATCCACGATGATGAATGGGATTTTTCCAGTGGAGAAAAAGTCAAGAANACGATNATCGATAAGATTTATTATATTCGATACGGCAGCCGCTGGGACAAGAATTATTTTAAAATTGGAGCCTTAGATAATGTAACCATGGGGTATGGTATCCTATTAAGTAATTACAGCAATACATTATTATATCCACAGGTCCGAAAAGTAGGCATGGAATTTCGAACCCATGCTTTTGGTGTCAATATGTATGGTTTTACCAATGATTTTAAGGAAAACCTTGGTTTGACCGGTGTGCGTCTTTCTGCCCCGATCTCTTATGGATTCACAGGGGGTGTGTCCTGGGTGGGNGATCGAAACCAGTACCTTGGATTAAAGGATTCAGATGATGATGGCCGTCCCGATCTTGTGGATGATTTTCCCGATAATCGAAATTGGTGGCTAGATACAGATGGTGATGGTTGGGCAGATAACGATACCTTAAATGAATTTGATGTAGATGGTGATGGTTGGACAGATTCAAGTTTCACCTGGCCGACATGGGGAATTGTAATAGATCCAGATGGTGTATCACCTAAACCTGAACCTATCAACATTAAGAAAGAGNCAGAATCATTTAATGCATTTGCNCTAGATATAGGGATTCCCCTACTTCGTGAAGGNCCCATNTCCTTGGATGCNTATGCNCAATANGCNGCNCTANTGGGTAAAACAATTNATCCTATAAATGNTNAGGANATAGATGCAGGATATGGAATTATACCTTTTGGTCTGTCTGCAGGATTCGGCCCTGCAAAATTAAATTTTGAATTTCGGATGATACCGAAAGGAAATTTTGAGTTTGGGTATTTTAATCGATCCTACGAGATAGAACGGGCTACCTTCCAGAGCATATCAGGGAATCAGGGTACAATTATTACAAAAGCCAGCAAGTTGGGAACCTATGGCAAACAGAATGGGTTTTATTCTTCATTGAATATTGACCTGGGAAGTTTATTTGATGCGGGATTGGCGTTTCAAAACCTGAAGGGTGAACAGTATAATGCAGAGATCAATGATTTTGAAGAAGCATCTAACCAGAGTTTTACAGCAATATTAAAATTGAAAAAAACTATCAGTAAAATTGAAAGGGCATCCTGGTTCTACCAGCAACTCAATGTCCCTAATCCATTGGATTTTGAATATTCGGAATCCACGATCATGGGCTATAATGTAGGGCTTAAACTGGGTAATGGGATGGTTCTAACCTATGTTTTTCGCCGTACGTTCCANGATATGAATGGGGACGGNGATGTATTGGATGAAGATGAAATGATCAATATGACCGGCGTAGAGACCAGTTTTTCATTTTAAAATGAATTCAAANGAGATTCGTAGGTCTTTCATCAATTTTTTTGAAAGAAAAGATCACAAATTTATTCGCAGTTCACCGGTAGTCCCGCTTGATGACCCAACCCTGTTATTTACCAATGCGGGGATGAACCAGTTTAAACCTGTCTTTTTAGATCTAATACAGCCAGATTCTCTAAGGGTCGTGAATAGCCAGAAATGTATCCGTGTATCAGGAAAACACAATGACCTGGAAGAAGTAGGTGTAGATACATTTCACCATACCTTTTTTGAAATGCTGGGCAACTGGTCCTTTGGTGATTATTACAAAAAAGAAGCCATTGAATGGGCCTGGGAATTATTCACTNNAGAGTGGAAGTTCGATCAAGACCGGCTCTGGGCTACGGTATATGAAGATGATGATGAAGCATTTGAGTTATGGACTGATGTAACAGGTATTGANTCACAGCGAGTGATCCGGTGCGGTAAAAAAGATAATTTTTGGGAAATGGGAGAAACAGGTCCCTGCGGCCCCTGTTCTGAGATCCATTATTATGTGGGAGATGATCCAGAGAACCAGGATGCNTACGGTATCAATACATCAGATGATTATTGGGAACTGTGGAACCTGGTATTCATTCAAAATAACCGCAAAGATGACGGGACGTTAGAGGATCTTCCGTCAAAGCATGTGGATACNGGTGCAGGCTTGGAAAGAATCGCCACTGTTCTGCAGGGNAAAAACAGCAATTACGATACCGACCTTTTTTTACCGATCATTGAAACGCTCCAGGGACAGGCTGATTCATCCTACGAACATGACCCTATTCCGCACCGGGTGATCGCGGATCATATCCGGATGCTGTGTTTTTCCATAGCAGACGGAGCCCTGCCTTCTAACGATGGACGCGGCTACGTTTTGCGACGTATTTTAAGACGAGCAGCCCGGTTTGGAAAAAACATTGGTTTGGAGGATCCTTTCCTGTATCAACTGGTACCTGTCGTTGGTGAAATCATGGGTGAACAGTTTCCGGAAGTGGTGGAAAAACGGTCCCATATTGAAAATGTAATCCGTGCCGAAGAAGNATCCTTTAACCAGACATTGGACCGTGGATTAAANCATTTTGAAAAGATTGTTTCTGCCATGGAAGGAACTGAGATCAGTGGTACCGATGCATTTAAACTCTATGATACCTACGGTTTTCCACTGGATTTGACTCAGCTTATGGCACGGGAGCAAAGCCTGACCCTGGATGAAGATGGTTTTAAGGAATCCATGGNTGCACAAAAGAAGCGGGCTAAAGAAGCAGGGAAATTCAAGGCAGGCATNGNTGAAACGGAGTGGATTACAGTCTCTGANGGCGATGATTCAGAATTCCTTGGTTACGAAAGACTGGAATCCAGTGCCCAAATTAGNCGATATGCTCAAGAGGGNGATATCATTTTACTGGTATTGGATCAAACGCCGTTCTATGCCGAATCCGGTGGTCAAATCGGAGATACGGGTACTATTACGGGTGACGGGATTGATTTAACCGTATTGGATGTAAAAAAGGAGAATAATTCTTTTAACCATATTTGCCAGGGTACTCTAGATGGATCGATGCAAGTATCCTGCAGCGTAGANAAAGACCGCCGTCAGTCCATTAAGAATAATCATACGGCTACCCATCTTATGTATAAAGCTCTAAAAACGATTCTTGGAGACCATGTAAACCAAGCAGGGTCCTTGGTTCATCCTGATTATTTGCGGTTCGATCTGACCCATTTTGAAAAGATTACAGATGAACACATTCAGGAAATAGAACAAAAAGTAAATGATCAAATTCTCAGCAATACAAAATTAAATGTATCTGTAAAAAATTTTGATGATGCAAAAAAAGCTGGAGCGGAAGCACTATTTGGTGAAAAATATGGGGATATAGTGCGTGTTGTTCAGGTAGGGGATTATTCAATGGAACTCTGCGGAGGTACCCATGTAGATCGCACAGGAGACATTGGCTCTTTTAAGATCACAGAAGAATCATCCCTTTCATCCGGGGTCAGGCGTATAGTAGCGGTCACAGGTCAAAAAGCAGTAGCAGACATGCAATCCAATGCGGCTGTACTCAATGCGTTACAATCCTTATTGAACACGCCGCCAGCTGGTATGATTGAGCGGGTTGAGGGTTTACTGATGGAAAAGAAAAACCTTGAAAAAAAGTTAAAACACAGACCGGCACAGGTATCAGACGCTGATCTTTTAGAAGGAGCTGAAACTGCGGGAGACCATAAAATACTGATAAAAAAAGTATCTACCAACGGGTTGGATGAGCTCAAGGCGTTGGGCGACCACGTGTTCAATACATTATCAAGGGGAATCGCTGTCCTGTTTTCGGAAGGTGAAGAAAAGCCGTCAGCGGTTATTGTGGTTTCAAAAGATTTAAACGAAACAGGGGTTCTTGCGGGAACACTGGCAAAGGATATTGGTGGGTTCATGGGCGGCGGCGGCGGCGGAAAACCACACCTGGCAACAGCAGGCGGTAGAAACAATGATGCCATCCAGGATGCCATGGGCCAGACGAAGGAATTAATCATTAAAACATTAAATGGATAAAGGAAATGCAATATAAGCAGGTAGATAAAGATTATTTTATTTATATAGAAAAAAATGAAAAAGTAATGGATACCTTGACCCGTTTCTGTAGGGACCAGGCTATTACCAATGGAAAAATATCCGGCATTGGTGCAGTAAAAGAGATAGAAATAGGAGCCTATGATACAGTAGGCAAAGAATATATACGGAAACAATTTCCAGATGTGTGGGAGCTGGTAAGCTATGAAGGAAATGTTACCCTTAAAGATGGAGATCCATTTGTCCATGGGCATGTTGTTTTATCTAACCATGATATGAAAACAATTGGCGGACACCTGTTTGAAATGACCGTAGCGGCTGTGGGAGAATTTTTCCTAAGGAAATTTGATAACGATGCCTACAGGGAGATCAATGAAGATGTGGGTTTGCCCTGTATTTGTCTGGAACATAAATTTTAATTCTTATGAAGAAGATCATCCATACACCTGATGCCCCTGCTGCTATTGGTACCTATAACCAGGCTGTCGAAATAAATGGATTTATTTATACAAGCGGACAGATCGGTATTGAACCAGGAACCGGCAGACTGGTGGATGGGGGAATGAAGGAACAAACAATGAGGGTACTCAATAATATTGATGCTATTTTAACCGCCGCAGGACTTGACAATACATCCATCATTAAATTGACAGTTTTTCTGACTGATCTCGAAGGGTTTGGCCATGTCAATGATGCCTTTCGAAGCTATTTTGGCGATGTAGATTTTCCTGCCCGGTCCACTGTGGAAGTCTCTGGTTTACCCCTGGGAGCCATGGTTGAGATTGAATGTATTGCATCCAGATAAGTGAATGAATTGTTGCCGCCCTATTTTATTTATCTTATTGATTGGTCTGGCCTATGGACAAGATTCGAAAAAGGAGCAAATCAAGGATCCCAAAAAAGCATTTTATTTTTCATTGATCCCGGGTATGGGACAGGTTTATAATGGCAAATTGTTCAAATCAGCTATCGTAATTGGTTTGGAAATTGCTGCCTATAATGCCTGTCTTAATAACCTTGATATATATAATAATTATGATGATGGTAACTATCCTCTAAGAAAACATCGATATCTTGAAAAAAGAAATAAGTATGCCTGGTGGATTGGTATAATTTATGTCTATGCCATGATAGACGCAGTTGTGGATGCTCATTTGAATACGTTTGATCATTTAATGGATAGTTCATTAGAACATGAAAATAACAAAGAGATAAAAAATGCAGAATAGAGAACAATGGGGTTCAAAGCTTGGGTTTATTCTGGCTGCGTCAGGATCAGCGGTTGGTATAGGAAATATTTGGAAATTCCCCTATATAGCAGGGGAGAATGGAGGAGGTGCTTTTACCCTGATATATTTGCTATGCATCTTAATTGTGGGATTGACCATAGAGGTTGTTGAATTTGCAATAGGGAGAAACACACAGCTCAGTCCAGTAGGTGCTTTTAAAAAAATCGCACCTAACTCAAACTGGAAATGGGTTGGTTTCATCGGTGTATTATCTTCATTTGTTATCTTATCATACTATGGAGTGGTTGGGGGTTGGATCTTAAAATACATATTTATATCAATATCGGGTGGTTTTGAATCTTTAAGCAATGATCCAGATAAAGCCAATAAACTTTTTGACACATTCATTGGTTCGACATGGAGTCCTATCGTTTTTATGGCGGTCTTCAATGTTCTATGTGTCTATGTCATTATCAATGGTGTGAAGGATGGAATTGAGAATTGGTCCAAGATCATGATGCCAATCATAATTGTTTTACTGTTGGTACTTGCAATAAGGGGTCTAACATTACCAGGAGGCACTCAAGGGCTAAAATTCCTTTTCTTACCAAGGTTTGAAGACCTTACTGCTTCTGCGATCGTATTAGCCCTTGGTCACTCATTTTTTACTTTAAGCTTGGGAATGGGGAATATGATAACATATGGTAGTTACCTAGGAAAAGAGCAAAATCTATTGCGTTCAGCCCTATGGGTCATTGCACTTGATACCGCTGTTGCCTTGCTTGCAGGTGTTGCGATCTTCACAAGTGTTTTTGCAACTGGTGCAGATCCTGCTGGAGGCCCAGGGCTTGTTTTCAACATACTACCATCAATCTTTCCACAATTGGCGTATGGATCAGTTTGGGGAACAATATTCTTTGTGCTTTTATTCATGGCTGCACTTACGTCAGCAATCTCAATCCTTGAAGTAGTAACCGCAAGTTTAATAGATGAAAAAGGTTGGTCTCGTAACCGAGCAACCATTCTTTTTGGTATCATTGTAACCATTGTTGGAGTGTTTTGCTCTCTCTCTATGGGAGGGGGTATTAACATAGCTGAATTTTTTGGTGATACATTCCAGCATTATCTTGGTACGACCTTTTTTGATGTAATGGATAATCTTTCTGCAAAATATCTGATGCCACTTGGCGGAACGCTCACAGCAATATTCGTTATTGTCAAATGGGGTGTTCCTTCTTTCATAGCAGAATGCGGAACTAGTATATTAGATAAAGAAAAAGATAAGACCATTGTAACTATTTTTTTAGTTATTGCGGCTGGGGTTTCTGGTTTTATTCTTCTCAATGAGCTCATTGAGACCATCACCGGAAGCGCGATTATAGGCTAAACATGCTCGTAGAGCGTCTTTTCCCACCCGAATCATCCTATTACACAAAATGGCGTAATTCTTTTTCCAAACTGGGAGAGAAAATGGACGCAGGCGGGTTGATCCAATTATTTATAATCTGGACCTTAACGGTTTCTGGCATAGTAGCCAATATGGATCACACGAACAGATTTGTTTACTGGGAGTGGTCTGGCTGGGTGACCGGCTTGATAAAACTATGCCTTGTTTCCATTTTATTTTTTGTATGGATCCATCCAAAAAAAATGTGGGTTGCCGGTACAAAAACATTAAACAATACAGAGTTTGGTACTCACCTTGTCATTGCGATAGTTCTGCTGCTGATAGGCTGGCTCGACTCTAGCAGTAGTTTAGGCAGTCTTTCATCTCTGNCGCCCTATTTAACGGCATTTCTTGCAGGTCTACTGGTGTTCCAATTCATATTGGAATTTGATCAGACGAAAGGTGTATGGTTTAATTTTCACTGGGATAATAAAGGATGGTATTTATCCCTTTCTGTAGCCTTAATGTCCATATCGATCTTAATCGGTATCTTATTAGATGATCCCATTATCAGTACTGCCGGTATGGTTGCCTTGCCTTTTGCTGCTATTGCGCTCATCTGGCCAAGTCATGTACGNCATTTACAGCGAGCCCGTTTTTATCCGATCTTTATTTTTGCCATGTTCTTATGCGTCCGGNCACCCTGGTTTCTGATACCNCTCGCAGTTTTATTTTTCGTATTGAGAACTGTGAATTATTTCAGGTATGGGATTGTACATCCATCATTTGGCGTTGATTTTTTAGAAGAAGCATAAAATGTACGATGCCATCATTGTTGGTGCAGGGCCAGCCGGCACTACTGCAGCACTTTATGCTCACCGATTAGGGCTAAAATGTATCCTGCTTGATAAATCGATATTCCCCAGGGATAAGATTTGCGGTGATGCTTTATCGGGTAAAGCTGTACGAATCATGAAGGAATTGGACCTGCTTGACAGTGTAGAACAACTGGATGGGTCTGAGATCAACCGCATTACATTTGGAGGTCCTAGCCATAATCAGTTTGATGTTCATTTAAAGGGCAGCAAGGTAAACCAGCATATTACAAAGGGGTTTGTAATTCCCAGGGAGATCTTTGATAATTATCTGTTTGAAAAAGCAGCTGCAGTTACAGAAACGCGCCAGGGATTTGCGGTAAAGGACCTGGTGTATGAACACAGTAGAGTAGCAGGTGTAAAAGGAAAAACAAAAGAAGGGGTGGAAGAAATAGTTAAAGCACCTATTATAATAGGCTGTGATGGCGCCAATTCAATTGTAGCTCGAAAACTGGGGTTATATGAAATGGATATGGAGAATACAGCCGTTGCAATCCGTTGTTATTACAGCGGTGTTGAAGGACTCACGGACCAGATTGAACTCCATTATTTAAAAGAAGTGAATCCAGGTTATTTCTGGTTGTTCCCGGCAGGCGAAGGAAAAGCTAATATTGGAATTGGCCTGAGTAAGAATGATGCTAAAAAAGAAAGCCGGACCTTAAGGCAGATTCTAGATGAAGTGACTGAATCCGAATATTTCAGGGATCGATTCAAGAATGCGAAACCATTGGAAAAACCGGTGGGCTGGAACCTGCCCCTGGGAAGGAGCCATAGAAAGAACCATGGTGATGGATATATGCTGCTGGGTGACGCTGCAGGTTTGATAGATCCGTTCACTGGGGAAGGTATAGGGAATGCCATGGTTGCAGGGAAATATGCCATGCAGGTTGCTGCCAAATCCAAGAACACGGGGGATTACTCTGAAAAGGCTTTTTCAAAATACGATCAATTGTTATGGGATGAAATCGGTAAGGAACTAAGAACAAGTACAAAACTGCAGAGTCTCGCACGGTCAAGTTTCCTTTTAAATTTTGTCATTAACCGGGCGGCACGGAATGAAGAAGTACAGGACATTATTTCCGGGATGCTGTCAAATGAGATACCGAAGGAGGAACTCTCGAGTCCTCTATTTTATTTTAAGATACTTTTTTCATGATCGGACATCCCCTTGGAAAGAAAAGAACTCCTTAGAACACTTAATTTATCCTGTTTTACAGCGTTTGATTTTGAGACTACCGGGCTTGATCCACTGAACGACAGGATCATAGAGGTTGCTGCAATCCGTTTTGAAGATGGGGTGATTACGGATCGATTTGTCCACTTGATCAACCCGGAACGGTCTATTCCTGCCATGATCACCGAAATTACAGGAATCTCCGATTCTATGGTTCGGACAGCAGCCACTGAAGAAATGATCATTGACGATTTCCTTTTCTTTTTGGGTGAACACCCGCTGGTTGCCCATAATATTCATTTTGATGAACAATTTCTGTCCCAATTATGTACCCGTCTAGGCAGGGATGAAGGAAGTTATATAAAATACGATACACTTCAATTGTCCCGGAGTCTGTTCTTTGAACAGCCTGTTTTTAATCTGGGTGCATTATCTGAATATTTTGGATTATCTGCAGATGGAGCCCACCGGGCAGAAAAAGATACAGAAAATACAGGTTTAATTTTCCTTGAAATGGTGGATGAATTGGCCAGTTATCCCCTGGAAATGATCTCCAAGGTTAATGCAATGATCAAAGGGTCCGGCATACCCAACCAGCAGTTATATGTTAACCTGGGAAATGAATTAACCCGTAAAGGCGACCTGAAATCTGGCCTTTTACCATCAAACACAATCCATGATTTCAAATTCAATACCTTCAGGTGTTCCGGTTCCAGGGATATTTCACACATAACAGCAGGGGATATATTTGGAGCGGAAGGCCATTTAAAAGATGTGCATCCAAATTTTGAACATCGGCCAAACCAGGAAAAATATGCCCAAAGGGTAGAGGACATATTAACAGATGAAAAATGTATTGGTGTTTTTGAAGCTGGAACCGGTCTGGGAAAATCCATGGCCTACCTTTTTGGTGCATTTAAGAATTCAGTGAATGTAGAAGATGAAGGTCCCACCCTTATTGCCAGCCATACAAAGCATCTCCAGGACCAACTGTTCTATAAAGACCTGCCCCAACTGGCCGAAGCGCTGGATGTGCCTGTAAAAGCAGTGATGCTGAAAGGCAGAAAAAATTATATTTGTAAAACAAGGTTGAACTGGCTGATCTCCGATGCCAGGACTCTGGATGATGTTGACCTGGAAGCATTGATTCCGGTGCTGTTTTGGATGTATTGGACCAAAACAGGTGACCTGTCGGAATGTTCGGGGTTTTTTAATGCCCGGAGGACCTGGTTAAAGTCAGTCATCTGCAGTGAGCCTGGATTCTGCAGCGGTGAAATCTGTAATCGGTATAATGGGTGTTATTATGGACCATTAAAGAAAGCCATATTCCAGGCTCATATTATTGTTGTGAATCATTCCCTGCTGATGACAGACACAGCCCAGCCTGGTTTTTTACCCGCATTTAATTCTGTGATCGTAGATGAGGCTCATAACCTGGTAAAATCAGCCTATGACCAATTTAAGATCGAATGGAGCGAACAGCATGCATCTTATCTCCTGCAGACGCTGGATCCGTCCTTTTCCCGTTCCGCAAGGTGGAATAACATACTTAACAGTATCAATGATCTCAATTCGGATATAGGCACACAGCGTGACAGCCTGAAAAAGGCTGTGAAAGATGCACAGGGATGTTTAAAAGATTTTATGGCTGCACTTACAAATGACAACCACAATCGATTTACAACGGCAAAACCTTATCAGGATAAACCTATTTTGGGAAATATTGATAGAGTACTTGAACCTGTCCGCGTGGAAATTGACTCTATGAAACACAGCCTGGAAGCGGTTTTTTCTTGTATGGAGAGGATCAGGAAATCTATTCTGGAAATGGACCCCGACCGTTCGGATTACCCTGTTCTTCATTCCGTTCTTGAACGGGGATTGGAAACGGCTACTGTGCTAATGAATGGGCTCATTCATTTAACAGAAAACCAGGATCCTGAATGGGTCTACTGGATGGAAGGAGAGTATCGCAATCCAAATACGAAAAAAGAAAAACTCATTCTATCACTGAATGGTTCACTGGTAGATGTGGCAGAAACGTTGAATGGAACATTTTTTAAGCGCATGGATCATTGTGTCCTGACATCGGCAACACTCAAGGTTAAGGATTCATTTGATTATTTTTTGCGCCGGGTTGGGTTGGATGATGTTGGGCATGTAATGACCAAGGAATTTTTAAGTCCTTTTTTTTACAATGAGCAGGTTACCTATCATCAATACGGGGGATCCAGGGGCATATCGAACGAGCCGAATATGATCGGAGATTTAGTTTATCATCTACATAAATCACTATCCAGTAGGATAATGGTATTATTTACTTCTATTAAAGCTTTAACAGATACGGCTCGTCATTTACGTGCAAAACCCGGCGGGAGGGACCTGCCTCTTTTTGCTCAGGTTCGTGGCGCATCCCGTCCTGCTATCATAAAAGGAATGCACCAGCATCCAAACGGTATTTTATTTGGTACAAACAGTTTTTGGGAAGGGATAGACCTGCCTGGTGATTTGCTGGAAATTTTAATTTTAGTCAAATTACCGTTTGATGTTCCCAGCGAACCTCTGGTTAAATCCTATTCAGATTTTATTAATAAAATGGGTGGAAACAGTTTCATGGACTATAGCCTGCCCGAGGCCGCCATTCGATTTCGACAGGGTTTTGGCCGGTTGATCCGAACGACCTATGATGCGGGGAAATTTATCTGCCTGGATAATCGAATTGTGGTAAAACGTTACGGTGAAATATTCAGCCAGTCCCTACCCGTGGATATGACCACTTTTTCAGAGATGGATTCGATCCGATAAATTTTTTCAGTCTTTGGATTGAATTGATTCAATCTTATAAATTTACCGATGGAAACCTTACGTGTATCCAGCAAGTCCATCACTTATAATGAATTTGCTTCCCTNTTTGNNGGTCCGGTCCGTGTTTCACTGACTCAGGATTCCCTAAGAAACCTTAAACGGTCTCATGCACACTTCCGTACACAATTGGATGCAGGGGAAANAATCTACGGAGTGAATACGGGATTTGGCAACCTCAGCCATATCACCATTGATTCCCAGGATCAAAAGCAGTTGCAAATCAACCTGGTCAGGAGCCATGCTTCCGGGACAGGTAAACCCTTGGAGCCCGGGATTGTTCGTGCCGTGCTTTTATTAAAATTACTCACCTATGCTAAGGGGTATAGCGGGGTGCGCCCGGCTGTGGCTGAAAAGATCGTTCAATTTTTAAATAAGGATATCCTTCCTGTGATCCCGGAAAAAGGATCGGTCGGTGCCAGTGGAGACCTGGCCCCACTCGGTCATATGGCCCTGGCCCTGATCGGTGAAGGATACGTTTTCTTTAAAGGNAAAAAATGTTCCACCGGAACTGCTTTAAAGAAAGCACGGGTCAAACCTCTGGACCTGCACCCGAAGGAGGGTCTCAGTCTAATTAATGGAACCCAGGTNTCCACGGCCCTGGCCATCAAGGCACTGCTGGATGGGGAATGTTTACTTAAATCTGCGGANATTGCAGGTGCCTTGTCTGTAGAAAACAGTTTTTCNAGCAGNCGGGTGTTTAAGAATGATATCCATGAAATCAAAGCACATCCTGGNCAGAAGGCAGCTGCTAAAAATGTATACCGAATGTTGCAGGGCAGCGAAATCGTTCAATCTCACAGCAATTGCGGTAAGGTTCAGGATCCCTACAGTTTTCGCTGTATACCCCATATCCATGGCGCCTGCAGAGATTCCTATACCCATGCTGCAGAGATGATCAATCATGAAATAAACAGCGTCAGTGATAATCCCTTGATCTTGAAAGATGGTACTATTGTGAGTTCGGGACATTTCCACGCTGAGCACGTGGCCCAGGCTCTGGATTTTTTAGCAATCTCGTTTTCTGAACTGGGGGCTGTCTCAGAACGGAGAACTCATTTCTTTATGAAAGGCGTAGAAGGGAAGTTTCATCCATTTGTAACGAGTACCCCTGGGGTAGAATCCGGGTATATGATCGCCCATGTTACCGCATCNGCACTCGCATCTGAAAATAAAACCCTNNCCCATCCCGCCAGCGTTGATTCTTTAACAACGTCAGGCGGTCAGGAAGACCTGGTGAGCATGGCGCCCTGGGCAGGCCACAAACTGCTGAGCATTCAAAAGAACCTGAGCACCATCCTGGCTATTGAATTAATCGTTGCCGGTGCAGCAAACACTCTGGCATCATCTGCCTTACAAGCGGGGAGAGGTACTGGCCCGGTTTTGACCCTGCTNGGTGNATATTGCGCTTACCGGACCGGAGACAGACCCCTTGCTTCTGAAATTAATTCAGTGGCTCAATGTATTCAATCAGGCCTTCTTTTAAAAACCGTTTCACAAGCTATACATTTGGAGTAATTGTGAGTAATCGTCCGCCCTTCAAGCAAGCGTTCACCTTTGATGATGTCCTTTTGGTTCCACAGAAATCAACTGTNCTGCCNCGGGACGTGGACNTGAAAACACGTCTTACAAAAGATATTGTGCTCAATATTCCCATCCTGAGTGCGGCCATGGACACGGTGACTGAAAGCGATATGGCCATTGCTTTGGCCAGAACCGGGGGGATGGGGATCATTCATAAGAATTTGACTATTGAGGACCAGTCCAAAATGGTGGATCGGGTCAAACGGTCGGAAAGCGGCATGATCCTGAATCCTGTAACGGTGAATGTATCTTCTACGATTCAAGATGCAAAGAAAATCATGTCCGAATTCAGGATCAGCGGTCTGCCTGTAGTAAAGGATGATCGTCTTGTGGGCATTATAACCAACCGGGATATCCGGTTTGAAACCAACGACCTGCTCCAGGTCTCGGAACGAATGACAGCGGAAAACCTGGTGACGGTTCCTGTGGGGACATCGCTTGAGAAAGCGAAAGATATTCTCCAGGAGCATCGCATTGAAAAACTGCTGGTGGTTGATAAGGATCGTAATTTGGCCGGGTTGATNACCGTGAAGGATATACAAAAAAATGAAGATTATCCTGAAGCGTGTAAAGATCAAAATGGCCGGCTTAGAGTGGGTGCGGCTGTTGGCGTGTCTGGGGATGCTATGGAACGGGCAGGTGCGCTGGCCAGTGTGGACGTGGATGCCATTGTCATTGATACGGCACACGGCCATTCCAAAGGCGTTTTAAGTGCNATCGACCGTATTAAGCACGCCCACCCGGATATTGCCGTTATTGCAGGGAATGTGGCTACCGGGGACGGAACACAAGCGTTGATTGATGCAGGTGCGGACTGTGTAAAAGTAGGTATAGGTGCAGGNGCAAGCTGCACAACCCGTGTTATAGCCGGTGTGGGCGTACCCCAGCTNACGGCAATTATGGANGCTGTTGATGCGGCTCGGGAACAGGCTATTCCCGTCATTGCAGATGGAGGGCTGCGTTACAGNGGGGATCTTGCAAAAGCCCTGGCAGCCGGAGCAGATTCGGTCATGCTGGGCAGTTTACTGGCAGGCATGGATGAAAGCCCAGGNGAAACAATCCTGTATGAAGGCCGCCAGTATAAATCGTATCGGGGCATGGGGTCTATGGGTGCNATGCAGCAAGGAAGCGGCGACCGCTATTTCCAGGAAGGGGCCGAAGCGACAAAACTGGTTCCTGAAGGGATTGANGGAATGGTTCCTTACCGGGGCCCCGTTCGCAATACCATTCACCAATTGACAGGCGGTATACGGTCTGCTATGGGCTATTGCGGGTGCGGGACCCTATCTGAATTTGGTACACATTCAACTATTGTCCAGGTCACTGCTGCAGGGGTAAAAGAAAATCACCCTCATGAAGTCCGGATCGTTAAGGAAGCGCCTAACTACCAGATCTCAGATGGGTGATGGGGATCAGGTTTCGGTAAAATTTAGCTGAGTGAATTCAGGTGGCGNGTAATTTGTGCTTTCCGGCGGGCGCCTGTATTTTTGTGAATTAGATTTTTATTCACAGCTTTATCGATAACACNGACTGCATTTCCATATACCAACTCAGCATCTGATTTTGTTGTCGCTGACAGCACTTTTTTAACATGGGTGCGCAGGCGGGAAAGACCGTCTACATTTCTGGCCCGTCTCTTTTTNTCCTGTCGCTCCCGTTTTATCTGTTGCGGATGTCTATCCATTTAATAAAATTCCTTTTGTTTAAAGCCGGGGATATTACACTTTCTCCAAATCCACTGTCAATGAACTGTTTCAAATGTTATCAACCNTTATCTCCAAGGATTAAGGGTAGAACTTCGAATGATCAGCCGCTTATTTTCTTATGGATATCAAATTTGAAAAGAAGCAGGGGTGTAGTATTTTTCTCATATGAAGAAGATTGAACTTTTACAATCTGTAGCCCTTTTCTGGGATCTGTCTGAAGAAGAGCTAGGCTACATNTCCGAGAAGATGATTGCCAGGCACTATGAATCAGGCAAATTTATTTTTTTAGAGGATTCCGAAGGGGAACAGTGTTTTTTTGTAGTCCAGGGCAGTGTGAAGGTAACGCGNTTAAGTAAGGATGGTCGGGAGGTAATCCTGGCGATGCTCAATGAAGGTGAATTCTTCGGTGAAATGGCTCTGCTGGATGGTGAATCGCGTTCCGCAAATGTGATTGCCCTGGAAGAGACCGAGGTCCTGACNTTGAACCGGGAAGATTTNCTGGTTGTTCTCCATGATTATCCCCAGATCGCGATCCAGTTGCTGAAAGAAATGGCTGACCGGTTGAGAAAGAGTGACCGCCAGATTGCAAGCCTGTCATTGAGTGATGCTGAAAAACGTATCGCTCTTTGTATTATAAGATTTGCCGATGAGCAGGGCNTTATCAAGAGAGGACAGGTGAGCATACCCAAAATGCCCATTCAGCAGGATATTGCGAATATGGCGGGGACATCCAGGGAAACGGTTTCACGGGCTATAAACCTGTTGGAGAAAGAACACTTCATTAAACGGCAGGGTCGGGAACTTTTGATCCTGGATTATAAGAAATTTATCAAGGAGTTTGATTACTAGATGCCCCAATCACTCATCCATGGAATATTGGAGAATGACCATGGATCGATTTCAAAAGCAGTAACGCTTATTGAGAATAATCAAACCCCTCCTGAACCTTTTTTAAGCGAACTGTATGGGCATTCAGCCATGTCCGTTCGAATCGGCATCACGGGGCCACCGGGTGCTGGAAAAAGTACATTAGTCAACGTCTTAATTGAAACCTGTCTGGCCAATAATAAAACGGTAGGCGTCATCGCCGTGGATCCTACCAGTCCATTTTCGGGCGGAGCGCTGCTGGGAGACCGGGTACGTATGAATCAGTACACCTGGGATGACAGGGTGTTTGTNCGCAGCATGGGNAGCCATGGTGATTTGGGCGGTTTGGCAAGAAAATCNCAGGAAGCCGGTGATGTTCTGGCAGCCAGCGGNAAGGACTTTATCCTTTATGAAACCGTTGGAGTGGGGCAGGGTGAACACGACATTGCAAACGCTGCGGATCTGAGCGTGGTTATGCTGGTGCCCGAGTCCGGCGATGAGATCCAACTGATGAAGGCGGGGTTAATTGAGATCGCAGATATGTTTGTGATCAATAAGTCTGACCGGGATGGGGCAAACCGACTGGCATCCATGTTGAAAAATATTCTTCATACCTTTACGNCCCGNAGNAAAATTGAACCNCCGGTTTTCAATACNGTNGCCACGGANGGNCAGGGTATNATTGAATTATTCATGGGCATAGAGAGNCATTTGAAAACCATGNCTGAAAANGGNCANCTGGATGATCGCAGGNTAGAACGGTATCGNCANCGGGTNTCNNNCCTGGTCCGGGAACAGCTNGAAGACTCATTCTGGACAGCTGAAAAAAAGAAAATACTGGGTGAGTCTACNCAATCATTGGANCGCATCAGTACTGCACCGCACACCATGGCTCANGAATTGTTAGGCAGTCAGATAAATGAATCATGATGACCAGTCTGAAATGGGCTTTTTAGACCATTTAGAAGAGCTGCGATGGAGGCTTGTAAGATGCCTTTTAGCGATGGTGATTGGTTCTGCTGTCTCATTTGGATATATCGATCACATTTTAAACGTATTACTTTATCCTGCACGCTCCACATCCAATCCTATCAACCTCCAGGTATTGTCCGTCCAGGGCATGTTTCTCATCAAGTGGTTCATTTCATTTATTTCAGGGTTTATACTGGCCCTGCCGTACCTGATCTATCAATTCTGGAGGTTTGTGGCACCGGGACTCAAGGTCAATGAAAAACAATACGCCTTCCCGGTGGTATTCTTTGCTTTTTCGTCTTTTATTACGGGTATTTTATTCGGGTATTTTATTCTGGTACCCTTTTCATTGGAATTCTTCAGTGGAATTGGAGCCTCACACGTGGACAATAATTTTTCTATCCAGTATTATTTCAGTTTTTTGACCTGGCTTTTACTGGGAGCCGGTATCATTTTTCAGCTTCCGGTGGTATCCCTGGTCTTATCGGCTATTGGAATCCTGACGCCTCCATTTATGCGCCATTACAGACGGCATTCCGTAGTAGTCATATTGATCCTGTCATCCTTTATTACACCCCCGGACCCGGTTTCCATGGTGATTATGTCCTTCCCGCTTATCCTATTGTATGAA
>PBCV01000001.1 GCA_002717915.1 Fidelibacterota bacterium | reverse complement strand
TGGCAGCGGTGGGATCAATCGGTTTTTATATCATTGGAGGAAATCAATGGTCCTGGATAGACAGTCTCTTCATGACCATTATTACTCTTTCCACAGTTGGGTACGGTGAAGTCCATACNTTNACCGGTNCAGGGAAAATATGGTCGATTTTGATCATTATATTTGGGGTTTCTGGTATTGGNGCNTTAATCCGNACCNTAANTGAAGAATTCATTCAATTAGNACTATNTNGGAAGAACACTATGATGAAAACNATATCAAAACTAAAAAANCACTACGTNATCTGCGGATACGGCCGNATGGGTGCNGTGATNGCAAAGGAACTNNANGAAAAAAANCTTGAATTTGTCATTATNGANNATAATGAACAAAAAGTNGAAATTATACGNTCTAANGGCNTGNTTTGNGTNAANGGNGATGNAACATCNGAAGAAACNTTACAGGATGCNCGAGTNGATNAAGCNGNTGGTGTTGCNGTAGTACTGGATACGGATCAGGANAANTTATTTGTNACCATGTCCATGNAAACCNCAAATCCNGATCTNTTTATACTNAGTAGNTGNGCCAANGAAGATAANNANTCAAAATTGATNCGGGCAGGCGCNAATAAAGTANTNAATCCATATACNGCAGGTGGNCANCGNATGGCAGAAATNTTATNAAAACCACAGGTNGAAGATTCAATATCNGTAGTTTCACCAAAACATTCNGATTTGAACCTGACCCTGGATGAGATNTCTTTAAAGGATTTAANTCAATATGACGGAGTTTTGATNAAAGATTCAAANATACGTGAAGANTTTGATGTTATGATTGTCGGAATAATAAAAGAAACAGGTGAATCTATAATTAATCCANCTCCAGATACAATTTTAAGTAATAAATACACTATACTATTAATGGGGGAGTCAGATAAGATGGATANATTTAANGCAGAGCTACCTTCGTAAAGTATGCGCATAATGTATATTATGTATAATAGAGATATTATATATATATATTGATATGTTCGGGGTTATTCTACGACAAAATTGATTATTCTACCTTTTATATAGATCACCTTTAATATATTGGTANCTGATAGATATTTTTTGATTTTTTCATGGTCTTTTACGGTTTGTTCNACAGTATTTTGATCAGCATCTATAAATATGGATATACTTCCCCGAGTTTTTCCATTGATCTGTACCGCAATATCGATAGTTTCATCTATAATCTTTGATTCATCATAATTAGGCCAGTCAGTTTTAGAGATTTCTTCAAAACCTAGGATTTGGTTTATTTCTTCTGATAAATGTGGTGCAAACGGATTGAGCAATAGTAAAAAATGATGTAATACAGATTTATCTAATTTTTTTAATGTTAATAAATGATTTGTAAAAATCATTAATTGCGAAACAGATGTATTAAATCGTAAATCGGTGAGATCTTCAGTAACCTTTTTAATAGTTTGATGCAGTANTCTAATCGTTTTTTCATCAGCACAATTTTCTTCTATTTTATCAGGGTCTTCAGTGANGAGCCGCCAGACTTTCTGAATAAATCGAAAACAACCCTGTAATCCTTTGGTGCTCCAGGGTTTTGATTTTTCTAAGGGCCCCATAAACATCTCATATAACCGAAAACTGTCNGCACCGTAAGCTTTTACTACGTCATCCGGATTTATAACGTTTCCCCTGGATTTACTCATTTTCTGACCGTCTTCTCCACGGATCATACCCTGGTTAAATAACTTTTTAAATGGTTCTTTAGTAGATACTAAACCCAGGTCATATAAAACATGGTGCCAGAATCTTGAGTATAACAAGTGTAATACGGCATGTTCTACCCCGCCGACATATAGATCCACNGGCATCCAGTAGTTTTCTTTTTCTTTGCTCCATGGCTCTTCATCATTTAATGGATCAATATATCGCAAATAATACCAGCAGGATCCTGCCCACTGAGGCATAGTATTTGTTTCCCGGACGCCCTTTTCAGTATTGACCCAGTCCTTAATATTAGCTAATGGGGATTCTCCTGTTTCTGCAGGTTCATATTTTTCCACTTCTGGCAGTGATAATGGGAGTGCTGATTCTTTTAACGGTTGTATTGTACCATCTTCTTTATGAATAACTGGGATGGGTTCTCCCCAGTATCTTTGCCGGGAGAACAGCCAGTCTCTTAATTTATAATGAACAGATGCTTCTCCCTTACCAGTTTTTGTCAACCATTCTATCGTTGTCTGAATTGCATCGGGAATATTTTTTTCATTTAGGTCTAACCCCGTACTGTTGGATGAGTTGACCATAATACCGTCCTGGTTCTCTGTAAAGGCTTCAATGGAAAGATCTCCACCTAAGACAACTTCTATTATGGGTAGGTCGAATTTAGTCGCAAATTCGTAATCACGCTGATCATGACCAGGAACCGCCATAATAGCACCTGTACCATAACTCATGAGTACATAATCAGCGATCCAGATGGGTATTTTTTCCCCATTAACAGGATTAATTGCACATGCCCCTAGGAATACACCCGTTTTTTCTTTATTGAGCTCTCCCCTGTCCAGATCACTTTTATTCTGCGAAAGATCTACATATGATTCAACGTCCGCCTTTTGTTCCGGGGTAACGAGTTTTTTAACCAACGGGTGCTCTGGAGCCAAAACCATATATGTTGCCCCAAATAATGTATCTGGTCGTGTTGTAAAGACAGTAATATCTTTATTTATAGATGGTAGTTCAAACTTTACTTCTGAGCCTACAGATTTTCCGATCCAATTTCGCTGCAGATCTTTAACGTTTTCCGGCCAGTCCACATCATCCAGTCCTTCCAATAGGGATTCTGCATAATCAGTGATTCGAAACATCCACTGACGCATGGGTTTTCTGATCACTGGATGNCCTCCTATATCAGATTTACCATCTACTACTTCTTCATTTGCCAGCACTGCTTTTAACTCTGGGCACCAGTTGACCGGTACTTCTGCTTCATATGCTAGGCCTTTATTATATAATTGCAGGAAGATCCATTGGGTCCATTTATAATATGCCTTATCTGTTGTATTGATTTCACGGTCCCAGTCATAAGAAAATCCCAGCATTTTGATTTGTCGCTTAAAATTTTTGATNTTTTCTTCTGTGGTAGTCCGTGGATGGGTTCCTGTTTTAATGGCATATTGTTCTGCAGGAAGGCCAAAGGCGTCCCACCCCATAGGATGTAAGACGTTATACCCCTGCAGGCGTTTAAAGCGNGAATAGATATCAGTAGCAGTATACCCTAAAGGATGACCTACGTGCAGCCCTGACCCCGATGGATAGGGAAACATATCTAGGATATAGAGTTTTTCCTTTTCGGGATCGATACTAACTTTAAAAGTTTTATTCTTTTCCCAGTGATCCTGCCACTTGGTTTCTATTNTTAAGTGATCGTATTTCATAAAAAAAGGGACGTGAAATTACTTCCAGGTCCCTTTTCATAAAAAAGTTCTTTATAAACTAAAACATAAAGGATATTCCGAGAGTTATATTTTCATCAACATCTTTATAGGGTAGACCAGTATCACGATTTATTATACTTACTCCATCATAGCGAGAATTATATTTATTTGTATAATTCAAATCAATGTTGAGAGCCTCATAAAAGGTTGCTATGGAAATTTTAAGTTCATGCTCTAAAAGATAATCTTCAAAATTATCCACTCGAGGCTTGTAATAAAATCGATAATCGAATACTACATTACCATCCAACATCTTTAGTTTAAACTTTGGGCGTATAGAATGTCGAAAAAAGGATTCTGCTGGAGTTTCAGTTGAATCCGTATACTCCTGATATTCAAGGGAGTCAGTGTATACATAATATTCATCACCCCAATAGACATCATAATAGTAATAATTTGTATCAATAAGGGTTGAATCTGTGTAGTAGAATTCTCCAGCGCCTGTTGAATCTGTGTAATCATAGAATAAATAATCTTCTTTTTCAAACAAAAAAGCATAACTGATTGAAAAGCCCTTCAATAAACCAACTTTTCCACCCAGGCCATAATTCACTCTGTCTTGAAGACCAATTACATTATCAAAGGATTTCTGGAAGAATAAAAATGGAGAAAATCGTTGATTGGCCCAGATATCAAATTTGAGAGTCAGGTACTGATCATCTGTAAAAGGTTCTCCATCAAACTGATCGTCACTGCGATTAAATGAGAAAAGAAATTCTGTATCCGTGAGTGGGCCTGCATCGCCTATCAGTGTATAGTCCAATCCATAGTATAAGGATAGAAAATCTGTATTCCCCTTATCCTGGGAATAACTTATATCCACACTGGTAAACATTTCACGACCGCTCCCTCCTTCTTCAACTGCAGTTGTATCATCCGATTCTTGACCAACAGCAGGAGTCAATATAAATAACACAATGAGTGTTAGGGTAGGTAGGTATGAAAACATTGATTTTTTCCTCGGTTTTATTGTGCTAATTATAGTTGGATTTGGGGAAATAAAAAAGGGTACGATCACGTACCCTTTTTTATTTTTTATTGAAAAAGAATCAGGTTACTTAGAACCGAATACTTTTGAGAAAAAGCCTTTCTTCTTCTTTTTACCTTTTTCAGAAAGTTTTTTTCCTTTTTTCTTCTTTTTCTTCTTCACGTCTGCGCTGGCAAAAACTGCATCGTCACTATCTTGCGCCACAGCAAATTCAACTTGATCAGTTGAAACTGTTGTTTTAGCTGGAAGTACAGCAACAAGCGATAACATTACCAGAGTAGAAATGATGGATTTAAATAAGCGAGTCATCAAACTCTCCTTTTTTGTTTTTGGTTAACCATTTCTCGTCAAAATGATTTGACTAGTCGATCAGAATCTATTTTCTACTCCATCTAATAGTCAAGACATATTCTAATAGATTTTTGTGTGCTGTGACATATACCACATTTGTAATATATATATATGTGGAAATCTAGTATAAAGTGGAATAGTATTTTCACAATAAATATTTATTTTTAATATTCGCCGCCCTTTTTTGGAACTTTTTAACACTTAACTAATTATATAATCCCTTACCAAGGAGAAAAAAATTGATTCGCATTGATAGTCTATCAAAAGAATTTGGCGCCGTTAAAGCGGTAAGGTCCATATCCTTTTCCCTGAATGATGGTGAAATTGTAGGTTTTTTAGGAGCGAATGGTGCTGGGAAAAGCACCACCCTTAAGATGATGACTGGTTACCTTACTCCCACAGCTGGTAATGTTTATGTGGATGACCAAAATATAATTGATAACAGCCTGGATATTCAAAAACAAATAGGATATCTGCCGGAATTAAATCCCCTCTACGCTGAAATGAAGGTGCATGAATATTTGAAATTTCATGCTGAAATCAGACATATCATTGGTGAAGAGTTTAATAAGGCCTTGAAGCGGGTCGTGGGTGAATGCGGATTAAAAGGAGTCGTTCATAGGACGGTTGGAAATTGTTCCAAAGGGTACAAACAGCGAATTGGCTTGGCTGCTGCAATGATTCATGATCCAAAAATCTTGATCCTGGATGAGCCTGTATCTGGGCTGGACCCGAACCAGATTGTAGAAATACGCGAGTTAATTAAAAAACTGGGCAAAGAGAAACTTGTTCTTATGTCTTCACATATTCTTCAGGAAATACAGGCCACTGTAGACCGTATTATTATTATTCATGAAGGGAAAATTGTTGCAGATGGTACAAGCGAAGAATTGATTTCCGATTCCAAGGGTATGACCCAACTTCATCTCGAAATAAGTGGGTCCGAAGAAAATGATATCCAGGACATGAAAGCTGTCATTCCCAGCATTACCGTTAATTCTATTAAGAAAGATGGACCGCTGGTACAGGTGATTCTGGAATATCAAAATACAGTTGATCCAAGGAAGGATGTTTTTGAATATGCGGTGGAGAAAGGATGGATTATTACTGAGATGAGTGCGTCTAAACGTAATCTGGAAGATATTTTCAGACATCTTACAACTCAAGGGGATGTGGGAAATGCATAATATTATGACCATATATAAAAANGAACTGCGGTCCTTTTTTACAAGCCCAATGGCCTATATTTTCCTNGTNGTATTTNCNCTGGTCAACGGNTATTTTTTCACCAATACATTTTTNCTTTACAACCAGTCAGACATGCGTGCATTATTTGGCATTGTCCCCCTTGTATATCTCTTTTTTATTCCTGCGGTATCCATGGGACTTATTTCCAGGGAAAAAAGTCTGGGCACGATTGAAATCATTTCCACCCTCCCTGTCCGAGAGAGAGATATTGTTCTAGGAAAATATTTAGCTGGTTTTACACTGATATTAGTTGCGTTGTTAACAACGGCAGTGCATTATATTACACTGTATAATGTAGGAACTACTGTTGACCATGGAGCAGTTTTTACTGGATACCTGGGCCTGGCACTGCTTGGCGGCGTGTATACATCTGTAGGTATATTTGCCAGCAGTTTAACAGAAAACCAGGTCATTGCCTTTATNGTGGGTATTGCTATTGTCCTGGCGTTCTTCCTGATGGATAAATTACTCTTTTTCGTTCCTGCGTCTATGGCAGGTATTATACAATATCTGAGCACAGANTTTCATTTATCAAATATATCACGAGGGGTGATTGACACCCGTAATCTAATATACTTTGGATCTGTGATCGGATTCTTTCTCTCTATGACAACCCGGGTATTAGAATCCCGTAAATGGAGTTAAAGTATGCAGACAAAAAATAAGAATTCATTTTTAATATTTTCTGGTGGTCTCGTTCTTGGGCTCATCCTATTGAATATAACTGCACGTGATATATTCCATCGTTTTGATCTGACAGATAATAAAATGTTCTCCCTTTCACNCTCCAGCCAGTCTATTCTATCGAAGTTGGATGATAGATTAACCATGAAAGTTTACTTTTCTGAGAATCTTCCAAATGAATTAGGTAATACGAGGCGGTTTCTGCAGGATATATTAGAAGAATACAGGGCAAAATCTGATGATGTCAGTTTTTACTTTTATAATCCTGAAACTGACAAAGAATTAGAAGAGCAGGCACGTAAAGATGGTATCCAACCTGTGCAGATGCAGGTGATTGAAAATGATAAAGTAGAGATCAAAAAAGTGTACCTGGGTATGGTGCTGTTATTTGAAAATAAAAAGGAAGTACTCCCTGTTATTCAGTCTACTGCAGGTCTTGAATACATGATCAGCACAAAAATTAAATCCCTGATCAATATGGATAAAAAAACTGTTGGACTGGTACACCTGAATCCTGTGAATACAATTAAAACAGATAACCTTTCAGCCCAGTTGAACCAGCATTATACTTTCCGAACGCTTGATCTCACAGCAGATATTCCGGATAATGTGGATGTATTATTAGCAACAGCTGCAATTGATACCCTTGATTCAACAGTTGTAGAAAAGTTAGAATCCTTTTTGGATTCTGGAAAAAAATTGTTTATCGCTCAAAGCGGAATCAATACCAACATTCAAATTCAGCAAGCCGATCCAATCCAGTCAAACATTTTTGATTTTCTAGGTTCATACAATTTAAAACTTCAAAAAAATCTTGTTCTNGATGCTAAGTGTGGAAATGTACAGGTCCAGGAAAGACGAGGAATATTTTTAATGAACCGACCTATGGAATATCCGTTTTTCCCCATAGTTGATTCATTCAATGAATCTGAGATAGTGGTTTCAGATTTAGAGCAGGTCCTTCCCTTTTTCCCAAGTGAGATTAAAATAGATACGCTGGATAATGAGAAAGTAGCAGGTGTTGTACCTCTTTTTACATCGTCAAATAACAGCGGTCTCATGGAACAAAATTTGATGATAAGCCCAGATCCGCAGCAGAATCCATTCATTAGAATGCTGGGGCAAAAAGGGAAAATTTTAGCAGCTGCTTCAAAGTTAACAAATGGTGGTGAATTAATGCTCGTTTCCGACTCAAGATTTTTAGCAGATGATGGAGGGATGTCAGTTCAGGATAATCTTGTCTTTCTTATGAATGCAGTAGATTATTTAGCCGGTGACCAGGATCTTATTTCTCTAAGATCTCGAGAGATCACAAGTCGCCCATTGGACATACTTCAACTCACGGACGAAGAAGTCAGGAAATATTCTCAAGCTGAAAGAGAAAAATTAGAAAATACAACTAAGAAAAGATGGAAATATGCAAATATGCTTCTTCCATCAGTATTAATTATTGGTTTTGGTTTTTTTCGTATGAGAAGAGAAAAAAACCAGGCGGAAATGTTAAAGCAAATCTATGACTGATACTTTAAAATACAGCCTTGGTGTTTTAGGATGTATTATATTATTGTTTCTATACAATCAGAATTCCCAGAAATCTNATATAGCGATTGGTGAAGCTATTTTTCCAGGGCAGCGAGAAAATGTTTCTCGTATAGTCATATCTGAAGATGATAAATTGATTGAATTGATAAGATCAGACACCACTTGGATTATTTCTCAAGCAGATTCATTATTAATCAAGGAGAATCAAATTGATAAGGTATTTGATCGTCTATTGCTCGTAGAACAGGAAATGCTCATTACATCTAAGGAAGAAAAATGGGAAAAATTTGGTGTAGATGATTCTTTGGGGCGGCATTTAAGAATTTTTGATGAAAATGATAAAGAANTGATCCATTTTGTCTTTGGAAATTCAGGCCAGGATTATCAGCATAATTATATTAGAGAACACAAATCTTCTGACGTATTCCGCACCAATGATAACGTATATTTTTTGTTGAATTCAAATGTAACTTACTGGGGTAAAAAACCACCTAAACCAGAGCCAGAAGAAAAGAAAGAAGAAAATTAAGACTGCATACGCTTGTTACCCTCCTAGACCCTCCTTTCAACCGGCGATGCAGTTATGATAAGCCCCGTTAATTCGGGGCTTATCTACTTATTATATGAAGAGTTCGAATAAACAAGTATTAGTTGTGGGCGATCGTGTTTTGATTCGTCCAGACACGGGAGAATCAAAATCCCCAGCAGGGTTGTACCTGCCCCCCAGTGTGATCGAGAAACANGAAGTTCGGGGTGGTATGGTCGTGGAAGTAGGTCCTGGAATTCCCCTTGGAAGTCCCGATGGCACCATTGATGAACCCTGGAAAGAGAAAAAGTCAGACGTTAAATATATTCCAACTCAGGCGGAGATCGGCGATTATGCCCTGTTTTTGGGTAAAGCCAGTATCGAAATCAAAATAGAAGAAAAAGATTATCTTATAGTGTCCCAGTCAGCGATTTTGATNCTCATAAGGGATGATATTGGACGAGTACTTGCTTAAAATNCAATCCCCATTTCGTAAAACATAAAAGCCCATTTTTCTGCATATTCCTGGATAATCTTTCGGGTAGGCTTTCCTGCTCCGTGCCCTGCACTTTGCCCGATACGGATTAATATGGGGTCCATCCCCGCCTGTCCTTCCTGTAATTCAGCAGCGTATTTAAATGAATGTGCCGGTACGACACGGTCATCATGATCCGCAGTGTATACTAAAACGGATGGATAATGTGTACCCTTTTGAATATTGTGGAGCGGAGAATACTGGATTAGATTATTAAAATGTTTTTCTTCAGACGTTGAACCATATTCTACCGCCCAGGCGTGTCCAATCGTGAATTTTTCATACCTGAGCATGTCCATTACTCCAACTTCAGGATAGGCCACTCTGCAAATGTCAGGACGCTGATTGAGTACAGCACCAATCAGTAAACCTCCGTTAGACCCTCCCCTAATAGCAAGATAATTTGATGATGTTATTCCTTTAGAGACCAGATATTCAGCAGCGGAAATAAAATCATCAAAAACAGTCTGTTTATTTAATAACATTCCCGCTTCGTGCCAATTTTGGCCGTACTCGCTTCCACCCCGAAGATTGGCAATCGCATAAACTCCATCATTCTCTAAGAGAATTATATTGGTTTTGCTGAAGTACGGTTTTATCGATATGTTGAATCCTCCGTATCCATAGAGCAATGTTGGACGTTGCCCATCCATTTCCAGTCCTTTTTTATGGGCAAGAAAGATGGGGATCATTGTACCATCTTTTGATTGATAAAACTGCTGTTCCAACGTATAGTTTTTCCGATCAAACTTTGCTTCAGATTCTTTAAACACAGTGGAAATGTTTTCTTTAATATTATATTGATAGATCGTAGAAGGATTGACAGAATTATTAAACGTGTACCAGGTGATAAACTGGTCTTTCTTGCCGCCAAATCCATTCACGATCCCTTTACCTGGGAGGTCCACATTATATAGGTAATTTCCATCCAGATCATACACTTTCCAAACCGATGTCACATCTTCGGTAAAATGAGCAAGGAATTTTCCGCCCACTAAATTGACATAAGAAAGAACTTCATCTTTTGTGCCTGCAATTAGAGTTTCCCAGTGTTTTTCACTTGGTTTATCTGGATTGATTCGCACTATTTTCTTAAATGGGGCGTTACGGTCTGTCTGAACAATTAATTTCCCATTAATATGATCCATAACACCTATACTACTGCTATAATCATCTATAATTGATGTCCAGTCAGTATTAGTCGATTTTGTATCTCGAAATGCAAGAGAATTACCATAAGTACCGCTTGAACGGTACAAGAATAAGAATCTTTCATCATCTGTGGTTGACACCCATGGTGATATTTTTGGTGTTGCCGGATCATAGAAAATGAGTTCATCAGATACCTGAGGGGTTCCTAGCTTATGGTAATAAACTTTTGAGTTTTCATTAGCAGCTGATAATTCTTTATTCTCATTGGGACGAGGATAACTTTTATAATAAAATCCGTTTCCACTCCAAGCCATACCGCTGAATTTTACCCAAGTTAGATGATCCTGAAGAAGTTCATCTGTTTCGATATCCTTGATAAAAAACTCCTGCCAATCAGAGCCTGAAATATTAATGGCATACCCCATGTATTTATTATCATTGGAAAAATAGGTCCCTCCTAAAGCAATTGTACCATCACTGGAAAATGTATTTGGATCTAAAAATACATTCCCTTCACTGTTTGGAGTATCCTGCACATATAATACAGATTGGTTTTGTAATCCGTCATTTTTATAATAATAATATTTATCTCCTTTTTTGAATGGCATCCCCTGAGATGGATAATCCCAAATCTCCGTTAGTCTTTTCTCAATTTTACGGCGATAGGGTATTTTGCGCATGTAAGCATTAGTAAATGCATTTTGTTTAGTAACCCAGGCCTTTGTTTTTTTGGAATAATCATCTTCGAGCCAACGATAAGGATCAGAAATGGTTGTATCAAAATATGTATCCGATACTGTACCTCTTGGTGTTACCGGATAACGTAATTCTTCCGGTGCTTTTTGATGAAGTATGATTATTATAAAAGCACTGACGAATAATATTACTATTGGATTTTTCATATTTTAATTTCCCTATTTAAACAGGTGTTCCAGTCCAGCACTGGCAGGCATTCTGATGGTTTGATCATAGAGCCCTGAAAGTTCCGTTGCTTCAGGGTTAATCTCAACACAAAAAGCTCCTGAGTTCTTTGCAAGCTTAGGATAGCCAGCTGCGGGCCAGACAACTGCACTCGTCCCAATACTTACAAACAAATCACATGAAGCAATGGCCTGGGTTGCGGCCAAAACTGTTTTATCATTCAGCATATCCTGGAACCAGATAATATCCGGCCTCAGCCAGTTCCCGCAATCACATTTTTGTGTTTGATATTTCCCTTGATCAAGGTCTTCTTTTAATATCTTTTCGGACTCGCACCGCATTCTCCAAAGGCTACCATGAAGTTCAATTATATTTTTAGACTTGGCCCTTTGGTGCATACCATCAATGTTCTGTGTGATGACAGATGTATCAGGATTGTGAGTCTGTACATCTGTAATTATTTCATGTCCCCTGTGAGGTTGACACTTTAGCGCTTCAATTCGCCTTAATTCATGAAACTCTAATACACCTTCGGGATCACGCTCAAAAGCAGTCTGGCAGGCGTAATTTTCCCATTTATACTGGTTCCAGATACCACCTCTTCCCCTATAGGTGGGTACACCGGATTCAGCAGACATACCAGCACCGGTGAAAAAAATAATTTTACTATAGGCTGTTTTGTTGATTTTAATAGGAAATCTAGAAACTATTTATTGTTTTCAAAGTTTTCTGATAGTGTTTGAGCAATATGGTCCATTTCACTTTTTAATAAAGGAACATTATAAAATTCTACATACTCACGATCACGACCACTGTAAACATGATTCAGAACTTCCATATAACACTCATAGCCGAAACCATTGTTCTTAGAAAATGTGCTATTATCTATTATTGCAGTAATAAAAATTCTTGTTTTTGAATCAAAAAATCCTGCATCCGTTTCAGCTGGGTACGGTGCACGAATATTCCATCGTGTTATTATTTGTGCTGATGTAGCATTATTTTCATAATTCTCAATATGATAATTATTTTCAAGAAGCACTTCTTTAACTACGGTCTGATAGTTGGCTGGTGTTGCTACACCGAGATAGTATTTCAAGGGTATGTTACCAGAAGTGGTTGAACTGGTGTAACATCCACTAAGAAAAGTCATATAAGAGATATGAAATATATAAATGCCTACTAGCTTTGATATTGATTGATTATTCAAATCAATAAATATTTTAGTTAAAAAGGTGCTAGTAATTATTGATGAGAATTGGTATAAAAAAAGCCTTCAAAAGAAGGCTTTTTTTATGTGTCATATATTCGGGTTACTATTTTTCTCGCTGCGAGATATTGGTAAATAATTCCAAGCACCATAAATTGTTACTTCGTGATCCGTATCAGTATTTGTAGTGGTATGCCAACTGTTCCAGCGGCGCTGATCCGGTAGCCTGTTTCCAGTACAGAATAGTTCCTTATCACGTTCTATGTAAATAATATCAAGATCTACTGATTCAAGTGCTGATAAATTATGTACAGATCTAACTGCATTGACGGCGTCCAGGGCGCTAACTGAAACAGATTCCCCACGTAGAGCAAGTTCAGCAAGCATTAAATGATTCTCCTGCCAGGAGATGATATTAATAGGATCTCCAGATTCGTCATATTTGGTCTGGATATGTCGTTGAGTTATNAATTCCGACGTCATGGGGGCTTCTTGAAAGGGTAATCTTCCAACTTCAAGAGGATCTGATGCAATATAGTTCAGGAACCGNATTGCGGCNACGTTTTGNNGACGTCCAACACCCGATTGNTGGTAATATTCATTTGTNGCCATTGCAGAGTATTCTGATTGAAGCGGAAGGTCGGATGATNTCATTCCACCATCTGCATAAATTGCAGCGTTTGCATAATCTCCTTCGTAAAGATAGGTGCGAGCAATAAGAGAGTTTAGTATNCGTNNCTGTTCATCCGTGGCATNAGNAATAGCAGATGTAAACTTTGNNCGAGCNTCCGCATACATAGCNGCGGAATAGATCATTGGACTNCCNTCAATTGGGCTTCCTCCATCTCCGCCTGGCTCCAATCCATAATAGGTAGCATACATATNTCGNGCTAGTCCACCATAAAGATAACCAGTATAGAACGCTNNNNTATCATCGTCTGTTGCTTCAGAANCATCNAATGCAGATACNGTTTCNATTAGAAGGTCNGCNTATTTACGNAGTTGNCCNANTTCNTCGTATGCGTATCCNGAGCTATTATTGTCATCANANCCNGNNCCATNATCGTATTGATCTNCNNTCCCCATCCCATCNATATTTCTGTAAGAAGGAAAGGTGGCATTCTGAACATTTGTAGTGAATTCTAATTGATCTGAAAGAAGGTCACTCAGCATTGANACATTATCATGNGTTGTACCCAANCNAACTTTTACACCATTTATGAGAAATGGAAGATCATCCCTNTCCTTTAGNTCNCTGTCTTCCGCTACATCAATTAATGGGTCCACATCCTGGTACCAGGTATNNTCGCATCCAATGAAAAGAANCGTTAAAATAGATAAACTTGAAATGAGAATAGTTTTCATTATAAACTCCTTAGAATGTTACTGTTATACCAAAAGTATAGGTTCTTGGATTTTGGAGAGTCAAAAAATCTACACTTCNCTCGCCTGAAAGTGCCCCGTTCCAGCTGATCTCTGGATCCGCGCCATCGTAGTCTGTTTTTGTCCACACATTTTGTATGGAATAATATATCTGAACGTCAGATATTTGTGTGATTCCCAATCTGTCTAATGAACCTATACTATAACTAAAACTTAATTCTCTCAATTTCGAAAAACTGGCATCTCGTAACCAATTATGTGAATACGCAGCATCCATCCTGGCGTATGCAGTTGCTACATCTTCATATTCACTTTCCTTACCAGTTTTAATACCGCTAATGTTACCATCACCATCAAAATCAACTAAAACATCTACACCAGACTCAGGTTCAGAACCACCTAATCCTAATCTGTCTCCAGTATCAATTATGGGTTTATAGGCTCCAAAATACGATCCAAAACCTTTGGTATCATTCTGCATCATCACTCCTTCCTTCCAATCCCATAGTGCATAAACCTTCAAATTTTTCATTATTTTGAGGTTCAGAGATAGGTGTCGTATCTCATTGGGTGCAGATCGTCCAAGGTATTGTTTAAATGGGTCTCCAACTCCTGTAGCAAAGGCGTATCTTTTAAGATAGACTGAATCAGTTTGCCACAAAGCATTTGTTACAGTATCGAGTTGAACACCAGTATATAGACCAGTCTCAGAATCAAAACTAGCACCGAGGACTTTAAAATTATAAAAAGCGTATTTGGGCAAACCCGGTTGAATCACTTGCATATCAAACGCATCATAAATTGGTTGCGCCTCAAAATTTCCGTCGTCCAAACTAATTACTTTGTTATTGTTTTTACTTATTGCATAACTAATGTCTGTGCTTAAGAAATTTGGAAAACCTATTACTGCACCAATATCTGTGGAATATTTCAATAACAACTCTGTGCCATCCATTTCCATTTTNCCAACATTTACTGGTTNTTCACTCTCNGTTAATCCAGTTGATGGTGAGTTCTGTTTTCCAACAAGTGAATTTGTAGCTTCCTGNGTATAAGAAGTAAATTCAACGCTTAGAGCGCCCANATTCATAGGTAAGGCCATTTCTGTATCAAATCCTATCTCAGTTTCACTTATTCTCTCTGGTTCAATTGTAGGATTACCAATTTCGCTTAAAACACCNCCTACTCCTGCTCCACCAGNNTCCGCNGACCACAATAANTCAATATTATCTCTCAANCCGGGCAGGACTCCGCTTTCACCATAGGCATACCTAGGCTTAAGCATTGTGATAAAAGATGGCATGAATGCAGATAATGTTTGGTCAGCACGCCACCCAAACCTGTATCCGGTATAGTTCACTTCCGCGGCTTTTGATCCAATCATACTTCCAAAATCAGAACGATTTGACAATGTTAAGAAATATTGATCCATGAATGAGATCTCTTCAGTTATNACNGTACCTCCATCTCGNGCATGAAAGANNTCTTCATCNCCATANGTCAANTCTTCGCCAGCNCCAATATTAGAGATAGCTGGTGTTATAAAATTTTGTTTTTCGAGTCCCAATATACTATATCGTCTATCAAAGGCTTGGGTAGTTAGAGACGTGTTGGTATTTAGCGATCCAGTTTTATACCCAAAAGACATACCCATTTCATAGGACAGTTCTTGATTTTGGCGAACCGATGAGTACCTGGATCCTGCAGGAATTACGGAATAGAATAAGTCAGGACGATAAGTATTATCTTCTCTTATATGGGAATCATCAATACCGATCCGGCCAGTAATTTTAAATCCATTCAGTAATTTTGAATCTGAAAAAGGTCTATAGTTCAATCCAATTGAGCCAAGAAATCGTTTGGATAATGCAGAATATTTAACACCTGCAATTGATACGCTATCCGTGAAATAATAGGGCTGATGATCTAACACCATATTACTATCAGCATCATAAGTATTATTTCCATCCGCGTCTAATACAGGTCGCCTTGGTGAATAAATAGTATTTGCCATCCACCCAAATATGTTGTTGTCGTTCATTGGTGCTGTTAGCTTATTATGGCTATAATTTGAAGAAACAGAAATAGTCAAATTTTTTGCTGCTACTATATCAAGGTTTAAACGTGCAGTTTTACGATCCATGTAATTATTATCTTTTTCAACTGTGATACCTTCTTCATGTCTATCATCAAAAGAAATATAATAATTAAGGCTGGGGTTCCCACCAAGAATACTAAAGTATTGTTGACTAATATCACCCGGCGTTAAGACTGCATTAATATCTTCAGCCGTGTAGTAACCATCCTTCTCTGTAGAAAATTCATAGGAAGGTTCATTGGTACCCTGAATCCGTTTATACTTCATTGAAAAACTCCGACCATCTTTCCGATCAAGACCGCGACCTTTTTTAGTTGTAATGATGACAACGCCATTAGAGCCGTTGGTTCCGTAAGATGTAGCGCCGGCAGGACCTTTTAGCACTTCAATACTTTCGATATCTTCAGGGTTTAAATCTGCTAAAGTAGAGAAACCCTGCCCTCCTGTGAAGCTGGTATTATATTCGGCATTATCAATACGAATACCATCAAGATAAATTACAGGCTGCTCACTACCATTCAGTCCCCCACCGGCTCGAACGTCAAATCTCCATCCACCGCCTACATTCCCGCTGGNTTTTCGAATATCAACTCCGGNCACTTTACCATACAACAACTGAGACATATCACTAAAGGAGTTTGTTTCCGNAAGTTNAGNTGCATCCACCCGTGATACAGATACTTCAGTATTTCCNATACTTCTTTCTGAAGCGATTCCAGTAACTACAACCNNNNCANTANCAAAAACATCCTGCTGAAGGATAAAATTNAGATTTTGANTATCGCTTGTTGTTAATAATTGTTTTTTGTAACCAATATAGGAAACAACCAAGGTGTATTCTCCTTCAGGTATATAATTGATTGAAAATATTCCATCGATATCTGTTGCTGCACCAACGGCTGTCCCTTCCACGAGAACATTTGCACCAATGAGGGGATTACCGGATTCATCGGTTACAGTACCAGAAATTGTTGATTGTGCATACAAGCTGATACTTGTAATGACTAAATATANGATTGANTTTTTCATGGTTTTTCCTTGGTTCAGTATTGNTAAGATNGTATGACTTCCAGAACAGGGANAGTTACTTTCTTCATAANTCTTTACTCGTTTAAGGTGGAGNTGTTGTATAGAANACTATTCTANGCNCAAATACATTTTATAACCTANTATCTAGANNAGAGGTAAGGCAAATNATTTATTATGTTCCTATTTATTTTATTAATCAAATANTNACGAAATGGTATCTTTATTATATAAGGTNANTANTTNAATAAACTGCNCATCATTTCTAAATTGATCTAGTTTAGGGTCTATAAAAANATAAATATATGGATTATCATTTAANATANTATCTTGGAGTATTTTATATCCTTTTGANTGGTCTCCCNTATACAGTTTAATNATACCAATCATANTTTTTGCTCCANNTGACTCGCCAAAGTTTTCCAGTTCGGAAATTATTAATTCTACTCCTTTCATATCTTCCTGGANANCATAAACAATTCCTTGTGCGCCAAGAGCCAATGCTTCATGGAATNCTGATAAGCCNAGNAAACCATTTCTNGACGTTTGGAGTATAGTTAAAGNACCGGTATAATCCTTTTCCTGCAATAAAATCCATCCTTCAACCAGATTCGCCAANGGAGCAAAGGTTGTTTGATTATATATAGTTTTGATGGTTTTGGATGCATCATCAAAGTTACGTCCAAAATAATATCCAACTGAGAGATGCTCTAAGGCCATTGTTGATGATGGATTANGCTCAAGAAATTGTTTATATGCACNAATTCCTTCTGATGTTTTACCTTGTACAGTCAATATTTCAGCTAATGTTTTCCATGAAGAACCATCNTTTGGTTTAATAACTGTCGCTTTTTTTGCNATTTTTTCAGATTCATTCCACTGGCCTTTCGACATGTATAAGTTCGATAAAGAGAGAAATGCCTGTAAAAATTCCGGATGAACTTTAATAATATTTTTTAAAGTGTTCTCGGCATCATTCTTTTGATTCAAACTAATTTGTGTTTTAGCTAGGTTGATACCAATAATACCCGATAATGGGTCAAGTTTTTGTGCGGCTTTACCATGAAAAAGAGATTTATTGTAATCTTTCATCACAATTTTTAAAAAATCTGAATACCAATGGTGTGCTGTAGCATAATTTGGGTTTAGCTCTATAGCTTTTAAATAGTAGGATTCTGTTTTTTGAGGATCGTCCTTTCTGATTAGACTTACATATGCATTGGCAGCATGCACTTCGGCAGTTGTAGGATTTAGATCCATAGCCTTATTTGCATTATACTCTGCTAATGGAAGATTTTCATCAAAACTGGCGTATCCATAATCAGCTAGCAGTAAATAAGTATTAGCAAGNCCCACATACGCAAGCTCATATTCTGGATCTAGTTGTACTGTTTTTTTGAAAAATGATAGGGCTGTTTTCATCCCTTCTTCATCTCTACGATCTTGAAAATGCTTGCCCTGTAAATACATNTTATATGCNTCAATGGNTGTTTCAGTCTTTTCAGGTTGTTGGTCATTTATATGGCCAATATATTCCATCTTTAGAGTTCCAACAATGGTTTGAGCAATTTCATCCTGTAACGCAAAAATATCTTCCAAATTCCGGTCATATGATTCCGACCATAAGTGTGCATCATCTTCAGACCGGATTAACTGTGCTGTAATACGAACTTTATTCCCGGCTTTTCTTACACTCCCTTCTAATACGTGAGACACATCTAACTCACGTCCAATTTCAGCGATACTGATGTCATCTCTACCCTTATATGTGAAAACGGATGTTCTGGAAATAACCCGTAAATTTTTTATCTTTGCTAAATAGTTAAGAATTTCTTCAGTAATACCATCACTAAAATATTCATTCTCCTTATCAGAACTCATATTTACAAAGGGTAATACGGCAATAGATTCACCGTCATTGTTGCTGGAAATGCTTGATGATGTATTTCTGATGAAAATCATACCTGCAATTAGTAGCAGTGCAGCAACTGTTCCACTTATAATAATTGGCATTTTTGAAGTGGACGGTCGAGTTGTTTTATTTTGGATTGAATCAGCTCCANCTGGCAATCCTGTTGTTTTATCAGAGTCTTCTAGTTTTGCAGCTACTCTTGAAATGTCAGTCTCAGGCAGATTATGGGATATAATGCAGAATAAGGATATCTCCTGTCGAACTCCCTTCAAGGATGGTTTCCCGATCAACTTAGTTTTATAAGCCGGTTCCCTCATTAGAGATGCATTTACCCTGTCAGTAATCGCAATCCCTCCTGGTTCTGAAAACGGTTCTGCTCTGGAAGCTATATTGACATCATCTCCAATGACATCATCACCGTCCAGGAGTATTTCTCCCTGATGAATACCAATTCGTAAATTGAGGTCATCTATGGATTGTGCTGATGTTTGCAATTCAATGCAGCACTCAACAGCATCCATCACCGTATCAAAGATCAATAAGAGGCCATCACCCATCTCCTTTACCCAGTCACCATTGTATTTGTTAACTAATGGCTTGAATATATCTCTTTGGGTCTTTAATAGATCAGCAGCCTTGTTTTGATCGGCAGCAGTCAGTTCAGTAAAACCAACAATGTCTGTAAAGACTATGGCAGCAAGTTTCCGTTTTTTCTCTNTCATATATCTTAAAATCTACCCATCATCCCACAAACAAAAAACCCCACGAATGTGGGGCTGTTTTTTAGATTAATTTTTTATATATTTTTTTAACCACCTTAAATGATTCTCTATAATAATGTCTTCTGGAATAATATGGCCGACATCTTCCAAAACAATCATTTCTTGATCTTCCTGTGTTGTGCCTAAAAGTTTTTGCATTGGGAGTTGAGAATTATTATAGTCAAAAACCCCATCATTNTTCCCATTAATATGCATAACCGGCATAGTAATTCTTCGTGTGAATATAGCTGGGTCGATTTCCTGTTTAGTTTTTTGCACCTCAAGTCCNCCAGNTAAAAGAAATGCGAATTTTACTCTATCATCGATCGCTAACATTATATTTCCCATAATAGAACCCCAACTATATCCCATATAAGATAAATTTTTAAAATCAAAGTCATCTCTGGATTCTATATAATCGATACTTCTTTTATAATCTTTTCCCATTTTTATAATTGAGTTTTTATACTGATCTGTTTCATTAGCCCACCAGCTCGTTATGGTTTTTTTTCTACTGTAAGTGCTATAGTAAACTGGTCTAATAATAGCATAACCTTCCATCAATAAATGTTTCTGGTGAGCTATTATCGACTCAATAATCGTCTCATCAGAATTACGATAAATCGCCGCTGCAATTGGAAATTCAATTATAGGTATAATTAGCCCATTTACTTTTTTTATATAAACTATATAACCGTGTAAAAGTTCATCGTTCTCATAAGGTGGGGTTAGTTCATATCTTTGGACTACATAACCATCATGACCAGATATTGATTCTATAGTTACATCAAGATCATAGTCATCATATTCAAATTGTTTTTTATATATATTGAACACCTCTTCACTAACATCAGGTTCTGATAGAATATCTCTCTGATTATAGGTTATGGTAAAATCATCTAGAGATTGATCGTTTTTGGATTTTACAACTCTNAAACCATTACCTATACTGCGATCAAATGGAGAAATNCTCTGATATTCATTAAAGCTNTATGGATTATCANAATATGACCCTCCCAGTATTGAATACTTANTCTTTTCCACACCCATTGGATTTGTTGACCATTCNCTNACATTACCAGCAATATTCNTTATGCCATAATAATTTTCTCCTCTAGGATCATTTACNTCCCATAAATAATTTGCTTTAAGGTTGCTGGTACTGATGTCAGGTAAATTATCCACAAAACCAGATAAACCTGCTGCACTTAACCATTGAAATACATTTGGTAAAGCCAGATCTTTATATCTGGCATACGCTCTAGCTTCAAACCAAGATATTCCTGTAACCGGATAATTTTCCCTATTAGCATCAAATTGTCCATAGGACCAGTTCGCAGGCCCAAACTGACCATGTTTATCAACAAAGGATTTAATTGAATTATTATAAGTATACTCTATGCCATCAAGAATGATTGGGAAATCCCAGTACTCCTCATTTTCATAACCTCCATCATTGATAAAATCTTTAAAATCTAAATTTGAAACTTCAGTTTTCGCTATTGAATATGGCTCAAATGTGATGTTACCAAAATCAATCCCAGGAAAATACATCNGATGATTTTTTGANCCAGATATAATAGNATGNTCCTNAGGNAATTNATCAACNTTNCCNAAATAAAATTNCCCAGANCCTGTAAACTCTATTTGATTAGNAGCACCCAAAATTNNNCTNTCATTAATNATAAATTTTAATTGAAANTNTTNNGNTNNTNTATNCCTTTTTGTAGATGCTGGAANTCTGANACTATCNATNGGNGTCTNACCGANATAATTCCANGTTGTNTCNGNNTCATATTTTATATAGACNNGTGNTNNTAAANAGTCTGTACTAATGTTTATTGGGNAGGTNGCTTTATTGAAGTANNGTTTTAATAACTTATTNTCTGGAAATGAAGCCAATAATTCTTTTGCTNTTNTAAATACAAAANNATTATCACCTTGATCAANTTTTTNAACAATTTCTTCTATGCCATTATCTAATNNNATNTTNGNATTAATTTTNTTAANTATGAAAATAAAAATGAAAATGAGAGANAATATTAACAAACCATTNCTTGATAATATTCTATCCTTAATCTGAATGTTTGTTTTAGTTTTATCATCTATTATCTTATTACCCTTGGGCAAGTTGTGAGATATTATGCTGTATATTTTTACATCCTGAAAAACACCTTTAAGAGCAGGTTCACCTAGAAAATAAGTTTCAAAGTCTGGATCCCTTTCTAGGGTTGTATTAACTCTACCTGATATTGCAATTCCTCCTGCACCTGCAAATGGTTCAATCCTTGATGCNATATTAACATCATCACCTAAAACATCACCGTCTGTATAAAGGACTTCCCCCTGGTGAATGCCTATTCTGAGATTCATATTATCTATCGCTTTAGCAGCTTCCTGAATTTCAATGCAAGCATTAACTGCATCCATTGTACCATCGAAAGTCAATAACAGCCCATCTCCAATTTCTTTTAGCCATTGTCCATTGTAGGATTCGACAATGGGCTTGAGAATATTACGCTGATTTTCCAGTAGAGTAAGAGCAGCAGGTTCATTTTTGGAAGTAAGCTCTGTGAAACCAACAATATCCGTAAAGACAATTGCAGCTAATTTTCTAGTGGGCTCTGACACTTGTTAAGGAAGAACTATGGTTACAAATTATTTAATAATGGGCCACTATAAAGTAGAAGTCAGCAAATTAGAAGCAATATCAGTGAGTAAAATGGTGGCTAATCTTCTTTCTTCTGTGGACATGCTATTCTAATCTGTCATTATAAATCATGAAACATCTTTGATTTTTGCAAGGGTTTTTCTGGCCAATATTTTCCGTTCAAGTGTTTCCGGTGCCGGTTCCCAAATCTTTAGGAAAATCTCCAAGTTGCTTTTTGCTAAACGATAATTCTTCAATTCATAATTTGCCAATCCCGATTGTAAAAAATACAATGGGTAATAAAATTTTCTGTTACCCGCACCNGATGAATAAACTTNCTTCATTAGATCAAAATGCTTCACCGCAGATGCATAATCCCCAACCTCCATGTAACACAGACCGAGATTGTAGTTTATATCATACTGGATCCATAAAATGGTACTTTCAGACAAAATCCGTTTATAACTTTGAATTGCTTCCTGATATTTTCCTTCTTGCTGGTATTGAATTCCACGGTTCGGTTTTACAGTAACATCCGAATGACCTACAGATTCTTCCGTTAATTGATCCACCATCTCCCAATTTTGAAGAATTTTATAACAATATATAAAATTGAATTTTGCAATAGCACCCATATCTGAGAAATTGCATTCTTTTGTTTCATCCATGAATAAATTTTCAATTTCTTCTATTAATTGTTTTCCATATTGTCTATCATCAAAGGTAATAAAATTTGTATAAGCCATATGTACTAAAAGATCAGCNTACCATTGATAATCAGACTCTTGCAAGGCTTGGTTTATTTTTTCATTTGTATATTTTTTAAAATGATTTANGTCACCTTGTATAATCGAAACGGATATCAGTTTATTCAGACCTGATATTCTTCCTTCATCTTGTTCTATGCCATTTTTATAGAATTCAATTGCTTTAACATAATCCCCAGATTTGTAATACCCATCTCCCATTCTGAAATTAAAATGATAATTTTCAATCTCTGATTTATTTAATTTTTGTACCCTAGAAAAATAGTCTTTAAAACGTCCCGCAAATAAAAGTGCACTTAATACCTTTTGATTATAGGTTGGGCTAACTGGATCAATTGTTAATGTGTTCTGTGCTAATTCTATATTTTTTTCATGAAGCCCTGCATCTGAATATGTCCAGGATAAATGGCTTAGTGTATGTTCAAAGGTTGGGTCCAGGGTGTGGCTTTTCTCAAAATAGGGTATAGATTCCATTGAGCTACCTGAATGATATAATATATCACCATACTCAAAATAGGCCAGTTTTTCATTTGGGTATTTTTGAATAAGCTCTTCGTAGATATGAAGTCTAGAAAGTTTATCTTGTACCGATTGAGCCCGGATATATAATCGTTCTTTTGCAGGTACTGATTCAATATATAGAACAGCCATTTTTATATATTCTTGAGTTTTTGGTACATTAAATTTCCATTGATAAGAAAATGCTAATTGGTAGTAGGCTAACGCAAAAGTCGAATCAATTTCGATTGCTTTCTCAAAATGTTTAATCCCATCATTCCATTGATTATTATAAATTTCTTTCAGGCCTAAATCATAGTATTTAAAAGCTTCAAGATTTTTAGTGGTAAGGCTGGCAATATCCCGTTGGNTTTTTTCTATTTCTTCTGCTTTTTCTGCNAGACTGATGCGAGTTTGTTTTGAAATCTCATCAATAAGTCCGGGAATATTTTTCTTTCCTTCTGTCTGTACATTAGTTGAAAACAAATATTCATCTTTTTCAATATCCAAGATCTTCAAGTCTATAGAATAGAGTTCCCCAAACTGTCGGATGGATGTGAGAACCAATGAATTAATATTGGCACTGTGACAGATCTCACGTCCTATTTTTTCATCCACCAAATCCACATCGGGTTTACCAATCTGTTTTAAAAGATCATACATACGGGAACGAGTCAATACTGTTAAATAGTTAGATTGTTCTAAAGATGTAATTAGAAGACCTGAGAGTCCATCCAGGGTTGCATCCCCTGTATTATTTTCAAAGTCGGCGATAGCTATGGGAATTCTTTCCCCTGTATAAAAGACAGGCTCAACCACAATCCCCTGCTCCTGGGAAGTCCTTAATGCAAAAACAGTAATAAGAAGTCCAATTGCTAGTCCAGCTGCTAAAATGGGTATTTTGCTTTTTGGAGAAGTCGTTGCTTGTTTGGATGACGGAGACACTGGTGTGGGTGTCGTACCCATCTGGGTAAAAATAGAATACACCTTAATGGGCTTATCTACACCCTTCAACAACTGTTCTTCCTGAAACGCAGTACTGATATCAGGTTTATTCTTAATATCTTCGTGAACACGCTCAGAAACGCATATACCGCCCGGTTCAGCTAAAGGTTCTAACCGGGAAGCGATATTGACGCCGTCACCAAACACATCACCATCTTTCTTAATTACATCCCCAATGTGGATACCAATGCGCAGAGTAAGATCAGAATTATGGGCCAAGATGCGCTGTATCTCTAATGAACAAGTCACTGCCTTTACTGCACTTGGAAAAGAGATTAGAACGCCATCACCAATTTCTTTTAGCCATTCGCCGTTAAAATTACTAATAATGGGTTTTAGCAGGGCTCTTTGCTGATCAAGCAAAGCCATGGCTTTTGTTTCATCACGTCCCATGAGTTCNGTGAATCCACAGATATCGGTAAAAACTATGGCAGCTAATCGTCTTTCTTCAGTGGACATCAGGATGTTTTTTTAAGGGTTATCAATCGTTTTTTGGAATCTAATAACATTGGAANNNCTCATTAATCCATGAATGCTTGGATAGTTCGTTTAAAATATTTATTTCAAAAGCATTATCTTTTGATTCATTTCAATATTTTCTGTCCGAAATTTTACAAAATAAATACCTGATGAATATTGAGATCCATCCCAGCGAATATTATGCCTTCCAACAGATAATTTTGAATTTACTAATNTTTCAATATTNCGTCCTTTAATATCATATACTTCAAGTAATACATGATCATTANTGATNAGTGAAAATGAAAGTGTAGTAGTTGGGTTAAAGGGATTTGGATAATTGGGNAATAAGGAAATATTGTTTGGTATATGAGTATTTTCTTCGATCGAGATAAATGCATCTGTTGAAATTTTTGCGCGAATATTTGCATCACCATATGCAGAAAGGATATTATCAAAATATGATCCATCTGTCGAATAATAAGACCTTCCGCTTAATGCACCAGTATTATCAAAACTGATTGGATAGGTTTCGCTTTCAAATTTGACTGCAACAAAGAAATCCTGCCCAGCATCTATAGGTACAGAATTTACAGCGACTGTGACCCAGTTATTCCGATCTGAAGAACCACTTATACTTTCCATCAGCGTACCCGGTGATGTTCCATTAAAAGAATCATAGACGTAAACAGTCCAATTCATTGGATATCTCACACCAAAATCAATTTCAGTTAAATAACCACTTTCTTCAGCTTCAAATGATACTCCAGACCATTTGTCAGATTCTTCAGAATTTCCAAATCCATATAGGGACATGCCCATTTCATCATATGCTACCGCATAACCATATTGTGGACGAGTTTCAATATCGACTGTCATGATTGAATCAGGATTACTGATATTTGTGAGAGATATTCCTGTTTCAGTTTCATCGTTGCGTGTAGCGGCTGGATTAGAATTATCATCAAATGTTGTATTCCCCGATGTTCCTGGAAAAGGGTCACCATTATCTCCACGATTGCTTTCGTTATCCAGGTCATTATCACCATCTGCTTCTTCTAAATCTACCAGTTTATTCTGTTCATTATCATTGACCGAGCCACTGCTCCAGGCATTAGGTCCATATCCTCTATTTTCATCAACGTGATATACAAGCAATCCAGGCCCGTGTAACTCAGAATCGAAACCAACCGCCTGACGATTTTCAATTAAAAAATATCGGCTCCAGTTGTAGTCATCTTCCCATATTTTTAGAGTAGAAGGGGATGTTACTAACTGTGCTATCTGCAC